>CAZQPC010000500.1:0-2925 GCA_964595005.1 uncultured Magnetovibrio sp.
CGCCGACGCCCAGCACCAGCACCAGATAATAGTAGACTGCCGGGTCGCTGGCCCATTTCGACGGCCAAATGTTCAACATCCCGTCGTCGCCGCCGGTGACCTCGCCCCATTGGAAGACGATGGACCACATCACCTGCGCGCAGGCCAAGGTCAGCATGGCGAAATAGACGCCGGTCAGGCGGACGCAGAACCAGCCGATGATCAGCGCCGCCAACCCCGCGCCCAGGGGCGCCAGCATGATCGCCAGTTCCATGGGCGTGCCCGCGTACTGCACGAACAGGGCTGCAACGTAAGCGCCGCCGCCATAGAAGGCAGCGTGGCCGAATGACACCAGGCCGCCGACGCCCAGGATGTAATGCAGGCTGGCGGCAAACAGGCAGAAAATGATCACATCGGCGAACAGAACCGCGAGGAAATTAATTCCGGAGAAGGGCACCAGGGCCAAGGCGGCGATGACCGCGGCAACGATGATCTTGCCGGTTGCCTCCAATTCCCGATAGGGCTTCGGCGGCGGGCCTTGCGAGCCATGCTCGCCGGCCGCTTCGGGCTTGCCGAATAGGCCCCAGGGCCGCGTCACCAGAACCACGGCCATGACGACGAACATCAAAACCAGGGTCGAATTGGGCAAAAATCGGATTCCGTAGACCTGCAGGACGGAGATCAGCATGGAGGCCACGAAGGCCCCCCAAATGGAGCCCATGCCGCCTGTGACGACGACAACGAAAATCGGCGCCAGGATGCCGAAATCCATCAACAGGTTGGCGCTGCCCTTCGGCAGTTGTGCCGCACCCCCGATGCCGGCCAGGAAGGCGCCCAGGAAGAACACACCGGAGAACAGAATGGATTGGTTGACGCCCAGGGCCGCGACCATTTCCCGGTCCTGGGTGGCGGCCCGGACCAGAACGCCGACGCGGGTTTTCGAAAACAGGAACCAGAGCCCGATGAGCACAATCGCGGAAAGCGCGATCAGCACCAAATCATAGGTCGGCACGGGCTCACCGAAGATCCGCACGATACCTTCGAAACCGGGCGCGCGCTGACCGAACAGGTCTTCCGGCCCCCAGACCAGCAGGGCCAAATCCTGAACAACCAAAATAACACCGAAAGTGGCGACCAGTTGAAACAACTCCGGCGCCTTGTAGATGGGTTTCAGGACGCAGACCTCAATGATCACGCCGATCAGGCCGACGGCCAGACCGGCGACCAGGATTGAGGCCCAGAAACCAATAATGCCCGGCAACACGGTCATCGAAGAGTACGCGATATAGGCACCCAGCATGTACAGCGAGCCGTGCGAAAAGTTCACCACCCGGGTGACGCCGAAAATGATCGACAGTCCCGAGGCCACCAAAAACAAGGCGGCGGCGTTGGACATGCCGGTCAACAGTTGGGCGAAATAGAAACCCATGCGGGGTGCCTCAAGTCGTCAATGCCGGGGTAGTTGACGGGGCGTACGCAGATGCGCACGCCCCGCCGGTCACAGGGAGGTTACTTCGCCGGCCGCAATTTCATCACTTCGGCGTCGGACGGCAGGTACTTGGCGCCGTCCTTGAAGGACCAATCGACCATCATGCCCTTGCCATCCTTGACGGCGATTTTGCCGACCCAGGCACCCATGGTGGATTGGTGATCGATCTTGCGGTAGTGGATCTTGCCCATGGGGCTATCGACATCCAGACCTTCAAAGGCATCAACCAGCTTTTCCGTATCCGTGGAACCGGCCTTCTTGATGGCCGCGGCAACGGACAGCATGGTGTTGTAGCCGACGATGGAGCCGATGCGCGGATAGTCGTTCCACTTCTTCCGATAGGCATCGACGAACTTCTGATGCGCCGCGTCCTTGATGGCGTACCAGGGATAGCCCGTGACCACCCAATCCTTGGGCGCGTCGCCCTTCAGGGGGTCCAGGTATTCCGGCTCGCCGGTCAACAGACCCAGTGTGAGACGGCCCTTGAACAGGCCGCGCAGGTCGCCTTCGCGGACGAATTTCGCCAGATCGCCGCCGAAGGTGACGTTGTAGATGGCATCGGGCTTGGCCGCTTCGATGGCCTGCACCTCGGCGCCGGCGTCGATCTTGAACAGACCCGGCCATTGTTCGGTGACGAACTGCACGTCCGGGCGGATCGATTTCAGCACTTTCTTGAAGGCCGCCACGGCGTCTTTCCCGTAAGCATAGTTGGGCGCGATGGTGGCCCACTTCTTGGCCTTCGAATTGCCGGCCGCGGCTTCCGCCAACATGGCCGCCTGCATGTAGGTCGAGGGGCGCAGGCGGAAGGTATAGCGGTTGCCCTTGGCCCAGACCAGGGCGTCGGCCAGCGGTTCGGCGGCCAGGTAGAGGCGTTTTTTCTGACCGGCGTAGGAGGTCAGGGCGAGACCGATGTGGCTGAAAAGCGAGCCCGAGATCAAAGCCACGCCGTCGCGGGTGAACAGCTCTTCGGCGATCTTTACCGCTTCGCCGGGCTTGCCTTGGTCATCGCGGGAAACCAGTTCGACCTGCTTACCCAGAAGGCCGCCGCCGGCATTGATGTGCTCAATTCCCAACTGCGCGCCGCGCTTGTAGGGGATGGTGTGCGCCGGCAGACGTTTATAGCTGTTGATGTCGCCGATCTTGATGGTGTCGGCAAAGGCCGCCGACGTGGTGGCGAAGGCCGCCGCCGTTGCCACGGCAAGTCCAAATGTCTTCATGGTCATCTTCGTATCCTCCGTTTCCTTCGTTGTCGTCGTGTCCGGGGCGGACCATCCACCCCAATCTCGGTCAATTCAGTCGAATGTCGCCTGTCCCGACTTCAAAACGCCGGTCTCTCCGACCAGGGCTTCGAAATCGACGCTGTTGGCGTCCGTTGTCGCCGCCAGATCGATGGCGTCACCCGGCATCACTGGCGACGCCAGTCGCGCGCTGAGAGAGGTCAAATCGCACGGGTGCGC
>CAZQPC010000501.1:0-2914 GCA_964595005.1 uncultured Magnetovibrio sp.
AGCTTTATCTCGGTTTGGGTGATCGGTGCCTATCTGGCCTATGATTACCTGGCTGTTTTCGCCGGCTTGAATCTTGAGGACTGGTTTTCGTCCATCGCCCCGGTTCTGCCGCTGATCGCCATCGCGGTGGGTTTCATCCCCGGTTGTGGTCCACAGGTGCTGGTGACGACGCTTTATATCAACGGTGTCATCCCATTCTCGGCGCTGATTGGCAACGCGATCTCTAACGATGGCGATGCGCTGTTCCCGGCCATCGCGCTTAATCCGCGGGCGGCAGTGGTCGCAACGCTATATTCCGCAATACCGGCGCTGATTGTGGCTTACGGCTTTTATCTGTTGGCACCTGGCTTTCTGAACTAAGAAAGTCGCGGCGCGGGAATTGATCCGGTCCGGTTTCGCTTTTAGGCTGACCGTGCGTCATCGGAGGCCGCAAAAGCCATGCCGGATAAAAAATTGCCGTTCAAGGAAATGTGCGCCACTTACGAAGTGACCCCGCGAACCTTGCGCTACTACGAATATATCGAGCTGCTGTCTCCGGAGCGCGAAGGCCGCAGCCGGTTTTACGGCCCGCGCGAGCAGGCCCGCATGACCCTGATCCTGCGTGGGCGGCGGTTCGGGTTCAGCCTGGAGGAAATCCGCCAGTGGCTGGAAATTTACGAACAGAAGGGAACGCGGCAGCAATACGAAACATTCGTCGAATATGCTGATCGCCAACTGTCCGCGCTTGAAAACCAGCGCGCGCAGCTTGATGAAACCATTGACGACCTTAGACGATTGCGCGACGAAACCGAGGCAACTCTGAAATAGTCGGCGGCCAAACTGCGTCGACACGCGTCAGGTCAGCCATGCCTCCCAGCAGGCGCGCCCATATGCACTGTTCATATGGAAAACATCATTTTCGCGATGTTTTTGGTCCATGCTTTGCCGGAACCGCACCGACCCGCGTGAAAATTCGGCCTTGGTCATAACACCGTCCGCGACCGTGTGTTCGGGCTGTGTCAGTACGGCAAATCCTTCGTCCGTCAATCGGCCGCCGGTATCGGCCATAGCTGTCCGGATGTATGCCTGATCACCGTTTTTCAAGATCGGTTTCATCTGGTCGCGGCGCCATTGAATGTCAAACAAGGTCTCTGACCAAAACGCCTGCCACACCAGAAAAACGGGTTTGTCCGTTACCGATCGCACCAGGCGCGCGCAGTGCATCATCATAGAGCCGTCGATCTGGTCCCAAGCCAAATCGTGAATGCAGGCGTCGCTTACAAAATGGGGCGCATCCGTTTTGCGTGTACCCGGCGTGGCGAACAGTTCGTAGCTTTTGAATACGCTGGTCAGGAACATCCCCATTCCACAAAGAATAAAGGCGTCATATTTTTCAGGCGATACCCCGGTGCCAAGCCCGGAAATGTTGCGAAAGAATATTGCGGCCTCAGGTTCAAGCGGCTC
This sequence comes from uncultured Magnetovibrio sp., assembly GCA_964595005.1. Classification (GTDB taxonomy): domain Bacteria; phylum Pseudomonadota; class Alphaproteobacteria; order Rhodospirillales; family Casp-alpha2; genus UBA3470. The sequence continues at coordinate 1,444 of CAZQPC010000501.1, forward strand.
CAGCTTTCCATCGACAAGCCCCAGACTGAACATTCCGTCGGACAATGCGCCGAAAAAATCCAACTCCAGATCGTTTCGAACCGGTGCACCTTCGCTCCATCCGCCTTTCAGCGCCGCCACATGTGAATTTCCCATAACGCAAATTCGCTGTGTCGATTGCTCCGCCGGACGGGTGCCGATCTTTTCATGAACTAGGGAACATTCGCTCATGTTTGAAAGGCCTCCAGCATCGCCTCTTCACACACAATTTCCTCGTCGGATTTCACGATCGCGGACGGCGCGGAATTTGCGGGCAGCGCGGAATTTTCGGTCAGCTCGTCTATATCATTCCCACTTTGCGGATCATGCTCGGCCAAAAACGCCGACATCGCCGTGTTGACCCCGGCCTCTGTGATGCCGCGCTGATTGGGTTCGAAAAAAATACCGCGTGTGACCGGGGCGGTGATCAACTCGTAGGACGGGAAATAGTCGACGTCCCGGTGGGTCTGCATCAATTCGCCGGTCACGCTTCGCAGAACGGATTTCGAATAGGTAGATGCGACCAGTACATGCTCGCCCGTGGCCGTAGCCGTCAGCGGCACCGGAGACACCGTTACGATATAGCGCAGCTTTCGCTTTCGCTCTCGCGCTCGTTTCAGCAACCGTTTGAGACGGACAAAATCGCGCAAGACTTCGGAATAGGAGAAATTGTGAAACCGGTACTTTTTCTCATCAAAACTGCCTGCAATTGTACCCGGCGCAGTGGGAAAAACAGTTCCGCTGTCAGTGTGAACCCAGGTTTCGGTCAGACCAAATGTGAACACCAGCACATCCATCTCAAGCAACATCCGACGCACATTTGCCAGATGCCTTTCGCGCGACATCAAAACCTGGTCCGCGGTTTCGAACCCGCCCGGCTCGACATTCGGACGTTGAGAATCAAAATAACGGCCATTGTTCTCCCACACACGATCCGCCGGGATGTGCCTTCCAAATGCCTCTTGCGCCAGCTGCAGCATCTGGGCCGCGGTGTAGATGTTTCCGTACCGGCAGGAATAGAGACCGAAACCGTATTTTCTGGCGGATTCGGCGCGCATCCCGCGCGGCGCAGGTTCGTATTGCAGTATTTTGAATTTTCGTTGCCGCAGGTGGCGCGCGATGTGCTGGGCAAAACAGCTGCCCGCCGTCGCAATTGCGTCGCCGCGTGAAATGGCAAACTTGCTTCTGTAAATGTCAGATATATTCTGTGGGTTTTGCCCAGCGACGCCCGTTTTCCAGAATCCGCGGGACGGCACCTGCGAATAAGGTGATCTGCTCATGATTATTGTCCCGGCCTCTGCCGCGAACCATCCTTGCGGGGCCGCAGTCGTTTATTTTCGACCGGAATCATCGCCAACCGTTCCGCCAAGTCAACGCCCACGGCGACGATGCAGGAAAATAACAAAAACCTGTTGTGCGCGGGACTCGGCTGTCAAATTTGACGTCGGAATTT
>CAZQPC010000502.1:0-2883 GCA_964595005.1 uncultured Magnetovibrio sp.
GTTCCAATCACTTCGGGTTGCTGGGCCATTTCAATGCTCCTTCGATATATTTCGATTATTCAATTTTTCGATTTGTCTCAATACGTTCTCATGGTTCTCTGACATACTTGATCTATGACTTCAGTAGCTCATCCGCAGCCGCGTTCAGAAAATTCTGAATGGCCTCTTCGTCGCGCCGATAAAACGTCCACTGACCATGGCGCTCTGAAACTACCAACCCGGCCTTCTTTAACAATCCCATGTAGTTTGAAATTGTAGATTGCGATAAATTGGCCTTTTCCTGAATGTACTGGACGCACACACCTTCCAGATCGCTGTGTTCCGGCAATGCTGGCGGAAAATTTGATCTGTCCTTGAGCCACCTCAAAATATCACGCCGAGTTGGGTTATTGAGGGCTGCAATAGTGAGTTCTAGATCCATATATCGAAATATATCGATTTATAGTTTTTTATCAAACCTTATTAAATCGTTGATCTAGGCGCGAAGTTAAAGATCAAGTTATCGGTTCTTATCCAAAAATCACCGAACTTCCGTATGTGGCTATGTGGTTTTCCCCCGTTTCAGTGGACACCTAGAATAGGCGCAACGTGCGCTAGGAGGTGTCGGATGACGAAGCCGAAGCGATATAAGCGGTACAGCGCGGAGTTCAAGCGCGAAGCGATTCTCAGGGCTGCGGAACGTGCCAAAGCCAGCAGCCATCAAGGTTCACCCGTTCCTTTTCGATTTGATCGCGAGCTACAGTGACATCTTACAGAAATACCTGACCCTGCATGTATTTCATCGCAAAGCACGACAACAAAACACGGTCTCGGTGTAGCTGACAGTCAAGTGTTGCTCCACGAGGTGAAAGCTGACTAGCCGTCAATTTCGTTTTCCCCAATCGAGAAGACCAATATGGAACCAGCGAACAGTGGGCGGATCCTGTGAATCCGACGTCCTCACCGTCACCATGTTTTGGCCCGAACCACCGAGACACAAAGTCGACACTGTCTCCGGGTGCAGTAACAATAACGGCGCGCAGGGGTAGTTCTACAAGCCGGTCAAGATTGGGAACGAACTCGCGAACGGCCCGCTCGCAAGAGAGGACGAAAATTATATCCAAATCACCCAGGACTTCTTCCGGTTGACATCCTAATACTTCCTCGATGCCTGGCGGTTCCGTCATCGACCTGGGATTCAAAGCCGGCAAATCGAAAATGAAGCCACCGTCTGTCTGGCGGCGCACTTTGAGCTTTCCGCTATCAACATGAAAAGTCAGTTCCTGGGAACTGTCCTCGAGTTCATTTGCAATCACATAGGCAGCGGCCAAGGTGCCATGTCCACATATACCCTTGATTTCGGTCGCCGGTGTAAACCATCGAATCTCGTAGTGACCATCTTGACCGACAAAGAATGCGCAAGTCATGCCGGTTTCGGCTGCCATCATCTGCATCAGTTTATCGTCGACCCAGCTGTCGAGCGGAAACACAGAAGCTGGATTTCCGGCAAACGACCGTGTAGCAAACGCATTGATGTGGAATATGGTTTGAGTGGTCTTGGACATACAATTTGCTCTTGACCGTTAGTTAATCCGCCGCATCCAAGTCCGTCTGTTCCGACACAATCTCAAGTTCGGGGAGGCCGGTTTTTGACATTGGAACCGATGCGCTCCTGCAGACGTCAAACTAATACCTTCGGCTTTTTGGTAGGCGTTCTAGTAACACTTGAACCGCCCTGCGATCAACTTGGGATACTGTAAGTCAGCTCAGCGTCGTCTCCAGCCCATTAAGAGCGGAACCTCCGACGTCAGGTTTCTGATCAGAAAGCCGACATTTGACGCCAACTCAGCGAATGACGCCTTTTGGCTAATCCCGGAAGTTCCCCGAACTGTCGATTTACGTCAGCTTGCGGATGCAGAGCGGACATCCCGCACGTCCCGATAACGTTCGATTATCGGTAATCTCATCGGGAGATCGGCATGTCGCGTGTCAGGTTGGCGCCAGTTCTTGAATTGTGAACAGCCGTAGTCCTCCCTGTTGCCAACACCCACTGGCATGCTGAAAAGTCTTGACAAAACATCAATTTATGGTATAATTTCCTATTACATATATTTTATTCTGACGAATGGGTTAAATTGCATGCGAAGTTCGAGTTTTCGTGCCGCCGAACCAGTCTGGACAGCTCCCTATCAAGGCGCCCTGCACCACATCACCACACGCGGGCGCCGGCCCTATTCTCGCCCCGTCGGCTTCCCGCCGGGGGATCATTCGGGCTTGCTCCGCGCCGTTATGGCATGGCGGTCCCGCACGATGGGCCGCGGCCGATGCACGTCAGCAATGATAAATACGACGGAAAGGCGGACATTTGCAGACATATGCGACATTTGTCGCCTTTTCGGTCGCAAATGTCCACGGGTCAAGCCGTTGATATTCATGCGGTTTTTTCGAGATGCCGCGGAAATGCGTACATTGGCGTACATCCGCGTACATCGGGTACAGACGCGGCGCGTTTCGATTTTCCCGCACGACGCCCGTTGGCGACATGCCGATAACTCCCTCCGGAGGATCAATGCGCGCTTACGCGGTGACACGACAAAGAACGTGGCCCCGGTGGGGCCGCGTAAGTCTTTGCCGTCCCCCGGAGGGAGGTCACCACGCTCACGTATTGATTGCCCGAACCGCGCGTTTTCGCTAGGCCTGGGGAGACAACATACACAATGCAAGGTGGCGGTTTAGGCCCATGAAACTGATGTTCGTCTCCGAAGAAGACCGCGCCGAGGATTGGCGCGCCGAACTAGCGCGGCAGCTGCCGGAACTGGAGTTTCTGGTCTGGCCCGATGACGTGGGCGGGGCCGATCTGGCCGCCATCGACTATTGCCTGGTCTGGAAACCGCCGGCCGGCGC
>CAZQPC010000503.1:0-2869 GCA_964595005.1 uncultured Magnetovibrio sp.
CGCGTTGGCGGCGCCTCTTCGTTGTTGGCGGGCAGGAAATCGATGAACCGGCGCAGATACAAAAGCGCTTCCATATCATTCTCAAAAGACCGGTCAGCAACGCCCGACGTGCCCGTATGCGTGCTGGCGCCGCCCAGTTCCTCATGGGTGACCTCTTCGTGGGTGACCGTCTTCACCACATCCGGGCCGGTGACGAACATATAGCTGGTGTCACGGACCATGAAGATGAAGTCGGTCATGGCCGGTGAATAAACGGCGCCGCCGGCACACGGTCCCATGATCATGGAGATTTGCGGGATCACACCGGACGCCATGACGTTGCGCTGAAACACGTCGGCGTAACCGGCCAGTGACGCGACGCCTTCTTGAATGCGGGCACCGCCGGAATCGTTGAGCCCGATCACCGGCGCGCCGACTTTCATGGCCTGATCCATGACCTTGCAGATTTTTTCCGCGTGGGCTTCCGATAGGGAGCCGCCGAAAACCGTAAAATCCTGGCTGAAGACGAAAATCAGACGGCCATTGACCGTCCCGTGGCCGGTGACCACGCCGTCGCCCGGCACAGTCTGTTCATCCATGCCGAAGTCCGTGCATCGATGGCCGACGAACATATCCCATTCTTCGAAGGAATCGGGGTCCAACAGGGCGTCGATGCGTTCCCGGGCCGTCAATTTACCTTTCTTGTGCTGGGCGGCGATACGCTTTTCTCCGCCGCCAAGCCGCGCCTTCTCGCGCTTTTCCTCAAGTTGCTGGATGATTTCCTGCATCGTCAAATCTCCGACACTTGGCTCCATTGCCCATGGCCGCTCAAAATAAGCATGCCGGCCCGAAGCGGCTAGCAAAAAAGCTTCCGCTGAGGACTCGCAATCCCGGAATAATCCTCTAAAACTATGGCCGCCCGGCCAGTGCAACGGGGTTGGCGCGGCGTTTTCCGGCAGGACGGGAATGTTGCAGGAAATTTGAAGGGAACCGATATGAGCGATCAGATGGATATCATTTACACGAAAGTCGACGAAGCACCGGAACTGGCCAGTGGGTCTTTCCTGCCGATGATCCAAGCCTTCACGGCGCCGGCCGGCATTACGGTCGGCACCAAGGACATCTCCCTCGCCGGCCGCATCCTGGCCCAGTTTCCGGATCGTCTGACGGCAGCCCAGTTTCAATCCGATGATCTGGCGGAGTTGGGTGAACTGGTGAAGACCCCCGGCGCCAATGTCATCAAGCTTCCCAACATCAGCGCCTCGATCCCGCAATTGAAAGCGGTGATCGCTGAGTTGCAGGATAAAGGCTATGACCTTCCCGATTATCCGGAAGACCCCCAATCCGACGATGAGCGCGCCAGCCAGGCCAAGTATGACGCCGTCAAGGGCAGCGCCGTTAATCCGGTATTGCGCGAAGGCAATTCGGACCGCCGCGCGCCCAAGGCGGTCAAGGAATACGCCAAGAAGCATCCCCACTCCATGGGTGAGTGGCTGTCCTCGTCGAAAACCCACGTATCGTCCATGTCCGGCGGCGATTTCTTTTCCAACGAAAAATCCACAACCATCACCGATGCCCAGGCCGGCGATGCACGCATTGAGTTCGAAGCCGGCGACGGCACCGTCACCGTCCTGAAGGACGCGACGCCGCTTTTGCCGGCCGAAGTGATCGATACGACGTTCACGAGCGCCAAGGCACTGCGCGCATTTTTGGAAACCCAGGTCAAGGAGGCGAAGGAACAAGGCGTTCTGTTTTCCCTGCACTTGAAGGCGACCATGATGAAGGTTGCCGACCCGATCGTTTTCGGCCACGGCGTATCGGTGTTCCTAAAGGACCTGTTTCAAAAACATGCTGATGTCCTGGCCGGCCTCGGCGTCGATCCCGACAACGGCATCGGCGACCTGGAAGTCAAGGTGGCGACATTGCCCGACGACCAGCGCGCCGCCGTCGAGGCCGACCTGAAAGCCGCGCTGGAGAATGGCCCGGCCATGTACATGGTCAATTCCGACAAGGGCCTGACCAACCTGCATGTGCCATCCGACGTTATCATCGACGCCTCCATGCCGGCTTTGATCCGCGGCGGCGGTAGGGCCTGGGGCCCGGACGGCAAGGAACACGACACCAAGTGCGTGATCCCCGACAACAGTTACGCGCCCGTTTACGAAGAGACCATAAACTTCTGTAAGGAACACGGTGCCTTCAATCCGACGGAAATGGGTACCGTTCCGAACGTCGGCCTGATGGCCCAGAAAGCCGAGGAATACGGCTCTCACCCGCAGACCTTCATGGCGCCGGCCGACGGCGCCATGCGGGTCGTCGATGCCGCCGGGAACACCATTCTCGAACACGCCGTCGAACAGGGCGACATCTGGCGCATGTGCATGACCAAGGACGCACCGATCCGCAACTGGGTACAGTTGGCCATTGCGCGTGCCCGCGCAAGCGGCGTGCCGGCCGTCTTCTGGCTTGATAAGGACCGGGCCCACGACGCCCAGTTGATCGCGAAGGTCGACGCCTACCTGCCCGATCATGACACGGACGGTTTGGAACTTCACATCATGGCCCCCAAGGAGGCCACCCGGTATTCCCTGGAACGCATGAAAAAGGGCCTCGATACGATCTCCGTGACCGGTAATGTGCTGCGCGACTACTTGACCGATCTGTTTCCCATCCTGGAAGTTGGCACCAGTGCCAAGATGCTGTCCATCGTACCGTTGATGAACGGCGGCGGCCTGTTCGAAACGGGCGCCGGCGGATCGGCGCCGAAACACGTTCAACAAATGGTCGCCGAAGGTCACCTGCGTTGGGATTCATTGGGCGAATTTTGCGCGCTGGCCGCCTCCCTGGAACATCTCGCCGATGCGAAGGGCAACGCCAAGGCCGGGGTATT
>CAZQPC010000504.1:0-2866 GCA_964595005.1 uncultured Magnetovibrio sp.
CACGCAGGTTGGCGGGCCCGGATAGGCAGTGCCCTGTGCTGCACGGCACACGTGCTCCCGGTGCGCGGAGTGATGTTTCGTGTCAATCGGCGCGCAAAAGGGACCCCTGATCGGCGTCCAAAAAGGACCCCTCTTGGAGCTTGTGCCGGTAGTCCATAGGTTCGTCGGGCGCGGCGCGGAGTGTCCGTTTAGAGACAGACGCAGCGGCGCGCCCGGCGGGCCTGTGGACCCACCGGTGCAAGCGGCGCGATGTGGGTTAGGCGCGGTTTTTGAACCGCCAGCTTTCGTTGCCGGTTTCGACGATGTCGCAATGGTGGGTCAGCCGGTCGAGCAATGCTGTCGTCATCTTGGCATCGCCAAATACGCTGGGCCATTCGCCGAACGCCAGGTTGGTAGTGACGATCACCGAGGTCTGCTCGTAAAGGCGGCTGATGAGATGGAACAGCAACTGGCCGCCTGAATGCGCGAACGGCAAATATCCCAGTTCGTCAAGCACGATGAAGTCCATCCTGCAGAGATACTCGGCCATCCTTCCCTGCCGGCCCGAACGGCCCTCAGCCTCAAGTTTGTTGACCAGTTCAACGACGTTGAAGAATCGGCCACGCTTGCCATCACGGATTAATGCGCGCGCCACGGCGATCGCCAGATGCGTTTTACCGGTGCCGGTCCCGCCAACCAGCACGACATTGCGCTGATGGTCGAGAAAGTTGCTGCTAGCAAGATCGCGGATCAGTGTTTCGTTGATCGGTGTGTCGCCAAACTGGAACTCACTGATGTCCTTGGCCAGCGGCAGCTTGGCAATCGTGATCTGATAGCGGATCGACCGAGCCTGCTTCTCGTTGATCTCCGCGGCCAGCAGATCACCGACGATGTGCTGTGGCTCGTGCTGGCGCTTGACTGCCGTGGTGATGATCTCATCGAAGGCGGCTTTCATGCCATAAAGCTTCAGCGAGCTCATGGCGGCAAGGATTTCGGAACGCTCCATCACACAGCTCTCCTGATGCTATCGTATCGGGTGCAATCCGCCGTCGGCGCGTGCACCAGATGCAGCCCCGCCGGCGTGGCGATCGCGGCCGGCGGCGGCGGTTCGCGCTGCCGCGCCAAAATGTTGATGACAACGTCGGCCGAATGGACGCCTTCGCTCAGCGCCTCCTGGCAAGCCGCTTCGACCGCCGGCAGCCCGTCGGTCAGCACAGACGTCAGAATGCCGACCATCTGCCGGTCGCCATCGGCGTTGCCCGTCAATTTGCGCCGAATCCGATCGAGCCCAGGCGGCAGAACCCAATTCTTGAACGGTGCGCCGTTGCGCAATGCGCCGGGCTTGCGGGCGAGCACCGGCACGTAATGCCAAGGATCGAACACCGTCTGGTCACGGCCAAAGCTGCGCGCATGTTCGCCGACAAGCAGTCCATCCTGGCGTAGCTCGATACGATCTGCGTAGGCGCGTATTTCCACCGGCCGCCCAACCGCACGCGCCGCCACGGAATATCGGTTGTTGTCGAACCGCACCAGGCAGGTTTTGGACACCGACGCCGGCACCGCGTGGAAGCCATCAAACCGCCCGGCATATCGCACCAAGCTCGGCCGCTCTGCCTCGAACATCTGCCAGATCGTCTGGTCACGCACCTCAGGGTGCGGGCGCGCGCGGGCATAATTGATGCACTGCTCCAGCAACAAGGCATTCAGTTCGTCGTAGCTCTTGACCCGCAGGCGCGGCGTGAAAAACCGCTCGCGCACCAGCCCGACCTGGTTCTCGACCTGTCCTTTCTCCCAGCCGGAAGCGGGCGTGCATGCTACGGGATCAACCAAATAATGGCTGCATAGCTGCAAAAAACGGCGATTGTAGGCCCGCTCGCGGCCAACAAAGATCGTATCGACCGCAGTTTTCATGTTGTCGTAAATGCCGCGCGTGCAGGCACCTTTGAAAAATGCAAACGCCCGGTCGTGGGCGTCAAACACCATCTCCTGCGTCTCGCGTGGATACGCCCGCACAAACAGCATTCGGCTGTGGCACAGCCGGACATGTGCCACCTTCAGCGTCACGGTTACGCCGTTGATCAGCACGACTTCATGGCTCCAATCGAATTGATACGCTTCGCCAGGTGCAAAACTCAGCGGAACGAACGCATCGACCGAAGTTGATGCCCGGTCGCGCTGCCACGCACGCGCGTAGCGCCGGACGGCATCGTAGCCGCCCTCGTAGCCATGGCCACGCAACGCCTCGAAGACCCGGATCAGCGTCAGCCGTTCGCGGCTCGGCTTGCACTCGTTGGCCACCAGCAGGCGGTCGAGCTCACCCTGCCAGGGGCCGATCCGCGGCAGCGGCTGGTCCTCGCGCGCATAGTGAAACTCGGTCGCCTCCGACCGCAGGACCTTACGAACCACCTTCCGCGAAAGCCGAAGCTCCCGGCAAATCGCCTTGATCGCCTTGCCCTGGACAAAATAGGCCCGCCGGATCTTCGCGACCGTCTCCACAACCAGCATCCCAATCCAGGCCCCCGATCGTCTCGAGAGCCACCGTGAACCCCATCAGCAGAGGGGTCCCTTTTGGACGCCGATCACCCCGCCTCGGGGGTCCTTTTTCCACGCCGAATTACAGGAAAGACGATTGCGACTTCAACTGGGGCGACGCCCCGGCGGCAGCCGCATGACCACATCCCGCCCATTTATGGGCAAACCAAGTTCCGCCTGATCCAGGCGGGAGCATGTCCCAGCCGGGACGAGGCCCGGCAACCTCGCGTTCTTCGTTGCGGCTCCTTCGGGATGACCGCGTTCGGGACATAGAGGTGCCGCCCTCCCCGATGCCATGTTGCGGCTGCCAACAGACCGCGGAAAGAACCATGACCTGGCAGGACAGTAGCCCCCA
>CAZQPC010000505.1:0-2849 GCA_964595005.1 uncultured Magnetovibrio sp.
CCAGCGGGCTGTACGGACGATCTCTATGGGTCATTATTAATGCAATTTGGTATAACGCCGTTGCCAGCCAACCGCGGCGCAATTTCAGACCAGCCATCACGATGAGCGGTGAAAGCAGCATGCCGATGGTGCTCGGTGTTCTCAATGTCACACCCGATTCATCCGCGTGCCAGCCGTGCCCTTGCAAAAAGCCGACCAGCCCCTCGATCTGGGTGTGGGCCACCAGAACAATCAGGCAGATCAGCAGGCCAGTTGCCACCAATACCTTGAGGGTGCGTTAGAACATTTGCCGGTCGTCGCGGAGCACTGCCCAAAAGTACATCGCCGCGCAAAGAAAAAGGATCATGCGTAGCCACACTTCAAAGGAGCGCACAGGTTCCAGGGATGCAAATAGGCTGGGAATCCATACGACCAGCGGCAGTGCTGTCATCCACGCCGGCGCGCCGCGAAAGGCCGACAACATGTCGCGGCCCCACCGCCGACGTTCCGGGCGGGCAATCAACAAGACCAGCGCGAGCACCAGAAAAACCGCCAATACCGACCGTCCCCACAACAACCCCGGAATTGCCGCGCCAATCAACAAGGGCGGCAGACCTTCGAACAGGCGGCGACGCCAGGGAGAAATCGTATCGGTCACAGGTTTAATGAAATCCAAGCTGAGATGGATTCAGGTACGTATAAAGGTCTTGGATGGGTTTCGCCAGTGTCACTTGCGGGCTGTTTGGGGTCGCCTGCGCTCATCGAAAACAACACACTCAAAACCGTTCATTCGACGATCGGAAATGCGCCAAGCCGGCCGTTGAGAAAGCCCGTCCCGCCCATCGTCGCGGCAATCATTCATCGCAATGGCGGTCGGCCGGGTTTAGCAAATTCGGATCGTCCTCGCTCATTTTTCAACATTCGTCATTGGCCATAAGAGCGGTGGCGGGAGGCGGTTTTCTCAAATCTGGGATTCTCGGTTAGGGATCACACAGCCAAGAGTTTCGCCGCACAGACGGGACAAGTTCAAACGGAACCGCAGGTTTTGACGTGGCATCCATATCCCAAGGCGTTGCCGCCCGCCCGCCTGAGCGCATGGCGGTGTTTCTTGATGGATTTCGGATCGGCGGCGGTTTTCGCAGTACCAGATTTGGGGATAAAGGCTGTCTCAGGAGACACCTTTGGAGGTCGGGGGGAAACATTACTTGCGTGTATATCAAGGGAGACTGGCATGATAGCCTCCCGAGATTGTTGGGATGGAATTTATCGCATGCGTGGTTGGCGCTGGTTGAAGTATGCAATTGGAATGGCGACAATGATTGCCGGTTTCGGTGCAGTGATGCTGATCACTTTCACTGATCCAGCGGATGGCAATGACAAACGGGGATTGGTTGGAGGTTTTGTAATGATTGGCTTTGGGGCCATTTTCTTCCTCGATCCAATAATGGACCGACTGAATCCAATATTGGACCGACTGATGGGCACGGGGCTTCCCAAGCGAAATTTGATTATTGAAGGCGTTGTTATGCTCATCTTTTTCTTCGTCATGGCCGTCTCGGGAGGTCATACGGGGTTGGCGTGGGTATCTGGTTTTGGAATTGTTTGCGGAATCGCTGTGTTGAGTTCTAGCGTGTATAGAAACTGAGGTGGCGGTATCTATTGCCCTAAACGGCGCCCATATTGATCCGCCGGTTCCGCCTGACGGCGGGGTAGCATTGGCTTTAGGAGCGCGAAGGGTGCTTTTGGCTGTCGTGGGAGCTTCACAGAGACGTTGGGTGCCTGTCTCAGTGAGAAGGCGGGCCGAGGGCGGGATGATACCCGAGGCCTCGGCTCCGCGCTCCCAAAGTCCCACCGGGGCTACCAACTCCCGATAGGCGAAACTGGTGAATGCTCGGGCGATCATTTGCCGCCCTCGCGGGGTTTGAAAGTCCGGGTGAGGTTGCCGTCGCGGACAAGGAACTCCGCGACCTCAACAGGAAGCTCTAGCGTGACGGTGACGCGTTCATGGTTCCGCTTATCCATGGGCCGTCTCCGGCACCTGGGCAGGCAGGATCAGGCCATGAACAACGGCCTCAAATCCGCGACGTAACGCGGACATAACGCGGACAGGGGGTGTTTTAGATGGCGGGGAAGTGGCGCACCCGACAGGATTCGAACCTGTGACCTCTGCCTTCGGAGTGCTATAAATAGCCTTTTCAGTGCAGTACGTTATCATCTAATGCATTGATAAATATATGCTAATTAGTGCTGTGCAATGCAGCATAATTTGGGACAATTCAAGTTGAGTGTCCCAAATTTGTCCCAAAGATTAGAACAATTCCAAAATAATTTTAGATTAATTGCTCAAATAAGATGCTGATGATTGAATTCTTTATGAACTATTACTATAATATTAGTTCTCTAGGAAATATACGAAATTTTAATATTATGGTATCACTTTTATCAGTTTCAAAGGCGCAAATACAAATTTCCCTGCATGTCCGTGACAGGCGGCTTGCCATGGGGTTAACGCAGGAGGGGCTCGCCAGTCGTTCCGGCGTCGCCCTGCCGACATTGCGCAAGTTTGAGCAAAAGGGGCTAATATCCCTTGAGTCCCTTCTCAAGCTATTACTGGTTCTGGATGGACTGGAAAATGTCGTAAAGGCGCTGGAGCCGGAACGTTCTGAATTTTCATCAATTGACGAAGTGCTGGATACCAGCGCAGCCAAAACTCCCAAAAAAGGGTGGCGTAAATGAAGTATGATCCTGTTTCCGAGGTCAAGGTAGGGCTGGCATTTGATAAAGCGCCCGCTCATGTGGGGCGTCTAGCTACCCGTGATGGAGTGGTTTATTTTGAATATGACAGTGACTTTCTAAAATCCGGGCCGGAT
>CAZQPC010000506.1:0-2836 GCA_964595005.1 uncultured Magnetovibrio sp.
CTTTTCGATAGCCCAGTATCGGCGGTTCGGATGGACCTTTGAAAACTCAAAACGGAAAGCCGATTGCTGGCTGTTGAGAAAAGTCAAAAAATTTGCTGTCAGGCCATCCGTTCCATTCTTACTGACAAAAGGTGGGAAGGTGTAGCCAACGACACGCACAACTTTTTCAGGATTGGCGGAATATACCTGAAGGGCAAAGCAAATTATGACGGCAAATGTTGTGAGGATGCGCAACGGCATTGTGTCTTCTGAAACCTCTCGAACAAAGATCTTTATCCACTGTCGTCAATGCCAGCAAATCACCATCGTTTTATCTAAGGCGCCGTGCCAATCGGCTTGCCAGGAACAAATCGAAAGGCTTTCAATGCGGTAACAGTCTTGTCGCCGAGGCCATAAGGCGGGATGTCAATTCGCGTCCTGTTCGCAAGATTGGCTGAAGCCAGGGTGTCTCTGGTGGTCTCGTGGCCGACCAAAAGGTCTTGAAGTTGCCCGGTCGCGTAGGCCTTTCGCATGCCGTCCATGATGGCGTCTCGAAGGTCCATTTGGGACGGGCCGGTAAAAAACAGAATGGCAAATGGATAGACAAGCAAAATATGCTCATCGATGGCGAGCCCGGGATGCCGGGCTTTGTTCTGGTGATACTCCGAGAATATTTCGAACAACCCCCGAGAATAGAGGTCGAAACGACCGCGCTCGGTCATGCGGATTAAAAATTCCTCCTTCGCGACTTCCTCCACATTCAATCCGGCGTTTCTAAGGATCGAAACATCTGTCCATCCGCTGCCCTGGCCGATGGAGAAATTTTTCAAGTCCCCTAGTGTTCTGACAGTGCTCAGTCTGGATTGAAGGCTCTTGCGAATGAGCATCAATCGGTAACCGCTGCCAATCCCAAGATAGATCGGTGCATGGACCGGCAACAAGGTGCGTTCCATTTCTTGGCTTGTCCCCATGGCGATTACCATCGGCGTTGCAGAGTTGATCACCGTCTTTACGGCGCGTTTCTGTGTGGGGAGGGGTTCACTGGGAACGACCGTATAAGGTCGCGCCTGATTGGACAGCGCGAGTTTCAGTGCCGCGATACGATATTTGTTGACCGCTTCCCAGCCTTCGACCCAGGCGAATTTTACTTCTATCGGATCTTGGGCTGACGCCGGGCGCGCGCTGACCGCCAAGGCAAGCAAAGTCGCGATGGACCAAGCAATTATTATTGAAATTGGTAGTCGCATGTTAGGTGCCTCAGGTCGCAACGGTCGGCCATGCAAATTGTCCAAAGATGGTAACAGTCCCTCAACCAGATGTCATCCCTGCCCAACCACCGAAAATTCTGCTCCAAGTCCATTTCCGACGCGGCGGACGACGCCGATTCAACGGGATCACGATGTCCGAAATTGGCTATCAAGCGACCTCCCAGAACCTCTTGAAAGACGTCCGCTCCAGTTTGAGAAGCGGTCGCGCTCGGTAGATCGAAACGCCCTAACGGTTTTCCGCCTGCCGGCCCGGGTCCGTCTCAATGGCCGCCTGGGCGGCCGCCAATCTGGCGATCGGTACCCGGTAGGGCGAGCATGACACATAACTCAGGCCGATGTCGTGACAGAACCGCACCGAGGCCGGGTCGCCGCCGTGTTCGCCGCAGATGCCGAGCTTGATGTCGGGGCGCACCCGGCGGCCGCGTTCGCAGCCGATCTTCACCAACTCGCCGACGCCGTCCACATCGATGGTCATGAACGGGTCGGTCGCCATGACGCCCTTGGTTTGATAGACGTCGAGGAAGGGCGCCGCGTCGTCGCGGGAGAAGCCGAACGCCGTCTGGGTCAGGTCGTTGGTGCCGAAGGAGAAGAATTCCGCCGTCTCGGCGATGGCGTCGGCCTTCAGGCAGGCGCGGGGCAGCTCGATCATGGTGCCGACCAGATAGCTCAGCGATATGCCTTCGGCCGCTTCCACTTCCCCGGCAACCCGGTCGACGACGGCCTTCAGCATGTCGAATTCGGGCCGATCAACGATCAGCGGGATCATCACTTCGGGCTCCACGGACTTGCCGTCCTTGGCGATGATGGCGGCGGCCTCGAAGATGGCGCGGGCCTGCATTTCGTAAATTTCCGGATAGGTAATGCCCAACCGGCAGCCGCGATGGCCGAGCATGGGATTGGCCTCGTCCAGCTCCAGCTTGCGGGCCTTGACGGCGCCGACGTCGGCGCCGGCGGCGCGTGCGACCTCTTCCATTTCTTCCAGGGTGTGGGGCAGGAACTCGTTCAGGGGCGGGTCCAACAGGCGGATGGTCACCGGCAGGCCTTCCATGATCCGGAACAGATCGAGGAAATCCTGGCGCTGATAGGGCAACAGCTTATCCAGCGCACCGCGCCGCGACGCCTCGTCCGTGGCCAGGATCATCTGGCGCATGTGGACGATGCGGGCCGGGTCGAAGAACATGTGCTCGGTGCGGCTCAGGCCAATGCCCTCGGCGCCGAAGGTGCGCGCGGTCTGCGCATCGACGGGGGTTTCCGCGTTGGCGCGGATGCCCAGGACCCGGACCTCATCGACCCATTCCATGAGCTGGCCGAAATCACCGGTCAGTTCAGGCTGAATGGTCGAAACGGCACCGCGCATGACCTCACCGGTGGCGCCGTCAATGGTCAGCGTTTCGCCTTCGTCCAGCAATTCGCCCAAGGCCATCAGCTGTCTGTTTTCATAATCGACGCGCAGATCACCGGCGCCGGACACACACGGCTTGCCCATGCCGCGCGCCACCACGGCGGCGTGCGAGGTCATGCCGCCCCGGGTCGTCAGGATGCCTTCCGAGACGTGCATGCCGTTGATGTCTTCGGGCGAGGTTTCCGTG
>CAZQPC010000507.1:0-2829 GCA_964595005.1 uncultured Magnetovibrio sp.
GGCAGACGTGGTCAGGACACTTCAGGCCATGGCTGAGTTGGATGCCGTTGTCGAAGCGCCGCGCATGATCCGCATCGAAACTTTTTCCTAAGACGGTTGGCAAGCGCCTGTCTTCAGGCCAACATGCATTATGTCTGATCCCGTTGCCCCCGACCGCAATTTGGCACTGGAAGCGGTGCGCGCCACGGAAGCCGCCGCAATCGCCGCGTCGCGGTTTCTCGGGGGTGGTGATGAGCGGGCCGTCGATGAGGCGGCCATGGCGGCGATGCACAAGGCGTTGGAAAAATTCCAAGTCGACGGGACGATCCGCATTGGCGCAGGCCGTGGTGAGGATGGCGGCAAGCTATTCGTCGGCGAAAAGGTCGGCAGTGGCGCGGGCCCGAAGGCGGATGTTGCCCTGGTCGCCATCGAAGGGCCGAGCATTGTCGCCCGCGGCGGTTATAATGCGCTATCGGTTTTGGCCATGGCGGAGGAGGGCGGATTCCTGACCGTTCCCGACATCTATATGGAAAAGATTGCCGTCGGCCCCGATATTGAGGCGGCGGCCGTGGATCTGGATAAATCGCCGGTCGAGAATCTGGCCGGTGTGGCGGCTGCGAAAGGCGTTGAAATTTCCGATTTGGTTGTTTGCCTGTTAGACCGGCCGCGCCATGGCCAATTGGTTGCCGCGGTCCGCGATGCCGGGGCGCGTATACAGTTGATCATGGATGGCGATGTGAACGGGGTTGTCGCAACGGGCCTGGCCGAAAGCCCGGTCGACGTTTACATGGGCATCGGCGGTGCGTCGCAAGGGGTGCTGGCCGCGGCCGCGCTGCGCGGGCTGGGCGGTCATATGCAGGGCCGGCTTGTAATTCGCAGCGCTGACGACGGCGCCCTGGCCCGTGAGGCCGGGATCGACGATCCCGACCGCAAGTTGGCCGTCGAAGAAATGGCCGGCGGGCATGTTACATTTGCGGCCACCGGTGTCACCCCGGGGCCCATGCTGAACGGGGTTCGATTGTCGCCGCATGGTGCCGTCACCCATTCCATGGTGATGCGATCACGGACCGGAACATTTCGCTTCATTGAAGGCCATCATGACTTCACCCGGAGCCGCAAAGACTAATCCGCCGGCGGCGGCGGAACCTTTCTTAGGTGTCAGCGACTCCGCCGAGGGCAAGCGCTGGATGCTGCGCGAGGCGGATGACCGTCAGGCCCTGACGTTGGCGCAGCGTCTTGAACTGCCCGAAGCCGTTGGCCGCATCCTTGCCGCGCGCGGGATCGGCCCGGACACGGCACCGGCGTTTTTGGAACCGACGCTCCGCGAAATGCTGCCCGATCCCAGCCGGTTTCAGGACATGGACCGTGCCGCTGAGCGCTTGGCAGCCGCCATCATGCAAGACGAAGGCATTGCCGTGTTCGGCGACTACGATGTTGATGGCGCGACCTCGTCGGCGATGTTTCGACGGTTTGTCGAATCGGTCGGTGGGCGCTGCCGAATCTATATTCCGGACCGCTTACGTGAGGGCTACGGCCCCAACGGGCCAGCGCTGCTGGAACTGGCCCGCGAAGGGGCCTCCGTGGTCGTCACCGTGGATTGCGGCACGGCCGCCCACGAACCGCTAGAGGTGGCCCGCGATGCCGGCCTTGATGTCATTGTCGTCGATCATCATACCGCCGAGGCACGTCTGCCGCCTGCCGTTGCCGTGGTCAATCCGAACCGCTTGGATGATGACAGCGGCCAGGGTCATTTGGCGGCCGTGGGCGTGGCCTTTGTCCTGATTGTCGCCGTGAACCGCGAACTCAGGCGCGCCGGCTGGTATCACCAGCGCCCGGAGCCCGACCTAACCCAATGGCTGGACCTGGTGGCGCTCGGCACCGTTTGTGACGTGGTGCCGCTCAACGGCCTGAACCGGGCATTGGTGACGCAGGGCCTGAAGATCATTCAGCGGCGCGGTAATATGGGGCTGCGGGCCTTGGCCGACGTGGCGGGGGTCAATGAGTTACCGACGGCCTATCATCTGGGGTTTGTGTTTGGCCCCCGGGTCAACGCCGGCGGGCGGGTCGGCGCCGCCGATCTGGGGGCACGTCTGTTGACCACGTCCGACCCCGGCGAGGCCGAAGATCTGGCCAAGCGCCTCAATAGCTTCAACCGCGAGCGCCAGGAGATCGAGACCCAGGTCCTCGAACAGGCTTTGACGGCGCTCGAGAATGATCCGCCGGGTGCCGCCGTGTTCGCGGTCGGACGGGATTGGCATCCGGGTGTTATCGGCATCGTCGCCAGCCGCCTCAAGGAACGCTACAACCGGCCGGCCTGCGTTATTTCTATGAACGACGAGACGGCGCTCGGCACAGGCTCCGGGCGATCCGTGACCGGCGTCGATCTGGGCTCCGGGATAATCGCCGCGCGCCAAGCCGGTCTGCTGGCCCGCGGCGGCGGGCACCGCATGGCGGCGGGGTTTACCGTTGCCGCCGATCAGTTGGGCACGTTTCGAAGTTTCCTGGAAGAACGCATTGCGGCGCGGATCACTGAGGCCGGCATCGTGCCCAGCCTGCATCTGGATGGCGCATTGACCACCGCCGGCGCTCACCTGGATTTAATATCTGCGTTGGAAAGATTGTCGCCCTTTGGCAGCGGCAATGCGGAGCCCCGGTTCGCGATCCCGTCGGCCCGGGTCACCTATGCCAGTGTCGTCGGCACCGATCATGTGCGCTGCACATTGGAAAGCCCGGAAGGGGGACGTTTGGCGGGAATTTGTTTTCGCGCCATCGATCGGCCTTTGGGACAGATGTTGCTGAAGTCAGAAGGGCGGCCCATGCATGTCGCCGGCCGGCTCAGGGCCAATAGTT
>CAZQPC010000508.1:0-2825 GCA_964595005.1 uncultured Magnetovibrio sp.
TCATATCGGTTTATATACTATCGGTATGCAATGGGGATTTCCATGAATGAAATGAGTTCCGTCGGCCGCGACGAATGGCCAGCCGTCACCATGGTGATCTTCCGCAACTATCAATGGGGCGCCGAAAAGCGCAACACTATCCTCTGGTACGACGATAACTTCGTCGGCACGGAATTGGACCCGCACCTGAGCTACGCGAAAGTCGCCGAAGGCTGCGGCCTGAAAGGTGTGGCGGTGAAAACCCAGGACGAACTGACCAATGCCCTGAAGGTCGCCTGCGACGCCCAGAAAGACGGCGTCACGACCTTCATCGAGATCATCCTCAACCAGGAATTGGGTGAGCCGTTCCGCCGCGACGCCATGAAAGCCCCGGTCGCGGTCGCCGGCATCGATCCCAACGACATGCGCCCGCAACAGCCGATTTAGAAATACTGCTCGCGCGTCACAAAAAGGGCCGGATGGACCTCTCCCCCCATCCGGCCCTATTCTTTTGGGAAATCAGGAGAAATTTTGGCCATGCTGAGCACCACGCCCTTCGAAGTTCCCGCCTATCTGTTGGACCGCGCCAGCGGTATCGAACGCGTGCGCATGGCCGTCGCCGGCGCCGATCATCCGGTGGCCCTGGAAAGCGCCCGCCAGGGCGCCGATGCAGGGTTGATTGAGCCGGTGCTGGTCGGTGAGCGCGATGCGATCAAAATTGGCGCAAAAGAAATCGATTGGGATATCTCGGCTTATCAAATCGTCGACGCGGGCGGCGAGGAAAAGGCACCCGCCGCCGCCGTGGCCCTGGCAAAATCCGGCGAGGTCACGGCCCTTATGAAAGGTCACGTCCATACGGACGCGATCATGAAAGCCGTCGTCAACCGCGACCATGGCCTGCGCACGGGCTGCCGCCTCAGCCATATCTTCCATATGACGATACCCGGCAGCGACCGTGTGTTGTTGATCACCGACGGCGCCGTTAACGTCGCCCCGGACACAGGCACCAAGATCGATATCATCAACAATGCCGTCGCCGTGTCTCATGCGTTGGGGAACACCAATCCTCATGTCGCCATGCTGTCAGGGACGGAATCGGTCATCAACGCCATGCCGTCCAGCGTCGATGCCGCCGAGGTCGTCAAGCGTGCCAACAATGGTGAAGTCACCGGTGCCGTCGTCGATGGCCCGTTCGCTTTTGACAATGCCCTGTCACCGGAAGCCGCCTCATTGAAAGGCATCGACGGGCCGGTCGCCGGCAATGCGGACATTCTGGTCGTGCCCAACATCGAAACCGGTAACGGGCTGTTTAAGATGATGGTCTATTTCATGAGCGGCCTGGCCGCCGGCGTGGTCATGGGGGCCCGTGTGCCCATCGTGCTGACGTCACGCGCCGACCCGCCGGAGGCGCGCTTTGCAGCAACCGCCATCGCCGCCGTGATCGCCGACGCGGGGTCATAATTCCGAATTGTGGATGAGCATTTGACTTTCCGCCCAGGGCGCCAGGGCCCGGACCGGCCCCGCCACCAATTTCTCAAGTACCGTCCTGATTTCGTTTTTTGCCACCGCCGCGATTTCCTGTGAACCTGCCCCCCTGGAGACCAGAAACAGGGTCCGGGTGGGTGCCGGGTCGTCGATCGGGACCAGTATGACGTTTTTCGCATGCTGGTGTCCGTGAACCATACAAAGCGGTGTGCTCACACCCCATCCCAGCCCGGCCGCGATCATCGGCATGAAAGAGTCTGTACCGTCGAATTCCAGTGAATGGGGCGCATCGGCGCCGTGATTTTTGAGAATTTTCTCGACCTGGACACCGATGTGCGAACGACTCGAATAGCGGACCATGGGATGGTTCCGGGCCAAATCGATAATTCGCGGGTCGGGCATACGCGACGCCCACGTGGCCGGCAGGGTAACCAGGAACGGCTCCGTCAGTAGCGGCTGCCAATGGGTGCCGCTCGGCACCTGGGTATCGGTCGCGACAATCAGGTCCAACCGGTTCTCCATGAGATCATTCAGAAGATTGGGCGTAATGCCGGACCACACCGTAATCTGATCCAGATGGCGTCGCAGGGAGCGGATCAACGGCGGCCCCGCCGTCGCGGCAAAAGAATCAACCAACCCCAGGCGCACGTCCGTGCGGTTGCCCTCGCCGGCGGCGCGCACCCGCGCCGCCAATTGATCCGCCGCGCGGGTCATTTCGATGCCGCCGGCCAGTAACGCCTCACCGGCCGGCGTCAGTCGCAAGGGCCGTCGGCCCCGGTCAAGGAGCGCCGTGCCGAACTGTTCCTCAAGCCGTGCGATGGCTTGAGAGACCGCGGACTGAGTCACTGCCAGGCGTCCCGCGGCCCGGGTCATACTGCCCGCCTCGGCCACGGCGGCGAATATCTTCAAACCTGGTAGATCCATACCTCACCGTATCATAAGGTTACTATAATATTACTAATAATTTATTCTAATTATATGACAGGGAGCGTCACACCGACAATACTCATCCCGGTCGCCGAAATGCGTCGTGTGAGAGCCGAGTTTGATGTCCGAAATCACGTATTGCCAAACCATCGGCCGGTGGGTCGCCGGGTTCGCCGTGGACGACGCGCCCGTGTCCGTGCGCGTCATCGCCACCCAATGCTGGGTCGATGTCATGGGGTGCATGTTGGCGGGTGCTGCGGCTGATGGGGTGCGGCCAGTGCAGGACATTGCCCGAACCCAGCACGGCGACGGCCCCTGTCGGATCGCCGGCACGGAAGCCACGACCACCGCCACCGGTGCGGCGCTGGCCAACGGGACGGCCGCCCATGCCCTGGATTTCGATGACACCAGCTACGCCGGCGTTGCCCATGGCT
>CAZQPC010000509.1:0-2820 GCA_964595005.1 uncultured Magnetovibrio sp.
GACGTGTTCAGCGCCAAGCAGGCACTGCGGGCCTTCGGTCATTTCCAGACCCCGTCCTACGGTCTCACCACATTTCCGGACCAAGCCCTGTTCAATGGCGTCAAAAGCTTCCAACAGGCACACGGATTTCGGCCGCACGGTCTGGAACACCGCCCGCGACCTAGTGCGCGACGACCAGCTCTCGTCGGCAAGCGCGCCCGAAAGGGCCAAGGGCATTCCGTCTGCCCTGGCTGCTGCCGGAGTTGGCGGGAAGCAAGGGATTGGGCCGAGGAGGCAGGGAAGGCCGCGCGCCACAGCCGGATACCAATTGCCGAAGGAATCTCGTGCACAGAATCCAATTTCAGCGGATGAGTTCGGTAAGTTGCCAAACAAAGGAAGTATCGATCCAAATCGCGTTCGAACCATGCAAAACAATGCCAAGTCGGATTTCAAAGATGGTCGCCGCGTCGAAACGATGATTAATGATTTGAAGTCCGGCAAGCTTAAGCCTGATGATGTTGATCCCATTCGAATTGGGATTGTCAATGGTAGGGTTTATACGCTTGATCATCGCCGGCTGGCTGCGCATCGGGAAGCAGGCGCACCTGTAAACTATAGGAAAGCGACGGCAGGCGAAGTTCAACAAGCATTAGAAAGTGATAAATTATCTACAGCGAATGATGGTATATCCATTGTCATCAAAGGAAGGAAATAAGGATGACTGACAAAAATGAAAATGTTCTAGAAGCAGAGATTGCGTTTTACAAACAGCTGAAGGTCAAGCTTGAGACCGTTTCAACGGTCGATGACCTTGCCGACTATGTCGAAGAGCTGCGTCACGGTTATGAATCGGGGTTATTGGAACGCCAGCCGTTGGAAGAATATTTGAGCGGTCTCTCCGGTGGTTTGTATTCTGTCGAAGGCTTGTGCAAGAATTACGGATACGACCTTCCGAAAAAATCCGATTGGAAGTGGTTTGGGCGTTTTTTGACGGTCGCTTTTGGTCACAGCTAGTCAATCGCCGAGGTCAATGCCGACGGCTGGATGCGGCCCGGCGGTGAGACCCAACAGGCGCTCAACCAGAGGATCGTTCCGAAGTTGCTGGCGGCGGCCCCTTCGGTGCCGTTCGTCGACAAGCCGGCGGCAGTTGAGACGCTGACGGCGTCTTGGTGGCAGGCCAACGACGCCAGCGTTTGCAGCGAAGCGATTGCCGCTAACGGCCGCACCGCCGAGTATTCACCCTCGACCCCGAAACCGGCGCTTTATCCGACGATGAATATCATCGCTAAAAATCGATTTCCTAAGCACTAAATGGACGGGTCCGTTCGGACGCCGCGACGGCAAGGGCCAACTGTCGTTTTACAGCCGGGTGATGCAAGGTCTGGGTAAAGACAGCACACGGGAACAGCGCCAAAACATTCTGGGGTCCATCGAAAATCAATTGCCGAAGGGTCCGGATGCCCAGAACGCCTTCCTGCAAGGGGTCAAGCCGGATGCCCACACCGTGCCTGAGGCCGCACCGTCACCGGACAATATTCAGCGCGATTTTCAAAGGGGCCTTCAACAGAACCTCAAGATGCCTAGTCATCAAGTGCCCGGCGCCTTGGGTTGCCTCTACATCTGACTTTGAGCCGTAAACTTAACCGATTCCAAATTGGAGGGCCCATGAACAACGTTGATTTCGACGTGTTCGTCGCCTTGTGGAACTGTCGGCAGGGGCTGGCGACGCCCAAGTTGCACGCTGAGATGGCAAGATGGCTGGAGGCCCGATGGCAAGCCGGCGACCGGAGAATTTTGCTGATGGCGTTTCGAAGCTCGGGCAAATCGACCTTGGTCGGATTGTTCAGCGCCTGGCTTCTTTACCGTGATCCGAATAAGCGCATTCTTGTGATGGCGGCGGAATTGTCGTTGGCCCGCAAAATGGTTCGCAATACCAAGCGTACGATCGAACGACATCCGCTTACCAAGGGCCTTAAGCCGTCCCGTCCTGATCAATGGGCGTCCGAGCAATTCACCGTCAACCGGCCGATGGAGCTGCGCGACGCGTCCATGCAGGCAAAAGGCATGGGGGCCAATGTCACGGGGGCGCGGGCCGATATCATCATCTGTGACGATGTCGAAGTGCCGAAAACTTGCGCGACGACGCGTCTCCGCGAAGACTTGCGGGAGCGGTTGGTGGAATTGGATTATGTATTGGCCGCTGGTGGTACCCAGATTTATGTCGGAACCCCGCATACTTTTTACACGATCTATGCCGATGTACCGCGGGCTGAGGCCGGCGAAGAGCGGCCGTTTCTCGATGGTTATCGTCAGTTAAAGTTGTCATTGCTGGATGAGGCCGGTCGCAGCCGCTGGCCCGAACGGTTTCCGGACACCGAGATTGATAAACTGCGGCGGCGGACAGGGCCCAGCAAGTTCCGAAGTCAAATGGAACTGGAGCCCATGGCGGATAACGCCGGGCGCCTGGATCCGGATAAATTGCGGTCATACGATAACGAACTGGACTTCCGCGAAGGCAACGGCGAATCGTTTCTCCGGGTCGGGGATCGACGGTTGGTGTCCGCGTCATGTTTTTGGGACCCGGCCTATGGCTCGCCTGGGATCGGTGACAGCAGTGTCATCGCCGCTGTCTTTACCGATGATCAAGGCGAATATTGGCTGCACCGGGTGAACTACCTGGAATACGACCCGGCGTTGGTCGAAAGTATCGACGAGGCGACCCAGCAATGCCGTCAAGTGGCGCAATTTGTACGTCGCCATCACCTGCCGGCCATTATCATAGAAACCAACGGCCTGGGCCGGTTCTTGCCCGGACTCCTTCGCCAGGAACTTACCCGCCAA
>CAZQPC010000510.1:0-2819 GCA_964595005.1 uncultured Magnetovibrio sp.
ATTCAAGGCGTGTTGAAAATTGAAGGTAATGGGATTGCCGCTCATCACGCCCTGCAGTTTGGCGAAGGCGATGATCGAGCCCGAGAAGGTGATGGCACCGATGGCCAGGCCCAGGGCCAGTTCAACCATGCTGCCGGTGTTGATCTGAAGGAAGGTACCGATGCCATAGGCTTCCGGATTATAAAACGCGGCAATGCCGACGAACACGGCGGCCAAACCGACCAGCGAATGGAAGGCCGCCACCAACTGCGGCAATGCCGTCATCTCGATCTTCTTGGCGATCACCGTGCCGGCGGTGCCGCCGATCAGAATCCCCAACACGATCAATTCAAAACTGACCACGGAGGGATCGGCCAGGGTCGTGCCGATGGCGATGACCATGCCGATGATCCCGAACATGTTGCCCTGGCGGGCCGATTCCGGCGACGACAGGCCGCGCAGCGCCAGGATGAACAGCACCGAGGCGATGAGATAGGCGAACCCGGTCAATTGTGCGCTCATGATCCGCCTCCCCTATTTCTTTTTCTTGAACATGCTAAGCATGCGTTGGGTGACAATAAAACCGCCGAAGATGTTGACCGAAGCCAGCGTCACCGCGCAAAAGCCCATGACCTTGGCAAAGTCCATGTCCGCCGGTCCGGCTGCCAACAGGCCGCCGACGATGATCACCGAGGAAATGGCGTTGGTGACCGCCATGAGGGGCGAATGCAGGGCCGGTGTGACGCTCCACACGACATAAAACCCGATGAAACAGGCGAGCACGAAGATGGTGAACAGACTGAGGAAGTCCATGCCGCCGGCGGCGGCCTGGATATCAACCAGCTGGGTCGTGTTCTGGGCCAGTTTCTCCGCTTCCTCGGAAAGCTTTGCGGCCTGGGTCGCCAGCTTCGAGGCTTGATCCTGAATAAATGCCGAGTCCATAAGTCACTTCCCCTTCTTGGCAGCAGGTTTTTTGGCGGCGGGCTTTTTAGCGGCTGGCTTTTTTGCCGGCGCCTTCTTGGCCGCCGGCTTGGCCTTGATCAGGCGTTCGTGGACCACCTTGCCGCCTTTCGCCACCAATGTTCCGGTGACCACTTCATCTTCCCAGTCGATGGTCAGCTTCTTGCTTTCCTTGTCGACGAAGGGGGTCAGAAAATTCAACAGGTTGCGGCCGAACAGCATGGAGGCGTCCTGCGAGAGACGGCCCGGCACGTTGGCGTGGCCGACAATCTTGACGCCGTTCTGGGCGGTCACGATCTGGCCCAGTTTGGCGCCGGCGACGTTGCCGCCGGCCTCCACGGCCAGATCGATGATCACCGATCCGGGCTGCATGGAGGCGACCATTTCACCGGTCACCAGGACCGGTGCCGGGCGGCCCGGGATCAGCGCCGTGGTGATGACGATGTCCTGCTTTTTGATGTGTTCGGCAACCACGGCCTTTTGTTTCTCGAAATACTCCGGCGGCATCTGCTTGGCGTAGCCGCCTTCCGTCTGGGCGTCTTTTTCCATTTCCGGATCGACCACCAGGAACTTGCCGCCCAGGCTTTCGACCTGTTCCTTGGTGGCCGGGCGGACATCCGTCGCGGTGACCACCGCGCCCAGGCGTTTCGCCGTGGCGATGGCCTGCAGCCCGGCGACACCGACCCCCATGATGAAAACCTTCGCCGGCGCCACCGTGCCGGCCGCCGTCATCATCATGGGAAAGGCCCGGTCGAACTCCGCCGCCGCGTCCAGCACGGCCTTGTAGCCGGCCAGGTTCGATTGGCTTGAGAGGATATCCATGCTTTGCGCCCGGGTGATGCGCGGCATTAGTTCCATGGCAATGGCGGTGATCCCGGCTTTCGCCAGGGCGTCGATACCCTTGGCATCGCTGAGCGCGTTCAGATGCGCCATCAGCACGGCGCCTTTTTTGAAGTTTTTCAGTTCGGCGGCTTCCGGGCCCTGAACCTTGAGAACCAGATCGGCCGTCTTGCAGGCCGCCGCCGCGTTGGCCGCGATATTGGCACCCGCCTCCTTGTAGGCTGCATCGGGGAAGGCGGCATCGGCGCCGGCGCCCTTCTCAACACTGACGGAAAATCCGAGGCCGATGAGCTTGCCGACGGTTTCCGGCGACGCGGCGACCCGCCGTTCGCCCGAACGGCGCTCTTTCGGGATGGCGATTTTCATAATGGATGCCCTCTTGTCAATTCATGGGAGGTTTTACGGTTCTCTACCGGACAAATCAACTTTTTATGTTATTGGGATATTTTGTCCCAATTATTTCATAAATTGCATATTTTTCACATGGCCGAGATGACTATGGCGAAGAATTTCGGAAACGGCAACACTTCACCCATTGAAACGTCAGCCAGCCCTATTCAAACTTCTGATGACCGACATAGCCGCAAAAAACTAGACGTTGACCCGGCCCGCGCCGCGTGGGAAAGACGCCGAATTCGAAACGTCAAAATACAGGTCGGTCATGGAAAGCATCATCACGATCGAAAACGGCGAACGCGCGCCCCACACCTTTTCCGACGCCGAGTACGCCCAGCGCCTGCAAGCGCTGCGAGACCTCATGGCGAGGGAGCGCCTGGACGCCGTCGTCTTCACGTCCTACCAGAACATCAATTACTACGCGGATTTCCTGTTTTGCCATTTCGGCCGCTTCTACGCCTTCGCCGTCACCGCCGACAAGGCAACGTCGGTCAGCGCCAACATCGACGGCGGCCAGCCCTGGCGGCGCACAGTCGGCGACAACGTGATCTATACGGACTGGCAGCGCGACAACTACTTCCGGGCCGTCCAGCAATTGACGCCGGCCGGTGGCCGGGTCGGTATCGAACACGACAATCTAAGCG
>CAZQPC010000511.1:0-2812 GCA_964595005.1 uncultured Magnetovibrio sp.
CAGGGTCACGGCATTCTGTGGATCGGCGGCCGGCAGCAAGGCTGCGTACCGCCACAGCGATGCCGGCCCCTGGGCGATGGCATCGCGGTCGGCGTCGCGTTGGATGCGCGCCAGATCGTAATGCACTTCGGGATAGTCGCCGGGGGAACACGCGACGATATCAAGGCCACTGGAGATGACCGTGCCGCTCTGCCAATAACGGATTTGTTCAATATAACTCATCCGCCGGTTTCCGCGATGTCGGCCAGCCGATCAAATATGCGGGCCCGTACATTCATGCCATGACCCAAATGATCAGAGATCAGTTGGCCAGCCGCCGCGCCGTCGCCGCGCTCAATTGTGTTCAAGATCATCAAGTGTTCGGGCACCGATTGGCGCACCCAGTCGGGATCGTAAAAGCGCGGCAATCCCAAGGCGACGCTGAACTGCAGGCGCATGGGCTCGTAAAGTCCCAGCAGATAGGCGTTGCCCGCGGCGCGAAACACCTCGGTGTGAAAGGCCGCACCGAATTCATAGGTCTCGGCAAGATCGAAATCGCCGGGCCGGGCGATCATGTGCTCGAACCGTGGTCCGTAGGCAGATAACGCCGGCGAGCCGCCGTTTTCCGCTGCCAGACGCGCCGCCAGGCTCTCCAAGGATTGCCGGACTTGATAGATTTCCCGGATATCGGCAGATGTCAGCCGTTTGACAAATGTGCCGCGGGCCGGGCGCACTTCGATCAGGCCGTCACGGGCCAGATCACGCAAGGCCTCGCGGACCGGTGTCCGCCCCATATCCAGGGAACCGGCCAACTTGCGCTCCGACAGCGGTAAATCGGGGTCGACGCTTCCGCCGAGAAACAAATCCAGCAGCCCCTTGTAGGCCCGGTCCCGTTCCAACTGATAGGCAACTGACATACCGGTATACCAGTTTGAAAGCGAAACCGAGTCAAGCCGGGCCTGTGGATAACTTCGTGGGATTAATGCGGCGCGTTATCCGTCAATTCGCCCGCAGCCAGCCGGCGCAAAGCGCGACAACGCGATCCACATCGTCCGCTGAATTATAGAGGTGAAAGGCCATGCGCAGCATGCCTTGGCGGATGGTCAGAACGACATCGTGCGCCGTCAAATGATCGTAGAGGGCGGAAATACGGGGATCATCCGTCGAATCATGGCCGCCTTCACCGAAACTGCCGACACTGACGATGCTGCCCAGATGCGGGCCCGGTTGACCGCCAGCCACGGGCAATCCCAAATCCATTAATCCACCGGCAAGACGGCGGGACAGCCGGTGCACATGGGCCTCAATGGCGGGCGTGCCGACGGATTGAATAAGCTTCAATGACGCGTCGGCGACGATGGCGCCCGGATAATTGTAATTGCCGAGGTCAAACCGCCGGGCGCCGGGCATCAGCGCGTATTGATCGCTGCCCCTGGCCGCCTCGTGGGCACCATCGCCCAAATCAACGCCAAACCGGGCCAGAGAGACCGGCGTCATGCGTTCCGCCCAATCCTTACGGCAGTAGAGGAAGCCAAATCCATAAAGCCCCAACAGGCCTTTCTGCGTCGACACGGCCAAACCGTCGATTTCAAGCGCCTCCACATCCGTATCCAGGATGCCAACGGACTGGACAGCGTCGACCAGCAAAAAGGCGTCTTGTCGCCGGCAGGCCGCGCCGACGGCGGCCACATCCGTGCGGAAGCCCGGTGAAAAACTGACACTGGAAAGCGTCACCACGCGCGTTCGATCATCCATGGCATCGATCAGCGCATCGGCCGATATGTGGCCATCACGTGGCGCCACGCCGCGCACCTCGATGCCTTCGCGTTCGCGCAGATTGAACCAGGGGTACATGTTGTTGGGGTGCTCAAGATCCAAACAGACGACGACGTTGTCGCCGGCCTGCCACGGCATGGCCCCGGCCAGGGCGGTCAATCCATCGGAGACATTTTTGGTCAGCGCGATTTCATTCGGTGCGGCGTTGATCAGGCCGGCGAAGTTCCCGCGGACCCGCTCAACGGTGGCAAATGCGGCCGCCTTGTCGGTCGTCCCGTCAACCCGGCCATCCAGATAATCGACCAAGGCTTCCTTGGCCGACAAGGGCAGCAAGCCGCGCGCGCAGCTGCTGAGATAGACCGACTTTCGGGCACCTGGGAATTGGTCGAGGATGTCGCCCGGAAACGGTGATGCGCTCATCAAGGCCGCTTCATCCATGGTCATCTTCCTTCATAAATTCCAATCTATCGGTCCAGCGCGCGGCGCATATGGTCCTTCAACGTGTTGACCTCCGGGGGTTTGACAACAAAACCGCTGATTTTGTGAATGCGCGCACTGCGGACATTCTTCTCCGTATCCTTACCGGTCAACATGATCACCGGCAGCTCCTTGTAATGCGGCACGGCCCCGTAGCGCAGGCGGCGGACGAATTCGTAACCGTTCATCTCCGGCATTTCGATATCACTGATGACCAGATCGACAGCCAACTCAGTGCGCTCCAGTTGGGCCAGGGCATCGATGCCGTTCTCCGCGGTCAGCACCGAACCAACGCCGATCATCTCCAAGACCCGGGTGATCAATCCTCTGGCGAATTCTTCGTCATCGATCGCCATCACGTTCAGTTGCGCAAATTCCGGTTCATTCATCGGCTCACCTCACGGCGTATGATAACGCCAAGTCGTCATCGGGCAACACCGCCCGATGGATCGCGGGCCTGGCCTTCGCCGGCCACCGGCGCCCGCCCGGCCAGCACCCGGGATGCCATCACCACCGGCCATGTGTAGAGCCGGACCACGGAATGCCAGGCCCCATCGGTCCCGTCACCCAGTCCCATGGC
>CAZQPC010000512.1:0-2812 GCA_964595005.1 uncultured Magnetovibrio sp.
CCCCGACGGCGCCGTCCCCGCCGCCATCAGGCAGTCTTCCAGGACCGTGCGGTCGACGGGGCGATCCGAAAATTCCCGCACCGTGCGCCGGCGCTGCATTTCGGCCAGAAACTCGGCAGACCGGGACTTCGATTGTTCGGCGCTCAGGAAGCGGAAATCCAGGCCGTCCCATATGGGGGCGGTGGCGCCAAGGGGCAGTTTGACCATACGGTTTATCCTCAATACCGGTGGGTGTTTGATCGCGCCTAATCCAGGGGATCAACCTGATGACGGCGGCGTTCCTGGTGGCGGTCGCGGCGGTCGGCGCCGTCGATGCTGAGGTCCTCGTCACGGGCCGGCCCGGCGCGCTGTTCGTCGGCATCTTTTTCACGCACCACGCCGTTCTCGATCAACAGGTTGAGCATGCGTTCCATGTTGCCAAAGGTTTCCAGGAAAGTTTTCGGCGTCATCGTCAGCTGATGACGCTCACCGACCGCCGGGCGGCCGTTGTCATCCTTTTCGGTGATCGAAACGGTACCCAGTTCAATGCGCACCATGCCCTTGTTCAGGGCGATGTTGGTAACGCCGTCGGTGTAGATGGTGTTTTGCATTGGATCTGCCCCCTTCAGGTTTCCTGGAAAGCGCCGCCCCGGCCCAGCCCCTCGACGAAGCGCGCCGCGCCAGCCTTGCCTTCGGCTTCCACCATGGGAAAACCGCGTTCAAATTCTCTCATCATTGCGTCGTCCAGGGAATAGTCCCACTGGTCATAGACGTTGGCCCGGTCCGTCTTCATGCATTCTGGCGGGAACCGGGCAATCTCATGGGCCAGTTTTTCCGCTTCCGGCCTTGCCGCGCCGTCTGTAACGACCCGGTTAGCAAGACCCATCTGCAAGGCTTCCGCGGCGTCCACCGGGCGCCCCGTGAGGATCAGGTCGAGGGCCCGGCTTTGCCCGATCAGGCGCGGCAAGCGGACCGTGCCGCCGTCAATCAGCGGCACCCCGAAGCGCCGGCAGAAAACACCGAAGGTGGCGCTTTCCTCCATTACTCTGAGATCACACCAGAGCGCCAGTTCGATGCCGCCGGCCACCGCGTAGCCGGCGACGGCGGCGATCACCGGTTTTGTTAACTTAAGCCGGCTCGGCCCCATGGGACCTTCACCTGTTCTCTCATGCAGGCGATCGTAACGGGTCGCCCGTTCGCCACTGGCCACGGCGGCCAGATCGGCGCCGGCACAAAAATGCCCACCCCGGCCCCATAGTACCGCGACGCGGGTGTCTGGATCGGCTTCGAAGGCCGTAAACGCCGCGAACAGGCTTTCCGCCACCGCGTTATTGACAGCATTGCGCTTGCCGGGCCGATTGATGATCACCGTCGTCACGGGGCCATCCCGTTCGACCCTGACGGACTGGTCGTCACTCATGAAACTCTCCCCCGGACGGTTGCGCAGGTCATACGGCAGCCTAGGATGCGGGCCCGCGAATTGGGAGTCCGTCGGTATTTCAGTCGTTCAGATATTCCTTCACCGGGCCTTTCGAGGAGGTGCGCCCTTAGGCTCGCTCGGCGCCCACATTGTTGCCGACCCGGCCATCCAGGTAGGCGGCCAGATGGGCGCTGAGATCGCGGGCGTCGTCGCCGGCCCCGTCGATCAGGGCGGAACGCCGCCGGCGCAGGAATTGCAAGCCCATGAGGTACAGGCCCGGGGCGTCGACGATCCCGCCGTCGTGGCGGATGCGGCCCTTGCGGTCGAACACCGGTACGTTAAGCCAGGAGAAGTCCGGTCGATAGCCGGTCGCCCAGATAACGGTTCGGATACCGGTGCCGGCGAAATCCATGCCAAGGGGCGGTGCCGCCGCGACTTCGGTGGGCGCAAGGCGGTGGGGCGGTGCGACGTCGTTGTCGAGGCCGTTTGCAGTGGCCCATTCGTCGATGTTGTCGAGCAACCGCTCTAATTTCAGATCGGAGAGCGCGCACTGGTTGGCCAGGGATCCGGAAAACTGGGCCGTGCCGCCGTTGATGCCGGCGAGACGGCCAACCATGTTGACGCCGATGGCGCTGAGCGCATTGAGATCAAGGGTTTTGCGGTCCAATGACCCGGTCAGTTGCAGCGACGGCACGCGCCGTGCCCGCACGATGTCCTCGATTTCGTCATAGCGTTCACCCAGCACGCCGGCGGCGTCCATCCACCATTCGATGTCGCGGCCCCGGTAAACCCGGGGTGCGCGGATATGTTCACCAACGGCCAGGGTGACCGGGCGGCCCGATCGGTGCAGCTCATCGGCGATCTGGGTGCCGCTGGCCGAGGCGCCGACGACCAGGACGGCGCCTTCGGCAATCTGGCCGGGGTTGCGGTAGGTCATCGGCGTGAAGGCCGCGATATCCGCCGGCAGTTCATCGGCGATCGCCGGGATGGTCGGAATGTTGCAGGCCCCCGACGCCACAACGACCGTCCGGCAGCGCCAGTCGCCTTGATCGGTCTTGACCGCATATCCCGTGTCCGTGGGGTGCACCGACGTGACGGTCGTCTGCGTTTCCACGGGCGCCGCGATCACCCGGGCATAGCGGTCGATGAAGTCGATGACCTGAGGCATCGTCCGATAACCGTCCGGGTCATCGCCGTCGTAGCCGTAGCCGGGCAGCCGGCTTTGCCAATTCGGGGTCAGCAGACGCAGCGAATCCCAGCGCTCGGTGCGCCACGAATTGGCGATCTCGCCGCGCTCAATCACCACGTGATCGATGGAGCGTTCGGCAAGACATCGGCTCATGGCGAGCCCGGCGTGTCCAGCGCCGATGACGATGGTTGTGGTCTGACGAACGGTATTCGGTCCCTTAACTG
>CAZQPC010000513.1:0-2812 GCA_964595005.1 uncultured Magnetovibrio sp.
CCGGCAATGAAATCGAGGTCGGTGCCGTTTATGCCGCCTCGGCCGTCTATGCCGTCTGCGCCATTTTCGCCGCCGGCGCCCGGTTGTTGCCGGCGGCCCTGGCGGCGACGCTCAACGTGACCGTGGTGCCGACGCCGGGTTGACTTTCCATTGACACGTTTGCATTGAGAATATTGATGATTGCCCGGACCATGGTCAATCCGATACCGGCACCGCCGTAGCGCCGCGCATCACCGGAATCCGTTTGTTCGAAGGCATCGAACAGCCTCTCGATCTTTTCGGGCATCATTCCCGCCCCCGTATCGGTGATCGAAAGGCGAATTTTTTCTTCATCATCCAGGGCCGCCGAGAGGTCAATGCGTCCGCCTGGAGAGGTGAATTTGACCGCATTGGAAAGCAATGCGCCGACGGCACGTTTAAGGAGCACGGGATCCGTGACCATGTGCGGCACGTCATA
This sequence comes from uncultured Magnetovibrio sp., assembly GCA_964595005.1. GTDB lineage: Bacteria > Pseudomonadota > Alphaproteobacteria > Rhodospirillales > Casp-alpha2 > UBA3470. Next base: position 458 of record CAZQPC010000513.1, read on the forward strand.
ATGGCCATGAACCGACAGCACCAAACCCGCCCGGTCACTTTGTTCTTTGAATTCCGAGACGCAATGATCAACGAACTCGCCGACGTCAACGGCCTCCATTGCCGGCGCCGTTTTTCCGCAAAGCACTTCAATCAAATCCAGTGACCCGTTGACGATGCCCAGGAGTTGTTGTCCGCCGGCGTAGATATCGTGAACGTACTCGGAATACCGGCCGTTGTTGATCGGGCCGTGAATTTCGTTCTTAAGAATCTCCGAGAACCCGATGATATGGGTGAGCGGCGTGCGCAGTTCGTGCGGCAATGCGCTCAGTACGGAGGTGCGAAGAACTTCCATCTCGGCTTTCATCCGTTGCTCGGTTCTGGAGATGCGGTTCAGCATGGAACGTATCTTGGTCAGCAGGATCGCCGGGTCGACGGGCTTCGCCAGATAGTCGTCGGCACCCAGCGACAATCCCTTAAGCAGGTCATCGCGGCCGCGCAACCCGGTGATGAAAATGAACGGGATGTCGGCAAATTGGGCGAAGTTGCCGCGGATGGTCGTCAGGAATTCGATGCCGTCCATGCCCGGCATGGTGATGTCGCAAAGAATGAGGTCTGGGTTGTGCTGTTTGACCGCTTCGATGCCTTGCTCGCCGTCGCCGGCATCGACGACCTGATAGCCCGCCGCCTGAAGCCGCCGGCGCGTGAGCCGGCGGATTTCAGGTTCGTCATCGACGATCAGGACCGTATGCATGGAAAAGTTCCCTTGAGTTCCGTGGGCCTTGAAGTTGACGAATTCGGACGTTCGGCTTGTCGCGAAGATGACCGGAGACGGTCAAAAAAAAGGGCTGAACAATTTTTGGCCAATAATGCCGAAATCCGTCCAGCCCGGCTTTTCGGCAACCGGTCCCGTCAGATGACGGGTCCGGTGCCGGTCCCATTCGCTCAGGAGTCCATGAATGCGGTGATTTCCGCTTTCAGGTTCTCCGCATGGCCGGCCAGTTCGGCGGAAGCTTCCCGCAGGACGCCGGACGATTCGCCGGTTTCCGTGGCCGCCGTCTGGACGCCCGCGATATTTCCGGCAACCTCCGTTGTCGCCGCGCCCTGCTCTTCAACGGCCGACGAAATGGCGGTGGCGATCTCACTGATCTCGTTGATCGTCTTGCCGATGCCCTGAATGGCGCCGACCGTGTCCTGGGTCGCACCCTGGATCGATGAGACCTGGGCCGAGATTTCCTCCGTCGCCTTGCCAGTCTGGTTGGCCAGGTTCTTGACCTCCGCGGCAACCACAGCGAAGCCCTTTCCGGCATCGCCGGCCCGCGCCGCCTCGATGGTGGCGTTGAGGGCCAACAGGTTGGTCTGGTCGGCGACGTCCTTGATCAGGTCAATGATTTGACCGATCTTCTCGGCCGCGTCGGCAAGGCCTTGGACCATTTCGTTGGACCGTTCGGCGTCCTTCACGGCGACGGACGCGATGTCGGCCGATCGCGTAACCTGCTGGGATATCTCCTGGATGGAGCTGCTCAGTTGTTCCGTCGCCGTGGCGACCAAGCTGGCCTGGCTCGACGTTTGTTCGGCCGTCGCCGCAAGGCTTTCCGACGTCGCCTGGAATTCCGTCGACGACGACGCGACCGTGTCGGTGACTTCGCTGACCTTGTTGGCCAGGGCAACCTGAGCCGTGACCACCGACCAGGTCAGCATGGCGCCCATGTAGTAGCCGCCTTCGTCCTGGATGGCGGCAACGTCAAGCGACAGTGTTTCATCGCCCAACGGGATCTTCGACGAGAACGGCAGGTTGTTCGGATCGCCGAGAATATTGCGCTGATGGCTCGGGTTCTTGTGGAACACGTCAATGCAAGTCCCCATCAGTTTTTCCGGCGGTACCGGCAACAGGCTGGCCAGGGGCTTCAGCGTTTCGATGCTGGTCTGGTTGACGTAGGTGATTTCCAGTGACTTGGGATCGGCCATCATGACGTTCAACGGCATCACGTCGACCATGCGCTTCAGCTGCTCGCGCTCCGTAACGATTGCCCAGGTCAACATGAGATCGGTGAAATTGCCCTGCTCGTCAAAAAGACCAACGACGTTCAGCTCTAGGATTTCCGCCGCCAGACGGATCAACGCCGTGTGCGGCAGGTTGCCGGGATCGCGCAGCATCTGGCGCTGATGTTCCGGGTGCTTGTGGAAAACATCGATGCATTGGCCGACGATGTTGTCGGCGTTGACGCCGGACGGCAGCAGGTCTTCCATGGTGCGCAACACCTCGACACTGGCCGGATTGGCGTAATTGATGGTCAGGGTTTCAGCGTCGCAGACCAAAACGTTCATGGGCAGCGATTGCATCATGTTGTAGGCCTTCGCCGCGGCATCGTTGCCC
>CAZQPC010000514.1:0-2803 GCA_964595005.1 uncultured Magnetovibrio sp.
GTCCAGCGGTCGATCTTGCGCATTTCTTCGTCTTCCATGGCGCGGCGCAATTCGTCCTTCAAGTCGACCGGCCAAAGACCGAACACGGGATGGGTGCGGTTTCCCGATTGGGCGCAGGCCATGTCAGCGCCAGCCGCATCAATGGCGTCGTGCATCTTGGCCACCATATCGACGGGCAGGAATGGCGCATCCGTGGCGAAAGACATCAACCAACGGGCCGAGGGCAGGCTCTCCACCGCCCAGGTCATTCCCGTCAGAACCCCGGCCAGCGGTCCGGCAAAGTCGCCGATCACATCGGCGACCACCGGCAGACCAAATTCGGCGAACCGTGCCGGATCGCCGTTGGCATTGAGGATCAGTGTGCGGACTTGCGGGCGGGCCCTGTCAATGACCCGATCAAGAATGCGGTCGCCGCCCAGGGCCAGCAGGCTCTTGTCGCCACCGCCCATGCGCCGCGCCAAGCCGCCGGCCAAGAGAACGCCAACAGTTTCCGAATTTATCATGACGCCCCTTTGCGGCGCAGTTTGTCCGGCTCGTCATCGACGGCGCCCTGGTCGGCATCGTAGATAATCCGGTCCTCGCCGGCCAAGGCGACGAAACGCTTGCCGCGGGCGCGGCCGATCAGGGTCAGGCCGACCTGGCGGGCCAGATCAACGCCCCAGGCGGTAAAGCCGGAACGCGAGGCCAGAATGGGAATGCCCATCTGCACCGTCTTGATGACCATCTCCGAGGTCAACCGCCCGGTGGTGTAGAATATCTTGTCGCCGCCGTCGATGCCGTTCAGGAACATATAGCCGGCGATCTTGTCGACTGCGTTGTGACGGCCGACGTCCTCCATATAAAGCAATACCCGGTCTTCCTCGGCGAGCACGCAGCCGTGGATGGCGCCGGCCTCCAGATAGAGGCTGGGCGCGGTGTTGATTTTCTTCATCAGGGTATACAACCACGATGTCCGGATGGCCGCCTCGACGGGCAGTTTCGCATCCTCGAAACTTTCCATGACGTCGCCGAACACGGTGCCCTGGGCACAGCCTGATGTCAGGGTCTTTTTCTTCAGCTTGTCCTCGAAGTCCGTCTCCGTCGCCGTGCGCACGACGATGGTCTCGATCTCTTCATCAAAATCGATGCCCGTGACCTCATCATCGGGGCCCAGCATGTTCTGGTTGACCAGATAACCGACGGCCAGATAATCGGGATAGTCGCATATCGTCATCATGGTGACGATCTCGCGGGAATTCAAAAACAAGGTCAGCGGTCGCTCCACGGTCACCGACGCGCTGACCGTCTTGCCCTCGTGATCGATGCCCTCCACCCGTTCCGTCAATTTCGGATCGGAGGGGTCGGGTGCGATCAGGTATTCCGTTTCGCCGTTCATTTGCGTTCCCAAGATTTGCCGCCGGGGCATCACCGCATATATGGGGCGGTATGATGTCCATCCAAGGACTTCGGCGCAAGTCGCGCGCGCCAAGTGAATTGCCAAAAAGGGGGCCGTGTGCTTGAAATCCCCGGAACGAAATTGTGGAACACACGTGAATGAGTGATTTCGGCGATGCCTTCGCCGCAGCTTTCGCGCTGGTCGCCGGGTTCGATGCCGGATTGACGGAAATCGTTGCCCTGTCCTTGCAGGTCAGTTTGACGGCCGTGATCATCGCCGCCGTGATCGGCCTGCCACTGGGCGCCGCCGTGGCGCTGTTCAAGTTTCCGGGCCGCATGGCCATTGTCGTCCTGCTCAACGCCTTCATGGGTCTGCCGCCGGTTGTTGTCGGGCTGATCGTCTATTTGTTGTTGAGCCGCGCCGGGCCGTTTGGCGTGCTCGGCCTGCTGTTCACCCCGACCGCCATGATCATCGCCCAGGTGGTCCTGGTGACGCCGATCATCGCGTCGCTGGCGCGCCAGGTCATCGAAGACCTGTGGGCCGAATACGAGGAACAGATGCGCTCGCTCGGCGCCGGGCCGGCGCGCGCCCTGACGGCGCTCTTGTGGGACGGCCGGTTCTCCCTGGTCACCGCCGTCCTGGCCGGGTTCGGGCGAGCCAGTGCCGAGGTTGGCGCCGTGATGATCGTCGGCGGCAACATCGACCATGCGACGCGGGTGATGACGACGGCCATCGCGCTGGAGGTCTCAAAGGGTGATCTGGCCCTGGCCTTGGGGCTGGGGCTGATCCTTCTGGTGCTGTCGACCTGCGTCAACGGCGCCGCCTTCCTGATCAAGGAAACGGCCCAGCGGCGGCATGCGTGAGACGGACATGAGCACCAACATTGTTTCCCCTATTCTCCCCTTGGCCCTGGACGACGTGTCCTTCGAAATCGACGGCATGCGCTTGATCAAGGACCTCACCTGCACCTTCGACGCCGGCCCCCGGACGGTCATCATCGGCCCCAACGGGGCCGGCAAAAGCCTGTTCCTGCGGATCTGTCACGGGCTGTTGAGCCCGTCCGCCGGCACCGTCCGATGGCAAGGCCCGGGCAGCGGAACCGATGCCGGCGCATCCCAGGCGATGGTTTTCCAGCGCCCGGTGATGCTGCGCCGCTCCGTCGCCGCCAATGTCGATTATGCCCTGAAGCTTCGCGGCCACGCCAAACCGCAGCGCGTGCAGATCATCGATGAGGTATTGGGCCGTTGCGGACTGCGGCGCCTGAAGGACAACCCGGCCCGAGTATTGTCCTTCGGCGAACAACAGAAACTGGCTTTGGCAAGGGCCTGGGCGTTGCGACCGCAGGTCCTGTTTCTGGACGAACCGACGGCCAGCCTGGACCCGGCGTCAACCCATGCGGTGGAGGAAATCGTCCAGGCCATCCACGAC
>CAZQPC010000515.1:0-2799 GCA_964595005.1 uncultured Magnetovibrio sp.
GCGTTGCGGCCATGGCAGGCGGCACACTTGGCATCGTAGTTCATTTTCCCAAGGTTCAGGGCCGGCGTCATCTCGGGCAACGCGACGGTGCCGGGATTTCGGACCTTCGCCGCCGACCCGGTGAGTGGAGACGCGACCATGCCGGCGACGGCAATCAGGCACGTAAGGATGACAAATGACAATTTCATGGCAGAACGAACCCACTCCTATATCGAAACATATTCGCCCAATCTTGAGGTTTGCCGTTAGGGGAAGGTCAAGGCGGAAAATACCGCCACCGTGTAATATGGCGCGGCAGACGAATGCGGTTGACCTTCCAGCCGCTGAACAGATTATCTAACGAGGTACCGGCCCATCGGCCCGGAATATGAACCAAAGGACCGTCAAGGTAACCCGCATGAACATCACCCGCAGAACCTTCCTCTGCGCGACTGCCGCCACGGCGACCAACGCCTTGGCCCGGCCCCTGCAGGCGGCGATGTCGCCGCCGACGCTGACGGCCCGGCCGGGCCTAGCCGATTTGGGCCATCCCAGCGGTGCCAAAACCCCGATCTGGGGTTACGAGGCGGCGGCGCCCGGCCCCACGCTGCGCCTCAAACAGGGCACCCGGTTGATCCGGAAATTCATTAACGCGTTGCCGCAGCCAAGCACCGTGCACTGGCATGGCATCCGCATCGCCAACGCCATGGACGGGGTGCCGGATCTGACCCAGCCGCTGGTTCAGCCGGGTGGCGATTTTCTCTATGACTTCACCGTGCCGGACGCGGGCACGTTTTGGTACCACCCGCACAACCGCACCTGGGAACAATTGGCCCGCGGCCTCTATGGCGCCCTGGTGGTCGAAGAGGCCGACCCGCCGGCCGTCGACCGTGACGATGTGCTGCTGATCGACGATTGGCGCCTTGATGACCAGGGAAGCCTCAACGAACCGACCTTCGGCGCCATATCCGACTGGGCCCACGGCGGCCGGTTGGGAAACTGGGTGACGATCAACGGGCGCGCCGACTACACGGCGACGGTCAAACATAACGAACGGCTTCGCCTCAGGCTGGTCAACACGGCCAATGCCCGCATCTTCACCTTGGGCGTGAAAGGGCTCAACGGCTGGGTCGTCGCCCTCGACGGCCAACCCCTGGCGGCCCCGGCGCCCATCGAGCTGATTACCCTGGCGCCGGCCCAACGGGCCGACCTGATTGTTGACGTCACCGCCGAGACGGGCGGTGAGGCGGTGCTGTTCGCGACCGCCCGCGACCGGCACATCGTCATCGGCTCGCTGAAGGTTCTGAACCAACAACGCCCCGCAAGGTTGCCCGCGCCCGCCCCCCTCGCGCCCAATCCCGTGCCCGGACTTGGCGACGTGAAATCGGCCCGGCGGGTCAAACTTCACATGCAGGGCGGCGCCATGGGCGGCATGCGCAGGGCCTCGTTTGAAGGCAAACAGCTCAGTATGCGCGATCTTGTCGCCCGGGGCCGGCTCTGGGCCTTCAACGGCGTGACCGACATGCCGAAGGCGCCGCTTGTCGACGCCCGCCCGGGCGAGACCATCCGCCTTGCCATGCACAATGACACCGCCTGGCCGCATGCCATGCACCTGCACGGCCATCACTTCCGCGAAGTCAAAGCGGACGACCGCCTCGGTCCCTTGCGCGATACATTGCTGGTTGCCCGGAACAAAACCGCCGAGATCGCCTTCCTTGCCGACAATCCGGGCAAATGGCTGTTCCACTGCCACATGGTCGAACACGCGGCCAGCGGCATGATGACGTGGATCAACGTCGCCACCTAGGCGGGCGGCCTCAGGCGGCTTCGCCTGTTTCCCCGACGGACTTGCGGTAGTCGTCGATCTGAAAAACCAGTTCCAGCCACACACCTTCCGGGGTCTCGACGAAGATCTGATGGACCCCGACCGCGGGCTGGGTTTGCTCCTTTTGCTTGGCGCCAAAGGCGTCCAGGCGCGCCTTGACGCCCGGATAGTCGGTGCAGTTGAAGGCGACGTGATCAATTCTGGCGCTGCCGTGGCCATCCGGCGCATCGCGGCCGACGATGTGAACGGCCGGCCGGTCGCCGCAATAAAGCCAGATGAAGGGCACGTCCACGTCCGGGCAATAGCCGTCCGTGAAACCCAGGGCGTCGCGAAAGAACGCCGCCGTCTTGTCGATGTCATCGGTCTGGATGGTGAAGTGGTGCAGTTCGTTGACCGGCATGGCGAAACCCCAGATTGACGGATCGCGTAATTGACCATAATTGCCCGATCCGGCCAATGGGGATTTCACCAAGGTTCGCCAAGTCGGCCCGGAGGTCGGCGCATTCGCCTTCTATCCGATCCATCCGTGTTCATTCGTGTTTAAGGAAAAAGGATTAAACGCGGAGGAAGCAGAGGGCGCTGAGGGCGCACGGTGAATACCCGCCGCCAAGACCTCGCCGCCGCGTTCCTCCGCGTCCTTTGCGGTAAAGTGAGAACTGTTCCCGTTTTCGTTTGCCAGCATGGGCACGTCTGACGGGCCAACGGCCCGTTGGCCGGGAGTTCGATTGCCGGCGGGTTATCCGCCAATCCTCGACCTCCGTTCGGTGCGCAGCACCGCCTAGCGCGACTGAGCGCCGGGCCGAATGGCCCGAAAGCCAAGTGAGCGGAGCGAAAGCCCGGCGACTGAGGGGCTAAACCAAAAGACCAACGGTTCCGACCTCGCATATCTTCCAGTATCGTCACCGTCGACACGGAAGCAGGAACCGGGATTTAGAAAGTGATATACTGTTGTCTAATTGCGTCTTCCGCATTCTCCGAGTTTTCGTATGTCCTGA
>CAZQPC010000516.1:0-2780 GCA_964595005.1 uncultured Magnetovibrio sp.
AACGGATCAAGACCATGGGTGATGCATATATGGCCGTCGCCGGTTTGCCGGAGCCCACCCCTGATCATGCCGCCGACATGACCCGTGTCGCGCTGCGTATCCGGCGTTACGTGGACCGGCGCAACGCTGCCCACTCGCAGACCTGGAGCTGCCGCATCGGCATCGCCACCGGGCCGGTGATCGGCTCCATCGGCGGCATTCAGAAATACGTTTATGACATCTTCGGCCCCGGCGTGAACCTGGCGGCGCGCATGGAAGGCCTGTCCGAACCCATGCAGATCACCGTTTCGTCGGAAACCTATGACGTGATCCGAGATGAGTTCGTCTTCGAAGAACGAGGCAATCATGAAGTCAAGGGCTTCGGCTCCATGGAGCTTTTCTTCCTGGAAGGCGAAAAAGAACGAACCTCAATCCGCCGCGAAACCCACGTTTAGGCCATTTTCGAGATTGACTTACCCACCCGCTCCCCCGTCCCAACCACCCCGAGGGTACCATCTATGGGTGGTTGGGACGGGGGAGCGGGTGGCTCGGCGACTCGATGAATATCGAAAATGGTCTAGGGCCTGTAGACATTCATTTTAGCGCGAGGACGGTGGCTGCGAGATTGAACGCAGCTCGGTAGCTGGTGTCGGTTTTGTCGTAGCGGGTGGCGATGCGGCGGAATTCCTTGATTTGCTGGAAGAAGTTCTCAACCAGATGGCGCCATTTATAGATCTCCTCGTCATGGGGGATTTTCACCGTGCGAGAGCCGTTGGATGGGATCACCGCCATGGTTCCGCGTTCGTTCAACGCGGCCCGCAGCCAATCGGCATCGAAGGCCTTGTCGCCGATCAAGGCGTCGAGTGCGATACCATGCAACAGCGGTTCGACGCCAATCGTGTCGTGGCGCTGGCCGGGGAGGAGGAGGAAACGGGCGAGATTGCCCAGAGCATCGACAAGGGCGACGATCTTGGTGGTCAGTCCACCGCGCGACTTCCCGATGGCCTGATTTCGAGTCCCCCTTTTGCGCCGCTGGCGTGGCGGTGGACTTTTACGATGGTGCCATCGATCATGGCATATTCGAAATCGGGATCGTCAGATATTTGCTCGAAGATGCGATCGAAAACCTCTTTCTCGGCCCATCGCCGGAAGCGTTTCCACACCGAACCCCACTTGCCGAAACGTGGCGGCAGATCGCGCCAGGGCGCACCGGTGCGGACAATCCACAAAACGGCTTCAATGAAAAGCCGGTTGTCTTCGCCGGAACGGCCGGGATCGCCTTGCTTACCAGGCAAAAGCGGCGCAAGCCGCGCCCACTGTTTGTCACTCAATATATCACGGTTCAAGGCTGACCTCCTGTTTTCAACCTTGAATCAGATTTTCCTCGTCGCCGCCAGACTCGTTTCCCATGTCAAACCCGCCACCAAGACTCGCAATCCGCGAGCCGACGGGCCACGCCACCAAGGCCAAGCCGGTGAATGTCTACAGGCCCTAGTGGTCTGAATCACCTAAAGTACAGGGTATAGGTTTTTCAACTTGATGCGGGCGTCTTCGGTTGTAAACCGCCAATCTGCTTTGACGTTGTGTTTGTTGCGCCGTTGCAGCCAAGCGATGACGTGTTTCTCGAGGGTTTTGATGTCGGGGATGCGCCGGGCCAGGCATTGCCGGGCGAGGACGGACAATTCCGCTTCCGCCATGTTGAGCCAACTGCCATGCTTTGGTGTGTAGTGCCACTCGAAACGGCCGGCGATGCGCCGTGCTTCCTCTGGTGGGAAAGCCCGATAGAGCGAGGCGGGGGTGTGGGTGTTCAAGTTGTCCTGAACCAGGGTGATGGCCTCGGCCTTGGGAAAATGGATGTCACTCAATGCCCTGAGCACATGCGCGTAATCGATGGCCGCGCGATGGGCTGCGACGTGGACGTGGCGCCAGCCTTCCAAAGGGGCGAACAGCATGAACAGCGAGGCGGTGCCATTGCGCCTGTATTCGTAGTCTTGGCGGGCCGGATGCCCTGGCGCCATCGGGATCGGAACACGCGTTTCCGAAGTGAGTTGCTTGGCGGCCTCGTCGAGACAGACCAGCGGCCGCTTGGCGTCATGGGGCCGGGTATAGACGGCGAGGACATCTTCCATGGCGGCCACGAAGGCGGCGTTGGCCTTGGGCGGAATGACCCAGTAGTTGTTCAGATGCGGCTTGAGGTCGTTTTTTTTAGCGCCCGGCCAACCGTGTTGAAGTGGGCCCGCTCGACGATCTCCAACTCCACCACCCTGTCGGCCAGCAGACGGATACTCCACCGCGCATGGCCCTCGGGCGGCTCGGAGCAGGCCAGCGCGATCAGCCGGGCCTGGGCCTCGCCATCAAAGATCGGGGTGATCGGCGGCGTCGCGCGTTTCTTGCGGGCCAGAACCGCCTCCAGCCCCTCTTCCACCAGCTGGCGGCGGACCCGCGCGACCATGCTTGCGTTGCTATCCAAGGCCTCATAAATGCGCCGGTCGTCCCAGCCTTCACCCAACGGGCCTTGGTCCGCCTTAAGAAGTATCCTCGCTTTCAGGATCTTTTTAGCGGCTGACTTGCCCTTCGAGATAATGGCCTGGAGTTGTTCACGCTCCGCGCTCGAAAGTTCGACGACATATTTCTTCTCGGACATCATGCACCACCGGGGAAATTCGAATCAGTGGTCATCGAATCACCCGCAACCGGATTGCGCAACCCGACCAAAGGTATTAGTCAAATTAAAAGGTGCGGACTACTAGTGTCCTGGATCAGAAGTACGCCGTATTTAGGATCGCCTCTCCCGGTCTCCG
>CAZQPC010000517.1:0-2751 GCA_964595005.1 uncultured Magnetovibrio sp.
GATCAACCGCCCGCCCTCCCAAATGTCGGCAGGCAAGAAGCTCATCGTCGCGGCCAGCGCCAGGACACCCCACTCCGGCCAAGTTGCCGGCCGATGCAAATGGCCCATGACCCAAGCAGCAAAAGCAATTGTGCCGATGCCCGCCGATAGCATGGTCCAAACGGCGCCAACGGGATCAGAGAAATCGAGAATGGGTGAAAAGGCGAACAGCAGTGGCATAATGTAGAGCATCTTCGCAAATCTGAAACTCATCCAACCAGTCTTCCAAGGATCACTTTGGGCGATACCGGCGGCAACGAAGGCGCCGAGACAAACGGGCGGCGTGATATTCGAATCCTGACTGAGCCAGAAGACGATGAGGTGCGCCGCCAGGAGCGGCACGCCCAACTGATCGAAAGCCGGACCTGCTAGAATAACAAGGACCAGATAACTCGCGGTAATCGGCAGCGCCATGCCGAGAAGTAGCGAGGTCAGCGCGACCAGCATGACCGTCAAAAACAGGCTGCCGCCGGCCAGATCGACCAACAGCAAGCTCATCTTCAGACCGAGACTGGTCATGGCGATCATACCGACGATGATCCCGACCGCCCCGGCGGCGGCGCCCACCAAAAGCGCGTTCCGTGTTCCCATGACGAGGGTCGAGAGGATCACCGGCAAGCTCATCAGTTGGTCGGTCATACCGCCGATATCAAAACGGGCCAACGCGGCGCGGGTCCAGTTGATGAGGACGACCGAACCAATGGCCATGAAAGCACACCAGTCCGGTGAGTAGCCCTTGACCAGAAAACCGAGCAAGACGGCAAAGGGCAGCAAGTGGAACCAACCCTCCCGGAAGACATCTGCCGGGCGCCGCAACTGGTCGTCGGGCAACCCACCAATCCCACTCTTTTTCGCCTCAAAATGGACGATCAAGCCGATGGAGAATAGATAGAGCAGGGCCGGTACGGTGGCGACGGCAATGATCTGCACGTAGGGCACACCCGTCAGTTCCGCCATGACAAAGACGCCGGCGCCCATCACCGGCGGCAACAATTGGCCGCCCAAAGAGGCCGTGTTCTCCACCGCGCCGGCAACGACCGGACGAAATCCGACCTTCTTCATCAGCGGAATGGTGAAAGATCCGGTAGATACGATATTGGCGAGACTGCTGCCCGAGATGGAGCCAAAAATCGCACTGGCGATCACCGCAACCTTGGCAGGACCGCCGGGCGAACGGCCGGCGAAACTCAAGGGGAATTCGATGAAGAAGCGCCCCATGCCGGAACTCTGCATGAAGGCGCCGAGGAAAATATAAATCAACACAAACTGCGCCATCACGTTGGTCATCACGCCGAAGATGCCGTCCTGCGAATATAGGATGTAATCGACGATGCCTTCGACATCGACGCCGGCGTGGCTGATGGCGTCTGGAAAATATTCGCCGTAGTAGGCGTAAATCATGGCGACGATTCCGATGCCCGGAATCCAGGGCCCCAAGGCGCGGCGCGCGACTTCCAGGGCGACCAGCACGGCAATCACCGCGATGCCGAAATCGGTCTTCGTCCAAGCACCGGCCCGCTCAATCAGATCGCGGTACGCCCACATGAAATAGCCGATGGATACGCAGGCCAGAACCATCAGCAAGAAGTCTAGCGCCCGGTGGCCTCGGCACATGGCGCAAACGCCAAGCGCGGCAAGTCCCCACAGAATGTAGTCAAGCGATGCGGCGCCGTTTTCGGCCACCGCGTCAAACCTGAGGACAGTCCAAGTAATAACGAGAGCAACAGCACCCGCGTGCATGAGTGTCAAGGCGGATGGCTTGCTCCAATCCATGCCCTTACGCATGGGAAGAATCAGCAGGGCAAGGACCCATACAACAAGGGTGAAAACACCGAGGTGGATGTGATCCTCAGCTATCCCCGGACCCGCCGACCACAGCGCGAACAGCCCCAGGCCGACGGCAGGAATCTGGAAAAAAAGCTTCCAGAACCCGTCGAGTTGATGGGCGACGCCGACGGTCGCGCTACCATCCGTCGTTTCGGCGATGATAGACGGCGTTGTTGTCATTTTCGAACTTTCACGCGAAGCCCCGCATGACGCCGGGGCGTCCCGCGGGGCCCGCCGAACCAGTGTCCACTCTGGGTCTGGTAGGCTAGAGGTTTTTACCCATTTCTTTCCAGAACTTCATCGCGCCCGGATGCATGGGCGCAACCAGGTTCTTGTTTCCGTTCGGAACAGTCATCTGCTTCGCCCGGCCGCCGAAGGCTGCCTGCAGGAATTTTTTACCCTCGGCCGAGAAGACCCCTTTCAAGGTCCTGTAGACCACGTCGTCGGGGACGTCCTTATTGGCGATCATCAAGGTACCGGTGCCAATTGTCATGGAATCCTTGTCGACGCCGGGATAGACGCCGCCAGGAATGGTGACCGGCTCGAAATAGGGGAACTTGGCATAGAAGTTGGAAGCCTTGGCAGCTGCATTCAGATCGACAAAGCGGATCTTGATCTTGTTGGCGGTTCCACGAATAAAGCCGGACCCGATGCCAGGATGCCAGTTGTAGGCGTCGACCTTACCATTGACCAACTGATCAGAGCTCTTTTTACCGGCATAGACATCCTTGAAAGAGCCCCACAAGCCCACATGCTTCAACAGCTTGGTCAGGTTCTTTGCCGACCCTGAGCCCGGTCCGCCCATGGAGATGGTGCGTCCCTTGATGTCCGCCAATGCCTTGATCGGGCTATCGGCAGGGACCACGAAATGTCCAACGGAGCCGA
>CAZQPC010000518.1:0-2734 GCA_964595005.1 uncultured Magnetovibrio sp.
GCACTTCGGCAAAACTCAGATCATCCAGGGAAACACCGGCGGCTTCCATGGCCGCTTTCCAGGCCCGCGCGGGCCCCTCGAACTTCAGCACGTCACGCCGCCGCATCGGCAGGAAGTCGTTGATCTGGGCGACAGCGCGGAAATCTATGGCTTTTTCCGCGGTTGCAGCGATCGGGTCGGCCGCGAGGACGACGGCCGCCGCGCCATCGGAAATGGCCGAACAATCCGTGCGCCGCAGGGGCGGGGCCACATAGGGGTTTTTCGGTGATACTTCATTGCAAAATGCGTAACCGAAATCTTTCCGGAAGTGGGCAAGGGGATTGTTCGCGCCATTGGCGTGGTTTTTGGCGGCGATCTTCGCCAACGCCGAGGATTTGTCGCCGTTGACCTGGAAATAGCGGTTTGCAACTTCGGCAAACACCCCGGCGAAACCGTTGTCGATTTCCGCCTCTTCCTTCACATAAGACGCGGACAGCAACACGTCGCCGGCCTCTTCGGTCGTCACTTCGGTCATTTTTTCAACGCCAACCGCCAGGACGATCTTGGCACGGTCCGCGGCAATGGCGTTCAGGCCCTGGTGGATGGCGGCTGATCCCGTGGCGCAGGCGTTTTCCACATGGGTCGAGGGCGTAAAGCGAAACGCCTCATCGGCCTGATGGACCAAGGATGATGGGAACCCTTGTTGGACGAAGCCGCCGTTCATGGTGCCGAGGAAAATCTCGTCCACGTCGGCGGCCTGGATGCCGGCATCTTCCAGGGCGTCGGTGGTCACCCGGGTAATGAGCGATTCAATATCGTCATCTTCGTGACGGCCAAACTTCGTGTGAGCCCATCCGATCATGCTGGTGGTCATTTTGTCTTCCTTTTCGTCAGCGGCCCTTGAACACCGGATCGCGTTTCTCAACGAAGGCCCGCATGGCCTCCTTCGAATCCTCCGAGCCACCCAATTGGGAGGTCATGGATTGTTCAAACCGGTAGCCGTCGCGGAGACTCATCTCTTCGATTTGATTGAGGGTGTGCTTGGCGAGTTTGCTGGCCAGCGGGCTTTTCGCGGCAATCTCGCGGGCCAGTTCCATGGCTGTTTCCATCAGGTCTTCGGGGGCGACACAAGCCTCGACGACACCGAGACGGAAAAGTTCGGGCCCAAACACGCGTTGCCCCGTCAGCACCATGCGGCGCAATTTGGAATGGCTGAACAGGCGCTGGGCGTGGCGCCCCCCGCCCATCAAGCCGACGTCGATTTCCGGCAGGCCGAGACACGCGGTCTCCGACGCGATCAAGATGTCGCACGACGCGGCGAAGGCCAGGCCGCCGCCCAACGCCGGTCCGTTCAGCGCGCCGATCACCGGCTTTTGGCATTCCATAATGCTGTGATAGGCCTCGCGCGCATTGCGGCTGTGGGCCCATTGTTCGCCCGGCCCGCGGACCACGCCGGCACGCGCTTTGATGTCGGCACCGGCACAGAACACCTTGCCGGCACCAGTTAGAATGGCGGCTCGGATGTCGTCGCGGTCGTTGATCAAATCAAAGGTCTGCTGGACTTGTGCCAGGACGTCTTGGCCGTGGGCATTGACCGGCGGATTGTCCAGTATCACGACGCCGACGTTTTCGTCGACGCTCAGTTTGACGACTTCCTGTGACACCGGGGTTCTCCTCGCTTGCCGGTGGGTGCCGGGTTAGTTCTCGCAGACCCGGTCCATGAGGCGCCCCATGAACGCCTCGCAGGCCTCGATCTGCTCAATCTCGATGAATTCGTTGGGCTTGTGGGCCTGGTTTATGGACCCGGGACCGCAGACCACGGTCGGAATATGGGCCCGTTCGTTGAACAGACCGGCCTCCGTGCCGTAGGCAACCTTGGCGTGATCGTTACGCCCGGCCAGGGCCTTGACGAAGGTCACCACCTCCGCGTCCACGTCCATATCCAGGCCCGGCATATCGTTGACCATATCGATGGTGATGCCAGTGTCTTTGCTAATGGCGTGCATCTTGGGTTCCAAGACATCACGGGCATAGGCGCGGATTTCATCTTCCAATGCCTGCGGGTTCTGTATCCCCACATAGCGGAACTCAAACTCGAAAGTGCAGTCCTTGGGGACAATATTCAATTGCGTGCCGCCGCTGACGGTGCCCGTGTGCACGGTCGTGTGGGTGACATCATAAAGCTCATCGAAGGGGCCTTCATCGGCGATGCGGGCCGCCAGGTCGCTCAAAAAGGCAATCAACCGAGAGGCATATTCGATCGCGTTGACGCCCTGCGGCGCCAGGCTGGAATGGGCTTCCAGGCCGCGCACCTGAACCCGATAGCTGCGCTTGCCCTTGTGGCCGGTGACCACCTGCATGCTGGTCGGCTCACCAACAATGCACATGGCCGGTTTCACCGGCATGGCGTTCATGGTGTCGATCAAGCGGCGCACCCCGATGCAGCCGATTTCCTCGTCATAGGAAAACGCAAGATGGACCGGCGTTTTCAGGCCGCGGGCTTGGAATTTTGGCAGCAGAGCGAGGGTGATGGCGATGAAACTTTTCATGTCCGACGTACCGCGGCCGTGCAACCGGCTGCCGTGGCGGGAGACTTCGAACGGGTCAGTGTCCCATTCCTGGCCATCGACGGGGACGACATCGGTGTGCCCCGACAACATCACCCCAGGTAAGGCCTGGGGTCCAATGGTGGCATACAGGTTGGCCTTGCCTCCAGTTTCGTCATGAATCCGCTGACTGGAGATCCCGAAACGAC
>CAZQPC010000519.1:0-2720 GCA_964595005.1 uncultured Magnetovibrio sp.
CTATGTGTGTACCGGCGCGGTCAAGGACGCCATCAGCCGCGACGTTTTGGCGCTGGTGGACGCCGGCAAGGCCGGTAAATATGAGGATTACGACTATTACCCGGCGCAATGGGAGGATATCCACCGCGACCGCCGGCGCGGTGTCGGCTGGGGCCTCTACGGTCTGCTGGGCATCGAAAAAGGCGACCGCGAGGCGGCCGCCAAACAGGGCAAGCGCAATTTCAAGTTCTTCGACGCGCCGGTCGGCCTGTTCTTCACCACGGATGCCTATCTGGGCAAAGGCAGCTGGTTCGATGCCGGCTTGTATGTGCAAACGGTGATGCTGGCGGCCCGCGCCGAAGGCCTGCACACCTGCCCGCAAGCCGCCTGGATCATCTACCAGGAACCGATCTTCAAACACCTGGGCATCCCCGACGACCAGGTCCTGCTGACCGGCATGTCCATGGGCTACATCGATGACACGAAAATCGAAAATACCTTGGTCAGTGAGCGCGAGGACGTGGCGAATGTCGTCAGCTACGTGGGGTTCGGTTAGTCGAACCCGACAGGGCATTCGTCGCCTATTTTCCTTCGTAATTTGATATGTATGGTGTTGCCTGCCGCCAGGGATGACTTGCGGGACCGGGCGGCCTTATCGAATTGCACCGATGGCCAGTAACTGAAAATATCGACCGGCCGCCACATTTGCGCCGTATGGAACTTCTTGCAACGATTAAGCAACCTGAATTCGGCCACGACACGCACAGGGTGGAGGTTCCCATTGAATGACGAGCAGGTGAGAAACGTTCCTGAAACCAGACAAAAGTTGATGGACGCCGTTCATGATATGGCCGATCAACTGACGGCCCGGGCACCGGCCGACGAAGCCAATCGCACGCTGTCGGCGGAAACCGTAAAGACATTGGAAGATGCCGGCATGTTCCGGCTGAAATTGCCCGGTGCCCTGGGCGGGTATGAAGCCGATCCGACGACTCAGCTTGTGGTCATTGAGGCCCTGTCCGGTGTCAGTTCCGCCGCCGGCTGGTGTGCCATGGTGGGGTCCACCGCGGTTGGCCTGCCCGGAGCCTTTTTGCCCGATGAGGCGATCGAACAAATGTTTCCCGGCGCCCGCATCCCCTTGTGCGCCATCGCCGCCATGCCCATCGGCAAGACCGAGATCGTCGATGGCGGTTATCTTGTATCCGGGCGATGGCCGTTCGGTAGCGGCGTGCGCCATTCCGAATGGATCAGTGCCGGCTCGATCGTCATGCGCGGTGAGGCGGTGGAGCGCCGCATGATGGTGTTTCCAACCGCATCGGCGCAACTTCACGACAATTGGCAGGTTGCCGGACTGGAGGGCACCGGCAGTTGCGACTTTTCCGTCGAGCGCCTGTTCGTGCCCGAGTCCTTCAGCTGGGATTTTCTGAACGGCACCCAATCCCGGGGCGGGCCGCTTTATCAAATCAGCAATCCGGGCTTTGTCGCCAACGAACATGCGGGGTTCGCGCTTGGCCTTGGCCGGCATGCGCTCAGCAGTTTCACGGAACGCGAAGTGCAGAAAAAACGCGGCTTTACGGACAACCTTTCCCGCCTTGCCGCCCGTCCGGCGGTGCAGAAAATGATCGGCTCGGGAGATCTGCGGCTGCGCGCCGCGCGTGCCCTGGCCATGGAGATCAACGATGCGGCTTGGCAGGCGGTTTGCGCCGGCAACGCCCCCTCAAACCGCCTGCAAGGGGAACTGCGCGCCGTCGCCACCCATTGTACGGAGGTTGCATTGGACGTGGTCACGGAGGCCTTTCGCTATTCGGGCGGCGGCGCAATCTATACCGGCAACATCTTGCAGCAATGTCTGCGCGATCTGAACGTCGCCGCCCAGCACCTGATGGTCAGCGAAATCGCCTACGAAAATTTGGGCCAAATGATCTTGGGCGTCGCCGACGTCAACCCCATGCAATAGACCTGCAAACCAATTGTTCCAACAGATGCGCCATAACACGACCTGATCGCGGGACCTTATTTTCCGTAGACCAATTCAGGCAGCCACATGGACAGTTCCGGCACGTAGGTGATCAATATCAACTGTGTCAGCATCAACAGAATGAACGGCAATACACCCTTGATCACCGTGCCGATAGGGGCGTCGGATATGGACGACAGGACATAGAGATTGAGCCCGATGGGCGGGCTGATCAGCGCCAGTTCCATGTTCACGGTGACGACGACGGCATAATGGATTGGGCTGATACCCAGGGGTTCCAGCAGCGGCAGGACCAGCGGCACTGTGATCAAGATCACCGCGAAAACCTCCAGGAACATGCCCAGCGCCAGCATCAACAGGTTCATGATCAACAGGAACTGCCAGGCTTCCAGTTTCTGTTCGACGACGAAGTTGACCAGGGCGTCAGCGATGCCGGCACCGGTGATCCAGTGGCCGAAGGCCAGGGCGCCCATGATGATGAAGACGATGGACGCGGTCATCTTGATGGATTCCGCCATCACACCAGGCACTTCGCGCAGGCTGACCCCTTTATAGAAGAAGACGCTGGCGGCGATGGCGACGAAGGCGGCCATGCCGGCGGCTTCGGAGACGGTGACGATGCCGGAATAGATGCCGCCCAAAACGATCACCGGGATCAGCAGGGCCGGAATGGCGCGAATATTGACGCGCTTGAATTCGTCCCGGGGCATGCTTTCCTCGACCGGATAGTCCTTGGCCCGGCAGTAATACATGATCCACAACA
>CAZQPC010000520.1:0-2693 GCA_964595005.1 uncultured Magnetovibrio sp.
CCATGCGGGTTCAGGCGGACTATGTGCTGATCGGCAAGATCAAGCATCTGGAACAGATCACCGGGAAGGCCGGACGCACCATGTTGGAGGTGGAATTGGGACTGCGCCGGCCCAGCGACGGAAAACTCATCTTTTTG
The DNA here is from genome assembly GCA_964595005.1 of uncultured Magnetovibrio sp. Classification (GTDB taxonomy): domain Bacteria; phylum Pseudomonadota; class Alphaproteobacteria; order Rhodospirillales; family Casp-alpha2; genus UBA3470. The sequence continues at coordinate 138 of CAZQPC010000520.1, forward strand.
AAGTCCTACCGCCAGGAAAATGCCAGCGGCGGGCCCGGCGTCGCGGCGGCCGTCGATTCGCTGAATACGGCGGTCTCGATCATTTATGCAGATTTCCTCCGTGACCTGGTCAACAAATAGCCGGTGCCATGACGACTTTTCCGACGATCCAAGAGGTGCCGCGCTCGGCGGTTTCAGCGCAAGTGAGAGCCGATCGCCATGGCCATCGGGGCGGCGTGCTATGGTTCACGGGGCTTTCGGGATCAGGCAAGTCGACCTTGGCCATCGCCTTGGAACAGGCGCTTTTCGCCCGAAACTTTCAGGTGTTCGTGTTGGATGGCGACAACTTGCGCCATGGCCTGAACGGCGATTTGGGGTTTTCAGACAGCGACAGGCAGGAAAACATCCGCCGCGTGACCGAGGTCGCGGCGGCCTTTGCCGACGCCGGTATGGTGGTGATCAGCGCCTTTATCTCGCCGTTCCAAGCGGACCGTGAAAATGCCCGGCGGAGCATCGGCGCCGGCTTTCACGAAATTTTCCTCGACGCCAGTTTGGCGGTGTGTGAATCCCGCGACCCGAAGGGTCTTTACCGTCAGGCGCGGGCCGGAGAAATTGCCCAGTTTACCGGTATTTCATCACCTTATGAGCGGCCTGGAAATCCGGCCATGTCACTGGATACAGACCGCGAAAGCATCGATGCGTGTCTTCAGCGGTTGATCAGCTACGCGCAAGCCGCCTTTCGATGACGCGGCGCCGGATCCTTACATCATGCCCAGCGCGCGCTTGTAAACATCAAGAACTTCTTCCATTTCGCTGCGATCACTGGCATCCATCTTGCGCAGGCGGATAATCTGGCGCAGGACCTTGATGTCAAAGCCGGCGCCCTTGGCTTCCGAATAGACTTCCCGGATGTCATCGGAGAGCGCTTTTTTCTCTTCTTCCAAGCGTTCAATCCGTTCAATAATCGTCCTCAGCCGATCGCCAGCCACACCGCCTACTTCCGCCATTTGGTTCAACTCCTGTTGTCTCTGTTCGCCACGCCGCTGCGGGCGCCGCAACATACGGAGCGGTCATGGCAAGTGCAAGCGGTTGCACTGCCCGGCGGGCGGTTGCGTCGGCGGAAAAGCTTATATAGCCTGCCACATGGTGCCACGTTGCCTTGGGGGAGCCCTTGACCGAATACGATCTGAGCCGCTGCAATCTGCTCTTGGTGGAGGACAATATGTATGTCCGAAACACCTTGGAGGATTTGCTGCGTCATTTTAAGTTTGGACGGATTTCAACGGCGGAGAATGGCGAAGACGCCATCGACTACCTGAAGTCCATGAAATTGACCCAAAACCCGGGGCCCGACCTGATCGTTTCCGATCTGGTCATGACGCCGATCAATGGCCTGTTGTTGCTGCGTTGGACGCGAACTTCCAAGGACAGCCCGAACCGCATGGTGCCGTTTGTCATGTTGTCGGGCGCCGCCGACCGCGAATACGTCAATTCATCCCGTGATCTGGGCGTCACGGAATTCCTGGCGAAGCCGTTTTCTGTGACCTCCGTATACGAGCGGATATTGGAAGTCATTGATTTTCCACGGCAATTTGTGACGACGCAAAAGTATTTCGGCCCAGACCGGCGCCGCAAGCTGGATGGCAACGCGCCAAACAATGATGAGCGCCGCGAAAAGCGCGACCAAGACGTCACGATCGTCTATTCCACCGACAAGGTGGTGAAGGCGACAAAACCGACGGATGTATGGTATTGGCGCCTGCCCAACAATTTGCAGGAAAAGGCGGCAGGCGGGGCCTTTGGCCCAAATACGAAGGGCGAAATGCCGACGGACCTGTTGGAACAGGCAGAACAACAACTGGAGCGCGCCGCCTTGGATTTTACTTCCTGGGCGCTGGAATATCTGGCGAAGCTTTCCGATTTGTGCACGGAAGCGCTGATGGAACCGGGCCGACGGGTGCGCCATTTCGGCGAGATTCATACCCTGGCCCTGGAATTGCGGGGCCAGGGTGGAACGTTCGGCTATCCGCTGATTTCGACAATCGGCAAAATGCTTTTCGATCTGACCTCGGAAGGCTGCCGCGAAGACGACAATGCGGTGGAAATCGTCAAGTGCCACATCGACGCCATGCGCGCCATCCTGCGCGAAAAATTGTCCGGAGAAGGCGGCGAAACAGGACAGGCCGTCATCAAGGGGTTGCGCCAAAGCATCGGCAAATTCCAGGTCGTTGAATAAGTAAATTCCCTGATATCTTTTTTGGAATGATTATAATATAATGCCGTCAATAAGATTGGGTGGCATTTTGCAAAAAATTTCTTGTGGAAGACCTGCCACAAAGACCATATCTAGATAGGGAAGCGTATTAGGCGTCGCCGGTTGGCAGACTGGCGGCGCGAAAGCCAAACACCGGATCGGTCGCGTGGGGAGTTTTGGACGCGGACGATAGGAGAACCGTCTTATGGACGCCGAATCGCCACCGGGGATCAAGCTCCCTACCGTTTTCATCGTCGCCCACGATGACCGTCACCGCGGTGAACTGAACGCCGCGCTGTCGCCATATTTTGACTTGAGCGTAT
>CAZQPC010000521.1:0-2682 GCA_964595005.1 uncultured Magnetovibrio sp.
TGTTTAACGACGGCGACTATCACGACTACGAACGGCATCTTAAGGATGGCCGTGTCTTGGAGGTCAGCATCGGTCCCATATCGGGTGGCGGCTCGGTCGCAGTAGCCACGGACATTACCGAGCGCAAGGAGGCGGAGCGAAAGGTTCAGGAAAGCGAGACGCTCATGAGCGCCATCGTTGAGAACGTGCCAGGCGGTGTCTTTGTGCTGGACGAGAACCTCGACTACATCCTCACCAACAGTTTCTATACGGATATTTTCGATATTCCGGACGGTTTGGCAGACAAGGGGAACCCCATTGAAGGTGTCGTTCGGCACCTGGCGCCAAACTCCGTCTACGGCGAGGGAAAGATCGAAGAATTGGTCCAACAGAGGCTCGCCCAAATTCGTGAAGACATACCGACCCCCGTCGAAGTCTCTGTCGGCGATCGTATGTATCTCATGAGCTACGGGCGGATGCCGGGTGGTGAGCGGATCGGCATCGTCCCCGACATCACCGCGCTCAAGGAGGCCGAGAAGAGGGTTCAGGAAAGAGAGGCACAACTGCGCATGGCCATGGACAACATGCCGGGCGCCATGTTCGTCGTCGATAAGGATTTGGATATCGTCCTGATCAACGACACCTACGCGGAATACTACGGCGACCCGGACGGCCTGATCGCGCCCGGAGCGTCCATGCACGATATTCTCAAATCCGAAATTGACCGCGGCATGTTGGCCGGTGATGGAACGGCCGAAGAGGTTCTCAAGCAGCGGGTTGACTCTTATCATTCCACATCGACGCTGACCTTCGAGGACCGAACCCCGGACGGCCGTCATATCCAACTGACCCGCACGCCGGCGCCCGATGGCCATACGGTCTCCGTCGCCGTCGATATCACCGAACGCAAATTGGCTGAGACGGAACTCAGTAACGTTTCAAATACGGCCAACGACGCCATCATCACCATCAATATGGAGTCTGAAATATTATCCTGGAATGCCGCTGCAACGCGTATATTTGGATATCGCGCCGAGGACGCCATCGGTCACAACATCGACCTTATTATCCCCGAATATTTGCGACAGGCCCATGACGACGGTGTCGAGCGGATCGTCTCCGGCAGTGAGCGTAATTTCCTGGGTAAAACCATGGAACTCAACGGTTTAAGAAAAGGTGGCGAAATTATTCCAGTCGAATTGTCGCTGTCGATGTGGGATGGCGAAAGAGGCCGCATTTTTTGCGGCATTCTGCGAGATATTACCGAGCGTAAAGAGGCCGAGGAAGAGATTACCCGAGCCCACACCTTGATTACAGACAGTATCGACTACGCCAGCAACATCCAGCGCTCGGCGCTGCCGGACGATGGGCTGATGCGCGAGGTGCTGGTTGACCATTTCGTCGTTTGGGAGCCGTGCCATCAAGTCGGAGGCGACTTTTTCTGGCATCGGGCGTGGGGCGACGGGGATTTGATCATACTTGCCGATTGCACCGGCCATGGAGTCCCTGGTGCCTTTATGACTCTGATTGCGACGGGGGCGCTTGATCAAGCCCTCATCGATACGCCGGCCGGCGACTGTGCCGCCTTGATCCAACGCATGCACCAGCTTGTCCAGCATGCGCTCGGTCAGGATCGGGACGAGGGCTATGCCGATGACGGGCTTGAAGTGGGCGTGTGCTTCCTGCCGCCTAAGCGTCGCGAACTGCGGTATTCTGGCGCCAATATCTCCCTCTATATTCAAGACAAGGGTGAGGTCCGCGAACTCAAAGGGGACCGTAAGGAAATCGGCTATCGGCGGTTGCCGAAAGACGCCGAGTTCACCAATCACGTTATTGATGCGGCGAACGGCATGGGCTTTTTCATGACCACCGACGGCCTGCCGACCCAGGTCGGCGAAGCAACCCGCCTGCCGTTCACCAAACGCGGCTTTCTGAGGTTGCTGGACTCACTTGAGGATGTTCCGATGATAGCGAAAGCCGACAAGATCATGGCCGCGCTCAGGCACCACATGGGATCAAGGCCACAACGCGATGACATTTCGCTGATCGGTTTCAAGGTTCGGGGTGAAGTGTCAAATGCGCAAGATTGAAACGCTGACGTGATATAGAATACCGATGAAATTGTTTTGAGGAGCGAGCCACCAATGGACAACCTGGCCATTCCGGCAACTGACATTACGCCGACAATTGATTTCAACGCAGATACGCACGTTCTCAAACTGAGCGGCGAATCGTATCCCGAGAACGCCATGCGGTTCTTCGAGCCCGTGGTCGCCTGGCTCAAGGAATTCCTCAACGCCGGCAATGACCGCTCGATCACCGTGTCGTTCCACCTCACCATGTTCAATTCCAGCACCGCGAAAATACTGATGGACATCATTTACGAACTGAACGAAGGCGCGCCGAGCGAGGAATTGGTGACGGTCATTTGGATCTACGACGAAGTTAACGACCTGATCGAGGAATTCGGCATGGACCTGCAAGAGGATTTTCCGGCGTTGACGGTGGTCTTGAAACCGATTTCGCAATGACGCCGCGGCCTGCTGACGGGCCCGCATGTCAGCGTAGGTGCCGTCGTCGACCAGCAAGTCGAGGTGGCTGCCGCGTTCGACGATGACGCCCTTGTGCCATGCCTCGGCCGGCCGCATCGGGGTCGTCTTCGAGCAAAAGGTGATGGCCAGGTTCCAACCGGCAACTGGACGG
>CAZQPC010000522.1:0-2653 GCA_964595005.1 uncultured Magnetovibrio sp.
GCCGCGGCCCTCGCCGTAGATCAGGCTGGGGCAGAGGATCACGGTGCGGATGCCGCGACCTGCCGCTTCGATGATGTCGTCATTCAGCCGTACCCGCTCGACCCGGCCGGGGGACGGCTCGAACGGCGTGTCCTCGTCGAACACGGCGTCGCGCAGCTCGCCCTGGTCGGGCCAGCCGACGATGGAGGTGCCGGACGTGTGCAGGAAGGGTTTGTCGGTGCCGTCCAGGGCGCCGAGCATGGCTTCCGCCGCGCCCCGGTGATCGGAATTGGCGCAATTGATGACGGCGTCCGCCTTACCGGCGGCCTCGGCCAGCACGCCATCGTCGTCCAGCGAGCCCAAGACGGGCGTGATGCCGTGCTCTTGCGCCTGCGCGGCGCGTTCTTCAGAACGGACCAATCCGCTGACCGTGTGGCCGCCGTCCATCATCGCCGCGGCGACGGAACCGCCGATGTATCCGGTCGCGCCGGTCATGAAGATGTTCATGCGTCACCTATGAGATCGGGTTGGGAAGGGGAACGTCGTGTTTGCCGGACCATTCGCGGAGTTGTTCGAGAATGCCCTCGGACAGCGGCACGCCGTCGTCCAGATGTTGGCGCTTGCGGTTGAGCGCGCTTTGGCCGGGCAGGCGCACCGGGTTCGCCGGGTCGCGGGGCGTCGAGGTGCGGCAAAGCTCGGAGATGTATTCGGCCTGGTGGCGAAAGGAGTCGGCACCGCAGAAGCATTCCGGATCGGTGACGCGCACCTGCACGGCGGCACCCCAGTTCTCCACCTTGTCGATACGCCCGAGACCCGACAGGCCCTGGGTGAAGGTCTCCAAGATCAGCGCTTGCGAAAATCCCTTATAGCCGTGGTCCATGCCGCCGGCCGGCAGGATCGTGCCGGGGGCGTCGCCGACCAGCACATTCGGATCGTTCGACGGGTTGCCGTCGGAATCCTGCAGCCATTGGCCCGGCAGCATCTCGCCGCGGCCGCGGTAAAGCGCCGCCGTGCCCATGGACGTGGTCGAGGCGCTCAAGTCGATCATGATCGGATCGCCTTCGGTGGGGATGCCGACCGCGATGGGGTCGGGGGTGAAAATGGGGTTGAGGCCGCCGTGGGCGGGGACGGCGACGACCGAGGGATCGGTGCAGGTGATCTCAACGACAAGGCCGTCGCGGGCCGGCGCCTCCAAGTAACTGGCCAGGCAGCCGATGTGGTGGCTGCGGCGGATGACCACGGTGCCGGTGCCAAAGGTGTTGGCCTTGTTCGTCGCGTCCTCGACGGCTTGTCGGGTCAGCCAAAGGCCCGGCAGGTAACGCCCGTCCCAGACCGCCACGGCGGCCTTGTCGCGCACCACCTCGTGCTCGCCCTCGGCGGTCATCTTGCCGCCGTCCAGTTCCTTCAAATATGGTCCGGCCAAATTCAGGCCGTGGGTGACGTGGCCCAGCAGATCGGCCTCGACCAGAACCTCGGCCACCACGCCGGCCTTGTCGGCGGGCAGGCCGCCCGTCTGGAACAGCGCGCGGGTGAAATCGGTCAATGCCGGGGCTGGAAATCGCAAGTCGTCGCTCATCGGTGTTCAACCTTCGCTCATTCGGGGACGCGACGGAACCGTACCAGTGTGCCCAGGCGGGCAAAACTATTTTCCCCCTGGCTGATAAGGTTATACTGCGGCCCTCATAGGGGGCCTGACCGGGGGATTGATCGGGAGTTGGGGACCAAGGAGCCAGGCATGCTGAGCGACGCCGAAATCAAGCACTATCACGAACAGGGCTACGTCATTCCCGACTACCGGTTACCGCCGGACGTGGTCGATGAAATGCGCCGGGAACTGGACCGGTTGATTGACGCCAATCCGCAAATGACCGCCGATTCCATGTTCGTGCCGCACGCGCCTGAGGACAATCCGCAAGGCCTGCAGCCGTCGAACCCGGACAGGTGGCTCGACTTCGCCCGCCACGATGACATTCTTGAGATGGTCGCCGATCTGATCGGTGAGGACCTGATCCTTTGGGGCACCACCGTGTTCGGCAAACCGGCCGGCACAGGCAAGGCGACGCCCTGGCACCAGGACGGCCAATACTGGCCGATCCGGCCGCTGGCCAGTTGTTCGGCCTGGATCGCCATCGATGACGTGGGCGTCGAAAACGGCTGCATGCGGGTTGTTCCCGGCAGTCACAAGGGCTCTGATGTGCTCGCTCATCACACCAACCCATCAGATGATTTGACCCTCAATCAGGAATTGGACACGGACCAATACGACGAAGATCAGGCCGTCGATATCATCCTGAAGCCCGGCCAGATGTCCTTTCATGACATCAACATGGTGCACGGCTCACGTCACAACACGTCGGCGCGCCGCCGGGCCGGTTACGTGCTGCGCTTCATGCCGGCGACCTCGCACTTCGACCGGGATTTGGGCCGCCAACTGGCGGCCAAGTCAAACGTTGTTGATTTCGTCAACCGCGCGCTGTTTCTGGTCAGCGGCGAAGACAAAGGCGGCAATGATCTTCAAGTTGGGCATTGAACGGGCTGTCTCGCCGCGCCGTTATCCGTCCTCACACGATTAAAATCAGAAGAAGATTCGACCGTACGTCCAATAGCATCATGTCCGCTCGTGCGCGGGCAGCAGACTAATCTCGATCTGTTCATCAACTACCGCTGATAGCCA
>CAZQPC010000523.1:0-2638 GCA_964595005.1 uncultured Magnetovibrio sp.
CACACTTTGGCACATCGCGATGCCGGCGGGTGGGAGCCGTCCACGGCATCAACAGGAGACGAATCCGCCGGTCCAAAATTTGGTCCGCTTCGCCCCCAGCAACGGACGTGAAATACCGAATAGCGGACTTCAGAAATCAGGCGCCCGAAACGATGAATGACGGTGTGGTGGCGAGTTCCATTCGGGCAGGCGCCCGCGCGACGCGTGCGCGCACGCGACACCGCTTGCCATGCGAAGGCGCTTTCGAATGATCGGTGTCGGAATTATGGCGGTCTTTGGACAGGCCCGCGAACCCCAGAGGGGCGAGCGAGGATCACCGCCGTCCAAAAATATCGCTGGCAACGGTCTGAGAGACTGGTGGAGACGGAAGTCGGGTGCCCGGCAGCCCCATCCACCTGACCACCCGGAGAATGCTGCGTGCCGGGCTCAGAGAGCGTGAACGTGAAACCTATCGACGCAAATGCTTGAAGCATTGCTTGAGCAATGCCCTTCACCTTCACCGTCATAAAATCCCCCCTCATTCCCCCCCAGGGTAACTGGGCTTAGGAATTTCCGAAAAAAGGGCGAATGATGGAACACTTCGCCGATTGACATGCTCTGAGCATACCCGCCGCATCGGCCATCCAAAGGCTCAAAACCTGACATCGTCGGTATCTGCCTCATCAGCGTCGGCGGCAAATGGATCGTCGTCATTGTCGCCAAGTTCCGCAGCCTTGTCTTTCTGCGTAACCTTGTTCCATCGGACGGCGGCTGCGTTCTTGGCTCGCTCATGGTTGGCTAATCGAATTTCCTTGGCTTTCCGCAATTCGTCTTCGATCCGCCCGTGCTGCCAACGACCATCCTCAATCTGGAAAAACTCAGAAATTGTCGATCGTATTGCCCGCCACCGATCTTCGGTTAAACGGACTATTCGGGCGAGGCGTTCGTCATTATCCGGCGGCGGCCCACGCTTCGACCAATAATCCAATATTAGGAGAAAGTACGCGCCGTGCTCCTCAGTGCTTAGATGTCCTGTGTCTTTCAGGTAATCGCCGGATAGAACGGCATCCACGCGTTGACCTTGATACGGTCAACCATTCTTGCCTCCTCTCGTGGAGTGACTTTGCGACAACGCACACGTTGCGTGGACGGCCTTGAGGGCATCGAGGGATAGCTGACCACCCTCGACCTGCTGAATGGCCCACAGCCGGGCCGCATGGTGAAAGGCGTGGCGGCAACCCGGCGAACAGAACCGTTGCGCCTTGCCGCCGTCGCGGCGACGGGTATAGGTCCACACTTGGATGATAGCGAATTAAGGATTGGCGGAGGGAGAGGGATTCGAACCCTCGATACGGTTTCCCGCATACACGCTTTCCAAGCGTGCGCCTTCAGCCACTCGGCCACCCCTCCTGACGCCCGCGCAACCTAGCGAAGCGCACCCCGGACTTCAAGCGGCACTGATGCCCCGCGTCCGCGTCATGGGGCGCGCCGTGTTCACGGCCTTTTGGCTTTCTGGCGGGCATGCGATCAGGGTACCATGCGGTCATGAAAGTTCCCTATTATGCAGGCTTGATGATGTTGGTCGCGGCCTTTGTGTCGGGGGCGGCAGAGGTGTTGGTAAAGCCCCTGAGAGGCAGCGGCCAATTCTTCATTGGCGCCCTTGATCTTTGGTACACGATCTGGCCCGGCAGTCTGTTGGTGCTGCAGATCAAGCTGGAGAACATTTCTCCGGCGCTGTGGGACCCGTGGGCGTTGGCTGTTCTGTCCCTGCCGGCCTGGGCGCTGCTGGGCACGCCTGGGTTTGTTTGTATCATCGTGTTCCGGCCACGCAAAAAAAGCAGCTGGCGCCAACAGGAAGAAGCCCGCAAGGACGAAGAGCAGCTGATGCTCTATGACGAACTGACCCGCGAAGCCCACGCCCAGGGCTTGGCCAGCGACGGCGACGGTGCGCAACCGGAATATTCCGCCTACGACGCCCTTTTGGCCGTCGAAGGCGAGATGGCCGATGATCAGGAGGATTTCGACAAATTCATCCGTGACGCGGGCGTTGCGCCGCGGAGCCGCCCGGCAATAACAACGCCGGAGATAAAATTGGTGGAAAAACGGCGTGGCGACGGACAGGGGCCGGGCGACACCTGTTAAAACCGGTTATTCACCCGTCTTCAAAGCCGCCAGGAAGGCCGATTGGGGAATCTCCACGTTGCCGAACTGGCGCATTTTCTTCTTCCCCTTCTTCTGCTTTTCCAGAAGCTTTTTCTTCCGCGTGATGTCGCCGCCATAGCATTTCGCGGTCACGTCCTTGCGCATGGCGCCGACCGTGGTCCTGGCGATGACCTTGCCGCCGATCGCCGCTTGCACGGCGATCTTGAACAGCTGGCGCGGGATCAGGTCCTTGAGTTTCTCGCAGATCGCCCGGCCGCGGCTTTCCGAATGGCTTTCATGGACGATGAAGCTGAGCGCATCGACCGGTTCGGCGTTGACCAGAATGGACACCTTGACCAAATCGCTGGCGGCATAATCTGAAAGCTCATAATCGAAGCTGGCATAGCCCCGCGAGACGGATTTCAGGCGGTCGTAAAAATCGAACACCACTTCGTTCAGGGGCAGGCGGTAAACGGCCATGGCGCGGTTGCCCACGTAGGTCAGTTCCATCTGTTCG
>CAZQPC010000524.1:0-2631 GCA_964595005.1 uncultured Magnetovibrio sp.
TGGTGTCGCCGGCCAGGAACCACAGCAGTTCATGGATGATCGATTTCAGATGCAGCTTCTTGGTCGTCCGCACGCGAAATCCTTGCGCCAGATCAAACCGCATCTGGTGGCCGAAGACGCTTTGCGTGCCGGTGCCCGTGCGGTCGCCGCGAAGCACGCCGGTCTCACGCACATGGCTGAGAAGATCAAGATAGGGCTGCATGGGCGGCAGTTTAACGCGTTGCACAAGGCCGTCCAAGCGCACCGCCAAGCAAGGCCGTGGCCACCCGGGACGCGGGCGATTATAGTAGCGCCGAATCAATCACTTGGCTTGGCAACTGGATTTTCAAACGTGCCCCTCACTTCGATCACCTGTCACGCATCGGCGGTCATTTTTGGCCTATCGATTCTATTCAGTGCCCTATCGGCACCGGCCGCCGCCGCCGAGGCGGCGACCATGGCCGGGCTGCAAGGCGACGGGTGGCGGGTAATGGAAAAACACGAACACCAGGAGAAGCGGCCCGGTCTGCCGCCCTATGAAAACCTGACGCGGGTCGTGCAGATAACGACATTGGTGCTGACCAAGGAAGGCCAGCACATGACCTGCCGGATGGCCTATGACAGCCAGCGCGACAAGATCACCGAAGCCTGCCGGCCGGGGAGTGACGCGAAATGACCGGCGACGTGCCAGAGGAATCCCCAGAGGAATCCCCAGAGAAATCCCCGGAGGACGCCCCAGAGGAAACTCCCGAGAACTCTCCACCGGAATTCCCTGAAGACACGCCGGAACAAGTCATCAGCCGCGAATTGACGGACGGCGAAACACTGCTCTGGAGCGGGCGTCCGAACCGGGCCGCCTACAGCGGTTCCAACCCCTTCCGTGCCATTTTCGGCCGCATCGTTTTGGTGATTGGCGCGGTGATGATTTACTTGGCCCTGGACGCCATGTCCGTGAACCCGCGCAGCCCCGGGGTCTTTGCGCTGATGTTCGGGATCATCTTCTCGATCTTCGGAGGCGGCCTGGCGGGCAAGACCTTCTGGCATTGGTGGTCGGCGCCGACGACCTACTATGGCGTCACCGACAGGCGCGCCCTCATCGTCCGCACCCGGACCTGGTTGAACGTCCGGTATTTCCCCAACAACAAGATCGAGTTCGTCGCCGCCGAGCCCTTCGGCAGTGCCGGCCTGGGCAACGTCCTGTTCGCCACGGAACCCTTCGGCCGCCTGCGCGCCCTGCGCGCCGCCGTCGGGTTTTGGGGCATTGAAAATCCCGGTGACGCTGAATCCGCCTTGCAGACTCTCAAAGACACATTCGCCTGATTGCCCTCGACGGTGGCGGCACGGCGGTATTTTTCCGCTCCGCGATCACCGAAATTTGTTTCGCAATGGCCGATTGAATCTTTGTACTATCGCCCCAAGGTTAAGCTGCAACCGTGGCCAAATCAGCCACGTTTTATGCACGATACGGAAGCCGCCCGGCCAAACCGCGCGGTTCAATCCATCCATGGGAGGAAAACACATGAAACGCTCACCCCTGTTGTTCGCCACGGCCGGCGCCCTGGCCTTCACGATCTCAGCCGCCGAGGCGGCGAATGTGAAAATCACGCCGCTCGGCAGTCACGACGGCGAATTTTGCCGCTTCGACCGGGCCATGATCTTCGAAGACCCCGACGGCACCCGCATCCTTTATGACGCCGGACGCACCGTCGCCGGTGCCGGCGATCCCCGGCTTGGCAAGATCGACGCCGTGCTGGTCAGTCACATGCACGGTGACCACGTCGGTGACCGTCATACAAAGGCCCCGAATGCCGGCACCTGCGGCAAACCGGATATCAGCGTCGTGGATGCCCCGATCACCAACACTGTGAACATCGCCAAGGCGAAAGGCGCGAAAATCATTACGGGGTCGGAAATGCCCGGCTTCTTCAAGTCCAAATTGAAGGCCATCGGCGGCAACCCGAAAGATTCCCTGCTGGTCCGTTTCGGTGCCAGCCGCAAGCTCGGCGGCGTTACCCTGACGACCGTCCCCGCGACCCATTCGAACGGCGTCAACCCGGCGTTCATCGGCGGTGAGTTGGGCAAGGCGCTGAAGGCCATCGGGCTGAACGCCTATGCCGGACCGCCCACGGGTTATGTGGTGACGTTTTCCAACGGGCTGGTCGCCTATCTTTCCGGCGACACGGGCCTGACGGCGGAACAGGACCTGGTGGTCCGCAAGCACTACAAGGCCAATTTGGCCGTCATCAACATCGGTGACGTTTTCACCACGGGCCCGAAGGAAGCCGCCTACGTGATCAACGAAATGGTCAAGCCGGCCTCGGTGATCCCGTCGCACGCCAACCAGGTCTCGACGAAGGGCGGCAAGGTCATCGCCGGCACCAAGACGGACGCCTTCTCGAAAGCGGTTAAGGTGCCCGTGCACCTACCCCTGAGCGGCAAGACGATGGAATTCGACGGTTCCGGCAAGTGTGCCGCGGGCTGCTGATTGATTGAAGTTCAGCCACGCAAAGACCCGGGCTTCGGCCCGGGTCTAATTTGTTTTGCTCTAGAGCATCGTGCGCTATTTCGTACGCACTGAGATCACTGTTGCGGTGCCTCCGTCAGGAGAGGACGCGCGGGCGATGCGGGGTATCGGTTCGTGTTCTCGACGCA
>CAZQPC010000525.1:0-2621 GCA_964595005.1 uncultured Magnetovibrio sp.
CTGGCCCGTAATTTCCCCGACACCACGATCATCCTCAATCACACGGGGCTGCCGTCGGACCGCTCGCCGGCCGGTATCGCGGGCTGGCGCGCCGCCATGGAAACTTTCGCCGCCGAGCCCAACACGGCGGTGAAAATCTCCGGCATCTGCGTGCCGGGCCAGACCTGGGTGGCGGAGCTGAACCGCGACGTGGTGTTGGCGACCATCCGCATCTTCGCGCCGGACCGCTGCATGTTCGCATCCAACTTCCCGGTTGACCGCTTGGTCGCGCGGTTTGACGAAATATTCGGCGGGTTCATGCAGATTACGGAAGGTCTGCCGGCATCTGATCAGCGCAAATTGTTCCACGACAACGCGGTCAAATATTACGCGCCTGTTTGATACGGCATCGCCAATGTGAAACGTCCGCCGATCATTCGAGATCCAACGGGCAAATCCGGTTTGAAGGGAAACAGCGCGCGCGATGGGTGGCCAGCGTGGCGCGTTGTGCGCGGTAATCTTACGCCGTGCTGAAATCGAACCCCATCATCAGGTGTTGCAGAGGCTCGGAGGCCCCGTCCAGGGGAAGCAGCAGCCCCGTGTACGCCAGATAGTCCTTTTTTTCGGCCCAGAAGACTCTGCTTTTGCTCAGTTTCGGTTTGCCGGCTTTCAGGAACTTCATATGCCCCTTGATCGTCATCGCCGACTGGTCCGGCGTGTAGTGGTCACTGGCCAGTTTGCCGCTCATCTCGTAGCCGAGAAGGTTGGTTAGGGCGGTTCCCCAGTACCTGTATAAAAAGTCCCGGTCGCCGAAGACGGCGTCCTTGACGAAGATATAGGGCGCCACGTCATAGATTTCCATGAGGTCGAGATCGGTCCACGCAGGCCGTCGGTCGCCCGCGTGCTTGGACTGCCAGTAGCCAAACAGCCGCCGAAACCGGTCCGAGGCGATCGCGTCGATCTCGCCGATGTCGAAGTACTGGACCTGAAGCTTTGCCGTACTGATTGCTGTTTCCGTTCACCGGCCTTCGGTTGACGCCCGAAGGTCAAGGTTCCATGCGGCCATTTTTCTCTATAACGAAATTCAAGCCGTCCCGCCGTTACCCGAACGGCGATGATAGCAGAAATCCGCCCGATGTGGACCTTGCATTTAACCCTCTGAATGTGGCCGGCACGAAGCTCCAATTGGCACCTTCACACCCCCGCAAGACGAACCATGTCCGCCGCATAACTGCGCAGCGTCGACACCACCTCTTGGCGCTGGGCGTCCGAGAGCGAAGACAGCACCTCGAAGTACATGCCTTCGCGACGTTTCCAGCGTGCCTCGGAGACGGCGCGGTAATCCGGATCGACGATTTCGTGGGCATGCAGAATGATCCGGTGCACGAAGCGTGCTGTGTCCGCCCGCGTCGGCTCGCTGCGCAGGAACGTCACCAAGGCGCCCTGGCGCAATTCGCGGTTGTCGAGCCAGCGCATGGCGCGATCCATGCCGCGCGCCGCGTGTCGGCGGATGATCGCGACCTGGCCGTCGCTGAGCGTGCCGCTAAAGCGGGACATGCGCTCGACCCGTCTGTCGATCCATCCTTCCAGCGTTTCTTCCGGCGTCTCGGCGGCGCGCTCGGCGCGGCGCTCCGCGTTGTTTTCAGCCATGCGCGCTTCCAGATGCGCCAATTTCCCGGGCGTCGTATGGCCGATGAGAACCTTGGCGACGAACGGCGCCGCGCCTCTCACGGTGCCGTCAATCAGGGCGCGGAATGTCGTGAAGGCCGCCGCCAGTTGGGCGCGCGTCCATCCGCCGGCCTCGGCGATATCAGCTTGCGCGTTGAAAAACGCCGCATACGTCGGCAGCATCGTCTTGCGGTGCCAGGCGATCAGCGCCGCCGAATGGTCGGCCAGTTCGGCTTCTTGTTCGGCACTCAGGTCGAGATAATCTTCGGCCCGGGATTCCAGCATGTCCTCGGCAAAGGTGTAGGCGATCTGCAGCGTGCTGCATCCGGACAGCAACGTTGCCCCGATAAGTGCGCCGGCGATCCGCATCATCACGCCGCGGCGTAACATCCGCTCCTGATCTCCTCCAATAACGACGGTGCTTTTGGCGCCCAGTCCAATTGCTCCCGCGCGTGCTTCGCCTTGACCCGGCTGTTCGAGCCCATGGTGTGATTGGCCGGGCCCTCGCCCCATTCTTCCGCCGCCTCGGCAATGGTCATGGATTGCGGCGGCGCATCGACACCCATCATGGCGTTGATGGCTTCACAGAGCTCGCGCATGGAGTTCTCGCCGTTCTCGGCGAAATAGAAGCTGCCGGGTGGGGCTTTGACCAGGGCCAGGCGGAAAAGCTCGGCCAGGTCATCAATGTGCACGTTCGACCAAATGTTACCGCCCGATCCGATGTGCTTGGCGATGCCGAACTTGGTTGCGACATCAATGAGCCATGGCACCTGGATGCTGTCGCGGTGAACGCCGCGGCCCTCGCCGTAGATCAGGCTGGGGCAGAGGATCACGGTGCGGATGCCCCGGTTCGCGGCGCCGATGATGTCGTCGTTGAGCCGTACCCGCTCGACCCGGCCGGGGGACGGCTCGAAGGTCGCGTCCTCGTCGAACACGGCGTCGCGCAGCTCGCCCTGGTCGGGCCAGCCGACGAT
>CAZQPC010000526.1:0-2619 GCA_964595005.1 uncultured Magnetovibrio sp.
GGCAAACCGGACTGACCGTCTCAGTGCGTACGAAATAGCGCACGATGCTCTAGTCAGGCCCGTGGCGGCGCGTCGCCGTAGCCGTAAACAGTGAAGTCATCGGCATAAACGTTGCGCATGACGGCGATCATTTCGTCATCGTAGGCCGCGCCCTTGTCGCGGGCCGGATAGTCCGGGTGCTGGGTTGCGTTAACGGTCGGCAAGGTGGCCTCAAGGCCGAGGCGGGCGTTGATCTCGGCGATGCAGACGTCCAGCTGTTCGAACCGGCCGATGTAATCGGCCACCTGAGCGCCGTCCAGGTGGGTGTAATGAAGCTGTGATATCTGGTGCGAGCCCCGCAGTTTTTCAGGATGTGCCGCCAGTTCCGGCAGGGCCATGATGAAATCCTTGAAGTCACCATAAAGCTCGCGGTTCTGGTCATAGAGATAGTAGTACGCGCTGATCATGCGGGTGTAGGGGTTGCGGACGATGGCGAACTTGAAATAGCTGTCGAAAATCTCCGCATCGACGATGTCGCGCGTCGTCCGGCAACTGGCGTGATGCAGATAAATGTTCAGTTTTTCGTCAAAGCCATACATCTCATGGCGGTTTGCCAGATAGGGATCGCGGGTGCCCGGCGCGATCATCTGTTCGATGGAACTGCCGGCGGTCTTGCCGATATGAAAGAAGATGGCCTTGTAGCGATGGAAGATCATGGTCGGGTCACGTCCCCCCCCCTGGGCGGCGCGGGCGGCGCGGGCGGCGCGGCCGCTGCGGCGGGCATCAAGGATTTGTTAACGGCGGCGGCGTAAAAATTTTCCTTGCTCCAAGAATGGAGACATCCGGGCGCGAACAACAATCCCGGATGATCCCAGAACCTACCGGCGCAAAGTCGGAGATGAAAGAGGGAAGATCATGACGGAACGCATTGATTCCAGGAAACAATCGGCGAGCCCGGCGAAACCGGCGAGTGCCTTCTGTATCGGCCAGTGCGTGCGCGTGGCGACCCGCGGCCGGGCCCGCATCGCCATGCAAATCCTGCCCGGACTGTGGGGGGTCAATTTTCTCGATCTGGATGGATTCGGCTATGTGTTCGAGGCCGAAATGTCGGCCTGATCGGCCGGTACCTATATTTTTGCAGATCTCACATTGTTCCATTAATGTTCTCATGCCTGTATCGGCTGTCAGGCTTTGGTAAGATGTATACGATAGTAATTACGATGGATTGGAGCCATGGCCACGCGTTGGCCAAATCGGGACAAGATTGGAACTCGCGACGACGACAGCCTGACGATAACGCATCGATCATTGCACCGGGCCGGCAATGCCTGCCCGGGAACAGTTATCGCGCTTCCTGACGTTTGATCCCTCGTTCTGTTGAGCCGGGCACTGTTTGTGCGTGCCCTCATCGACAGGGTGAACGCGTAATTCGGCGTCGACGGAGCTTGTGAACTATCGGATGAAGAATAAGGCGAACCCCAAGTTGACGAGACAGCTGTTCCGCCTGGCGGGGCTGCGTAACGCCATGCCGGAGCTGATCGTCGCCGGATTGCTGATCAATATATTGGGTTTGGCGCTGCCGCTGGCCATGCTGCAGATGTACGACCGCATCATTCCCAATGAATCCTTATCGACCCTGTGGTTGTTGATCGCCGGTGTCGCCACCGCCATCGTTTTTGAGACCTTGCTGCGCATTCTGCGCAGCCACGTCACCGGTTGGCTGGGGGCACGTTTTGAACACCGGGCCTCGGTCGCCGGTCTCAGTCATCTGACGCAGGTCCCGGCGCGGGTATTTTCCGCCGAAGAAACCGGTTTCTACACGGAACAGATCCGGGCCACCGGGCAGGTCCGGGATTTCTATTCCGGGCAGGCCCTGTTGGTGCTGTTCGACCTGCCGTTCGCCGTCATCTACATCGGTGTTATCGGCCTGATCGGCGGATGGCTGGCCGCCGTCGCCGTGGCGATGATATTGTTGTTTCTTGTCGCCACGACCATCCAGGGCAAAAGCCTGCGCCACAAAATCACCGAACAGACGCAAAGCGACGACCGGCGCTACAATTTCCTGGCCGAGACCTTCCGCGGTGTTCATTCGGTCAAGACCATGGCCATGGAACCGCTTATGCACCGGCGCTACGAATGCCTGCAGGAGGCCAACGTGGAGAAAAGCGCTTTGGTTGCCGATGCCGGTTCATCGGCGTCCAGCCTGGGCGGCATGTTCTCTCAATTCATGACCATCGCGGTTGTCGCCGCCGGGGCCTACATGGCCATCGACAACGATCTCACGTCGGGCGCCCTGGCCGCCTGCATCATGCTGGCCAACCGCTCCCTGCAGCCGCTGCGCCGCAGCTTGACCACCTGGGTCCGCTACCAGTCCTTCAAGGTCGCGCGCGACCGACTGACCACACTGTTCAGTTTGCAGGCGGCGGACGCCGTGGAACCGGTGGCGAACTTCGCCGGCGTCCAGGGCGGCATCGAATTCCGCGACGTCAAGGTTGAGTTCCCAAGGACCAATGAACCGCTGTTCGAAAACCTGAACCTTTCCGTCAAGCCCGGTGAATGCATCGCCATCCTGGGCGAAAGCGGCAGCGGCAAGTCCAGTCTGCTCAATCTGATCAGCGGCATCTATGAGGCCGACGGCGG
>CAZQPC010000527.1:0-2603 GCA_964595005.1 uncultured Magnetovibrio sp.
GCAGGCTGGTTATAAAGGCGGGTTTGTCATGCAGGCGGCCCGCCAAGATGATGATCTGGCCGCGGCCAGGGCCTATCACGACTTTACTGCGGAATATGTTCGAAGCTACCTATGTTGAAATATTCTCGGATTCACCCTCAGCCCGCGATCGATGGAATTTTCTGATGTCCAACAGCAACGATAATGGCACGCGATGCCTTGTCACAGGCGGCGCCGGCTTCATCGGCAGCCACTTGGTGGAACGCCTGATCGCCGAAGGCAACGAGGTCACCGTGATCGATAATTTTGCCACCGGCAAACCGAACGATCTGGCCCATCTGGCCGACAATTCCGGATTTACCATTCACCAGGCCGACATTGCCGAGCACCAGGTTGTCCGCCCGTTGTTTGAGGGCATCGACCACGTTTATCATCTGGCCGCGATGGCCGATATCGTGCCGTCCATTGAAAATCCCATGGTCTATCATCGCGCCAATGTGGATGGCACCATATCCGTTTTGGAAGCCTCGCGGGCGGCCGGCGTGACGCGATTTGTCTACGTCGCATCATCGTCGTGTTATGGAATTCCGGACGTTTATCCGACCCCGGAGATCGCGCCGGCACAACCCATGTATCCTTACGCCTTGACGAAGCATCTTGGCGAACAGTACGCCCTGCATTGGCATCAGACCTACGGATTACCAGTCGTATCGCTGCGGTTTTTCAACGTCTTCGGCCCGCGGCATCGGACCAGCGGCACCTACGGTGCGGTGTTTGGTGTCTTTCTGGCGCAAAAATTGGCCGGCCACCCGTTCACGGTGGTCGGTGACGGCACGCAAACGCGGGATTTCACTTTCGTCAGCGACATCGTTGACGCCCTGATTTCAACCGCCGGATCCGACATTTCCGGTGAAGTGATGAACGTCGGTTCCGACGACACCTACAGCGTCAACCGATTGACGGAGCTGCTGGGCGGCGAGGTGGTCCATATTCCGAAACGGCCGGGTGAACCCGATTGCACCTTTGCCGATATTTCAAAAATCAAGCGGCTGCTGGGCTGGGCACCGCGAGTCAGCCTGGAGGAGGGCGTCCGTATCATGCTCGATAACATTGACTATTGGCGTGAGGCTCCTGTATGGACCCCCGACACGATCAAGGATGCGACGGCGACATGGTTCAAACATCTTGAGCCCGAACAAAACTAAAACGGCGATATAGTTTTTCTTCATGACGGCAAATACCAATCCTACCGAAACCACCACCGCCAGCCGATTGGCGCGTGACAAGGTCCGAACGGTCGCGGAGCTGTCCGGCATTGCGGAACGGCACAAGGGCAATGGCCAGACGGTGGTGGTATGCCACGGTGTGTTTGACTTGGTCCACATGGGTCACGTCAAACACCTGGAAGCCGCCGCGCGCGAGGGTGACATCTTGATTGTCACGGTGACCTGTGACCGGCATGTCAACAAGGGGCCAGGCCGGCCGATTTTCCCCGACCACATGCGGGCCGAAATGCTGGCGGCGATCGAGTATGTCGATTACGTCGGCATCAATTTCGAAGCAACGGCGGAACCGGTCCTTGAGGCCGTCAAACCGGACGTCTACGTCAAAGGTTCGGATTATGAAAACCCGGAAGAAGATGTCACCGGTGGCATCTCCCGTGAACGCGAAACCGTCGAAAATCACGGCGGCCGTTTGGTGTTCACAAAGGACATCACGTTTTCTTCGTCTTCCCTGATTAACCGGTACCTGGACGTCTATGATCCGCCGCTTCGTGATTATCTTGATGGTTTTCGAACGTCATCTTCGCTTGGCGATCTGTTGTCGTTGCTGCATGCGGTTCGGGATTTCAAGGTGTTGCTTGTCGGTGACACGATCCTTGATGAGTACCGCTACGTTGAAGCCTTGGGAAAACCGTCGAAAGAAAACATCATCGCAACCCGGGCGATAGATCAGGAACTGTTCGCCGGTGGAGTCATTGCGGCCGCCAATCATGTCGCCGACTTCTGCGCCGAGGTCGAGGTCATTACATCTCTTGGCGCCATTGATGGTTTCGAAGACTTCGTCAAATCAAGCGTTAAGCCAAATGTTCGGTTGAATTACCAGCTTCGTGAAAATTGCCCGACGACACGCAAGACACGATTCGTTGAACCGGCGTATACGAAAAAATTGTTCGAAGTTTATTCCTTTGATGACACGCCCTTCGACGACCATCTTGAGGCCCGGCTAAATGCTACGATCCAGGAAAAAGCGAAAGATTTCGACCTAGTCATCGTCACCGATTTCGGGCACGGCCTAATTTCCGATTCGACCATCAAGGTGCTCTCCACGCACTCCCGATTTCTTGCGGTCAACGCGCAAACCAATGCCGGAAATCAAGGTTTTAACCTGATCACCAAGTATCCGCGCGCCGATTACGTTTGTATCGACGGCGGCGAAGCCCGGCTTGCCGTCGCGGATAAATTCACCGATCTGGCGACGATCGCCGGCGAAATTTTGCCAGGCAGAATTGACTGTTCGAAGGTCATCGTCACCGGCGGTATTCACGGCTGTTACAGTTTTGATTCCAAAAGTAGCGTGCACCGAATCCCGGCCTTTACGACAACCGTCGTCGATACGGTTGG
>CAZQPC010000528.1:0-2577 GCA_964595005.1 uncultured Magnetovibrio sp.
CGTAGCCGACTTTGACTTCGACGACACTGGTGATGCCGTTCTTCGCGCATCGATCAACTTCGGATTTCTTGATGCGGCGTGAGGCGTTGGTGATGTCTGGGTGCGAGTCACCGATGCCGGCGCAAAACAGCTTCAATCCGCCGCCGGAGCCGGTACTTTCGACAATCGGGGTTTTGAATGACGAGGTTTTTCCGAATTGCTCGGCGACCGTCGTCGAGAATGGGTAAACCGTTGACGATCCAACGATCCGGATCTGATCACGAGCCTGAGCTGCAGTGGACATTGCGATGGCGGCAACGCCAGCAAGAACAAGGTGTTTCTTTAACATTTTATCTTTCTACTCCTACATACAATCGGTCTCTGTGGTCCGCTCATGCGGGACAATAGGCGCAGGCAATTTCACTTTTGTGAAAGTTTTGTGAAGATTTTGCGACAGCCGGGCGGGCTATGATTTAGGCGTCGGCGTAGGGAAAATGGACCGTGAAAACCGTCTCGTGGCCGGGCGTGCTTTCGATGTTCATATGGGCACGGTGACGTGAAATGATGTGCTTGACGATGGCAAGACCAAGGCCCGTCCCGCCCATGCTCCGTGACCGGCCTTTATTGACCCGGTAAAACCGTTCCGTCAGGCGGGGAATTTCGTCGCAAGGGATACCATCTCCCCGGTTGGTAATGGCAACCGATACGCCGGGAGGGATTTCGCCCGAGCCGTTTGTCTTCTCGGTAACAGTCACCCCGATCGACGAATCTGGGCGACCGTAACTGATGGCGTTGGCGATTAAATTCTGGAATACCTGGATCAACTCATCGTAATCGCCGAGAACCGGAGGCAACGTTTCCGGTAAGTTGATGGCAATTTCCATGCCGCATTCCTCCGCGCGCACGGACAGAATGTCGATCACCTGATTGAGAACAGTGCCGAGGACAACGCGGCCTTCGGGACGAATGTGTTCGTCGGTTTCGACCTTGGACAGGGTCAAGAGGTCGTTGATCAATCTGGTCATGCGTTGAGCCTCGGATTCCATGATCTCGAGAAACCGCTCCGTCGCCTCCGGGTCATCACGCGCCGGACCACGTAGCGTTTCAATGAAACCGAGCAAAGACGCGAGGGGGGAGCGCAACTCATGGCTGACGTTGGCAACAAAGTCGGCCCGCATTTCCGCTGCCTTCGTTGCCGCGGTTACATCGTGAAGCACGACCATCGCCCACGCCGGCCCCGGCGACTTCAGGTCCGGCAACCGCCAGACATTGAGTTCGTAATTGCGCGCGACGGGATAGGCCAGGAATACCTCGCTGCGTGTTCCCGGCGTTCCGCCTAGTGTTGTCTCGATCGCCGCGGTGATCTGCTCGCTATCGAGTGTTTCGCTGAGTTTCTGCCCAAGCGCACCTGCGCCGACAAGCTGTCTGGCGGCACGGTTGTAGTCGACGATGATGTGCGCCGGATCAACCAAAAACACTGGATCGAGAAGCCCGTCCAGCATGCTGGCGTCAAGGGGGAGTTGTGCTGTCATATTGGTAGAAATGTAACACTACATCGATTTTAGTTCGAATCACCATAAGGTATGTATTGGAACTGGTATGTCTCATCTTGGCTATTTTCGGAAGTTCTGAGGCCGGTCTGATTTCGTCCGCTGGTGGGGCGAAAGCGGAAGATATGGACGAATATGCCCTCGTCTCGAAAGCTAGTCCGGCGCCTTGCCGGTGAACTCGATCTCACCGCCGGGCAGCAGATAGAGCACCAGGGCGCGGCCGCCGGTAACGGTGGGAAAATGGCCCGAGCCCGGTTCGTTGATGGACCAGCCGGCGCCAGCGCCGTCGAAGGTGGCGCCCAGCGTCACCGGCAGGGTCAGGCAGATTTCGCCGGTCGGGTGGATATGATGCGGGCCGACGATATCGGTGAGGTCGACCACGTCGACGCTCAGATCATGGCTGTCGGCGGTGGGCTGGACGACCCGGCCGAAGCGCCGCCCGGCGCCGCCCTGGTCGCACATCCAGCCGGCCTCGATGGCCGCATGGCAGGCCGCCTCGATGGCCGTGACGATCTTGCCGCCGACCGGAAAGGCAGTGTTCAATTCGTTGCCCAAGGCCTGATCCAGGGCACGGCCCTCGAGCTTTGCGAAGACCGGTGTCATGATATGGTGAAACCGTTCTGGGGTCATGAATGCCTCCGTTCGTCAGAAGGAACCCTGATGATGACCGAACCGCTCGTGCTCTGCAATATCCGGCCGTGGGACGTGCCAAAGGGCGCTCCGCCCACCGACGTGCTGCTCCGCGACGGCATCATAGCGGCCGTAGGTTCGAGCCTTGATGCGGGCGGCGCGTCGATGTGGATGGCAGGTATTGGCAGTGGGATGGAACTGTGACAGTTCAAGTAGGTGATCGGTTCACCAAGTCAGATGCGCCGCACATAGTGTGGATGGTGTGACCTGCCCCCCTTAACCGGATCCAAACGCTTAGTTTGAGAGATTGGCGTCTGGATCGCAGAAGAGAGGGGATATTCGGATGTCCAGGAAGCGATTTTCCGTTGAGCAGATCATCAGCCATTTACGCGAGGCTGAGGTGCTATTGGCGCAAGGT
>CAZQPC010000529.1:0-2548 GCA_964595005.1 uncultured Magnetovibrio sp.
TGATCCGTGGGTCTGGGCGGGGCTTCGGTTCGTCGTCGGGTTCTGTGCGGTCGGCATGTTCATGTGTTCGGAAAGCTGGCTCAATGAGAAATCGACGAATGAAACCCGGGGCAGTGTCTTCGCTTTCTACCAAATCACCGTTTATCTGTTCCAGGGTTTGTCCCAGTTCCTGGTGAACCTGCCCGATTCCACCGGCTTCACGCTCTATGCCCTGTTGTCCGTATTGATGTCCCTGGCTGTTGTGCCCGTTGCCCTGACCCGCGTCCCTGCGCCGGAACTGCCGGAGAACACGCGCTTCAATATTGTTAAATTGTGGAAGACCTCGCCAACGGGCATGACGACGGCATTGGCCGCCGGCATTGTCCTCGGCGCGTTCTACGGGGTCGGGCCGCTGTATGCCCAAATGGTCGGCCTCGACCGGGCCGGACTGGCGGCCTTCATGAGCGCCACCATTATCGGCGGACTGGTGTTGCAATGGCCGGTCGGCAAGTTCTCGGACGGTCGTGACCGGCGCACGGTGATGTTGGGCATTTGCGCCGGCGTGGTGCTGATCTGCTTCGCGCTAATGGGCAAGGACATCGAAAACGGCAACGGCTTATTGGCGTTGGGGGCCTTGTTCGGGGGCCTGTCGTTTACGCTGTATCCCCTGTGCGTGGCCTATACGAACGACTACCTCGAGCCGGAAGACTTGGTGCCCGCGTCGGGCGGCCTGATCATGGCTTACGGCTTGGGGGCGGCATTGGGCCCCTTGGGCGCGTCGGGTGCCGTGCAATTGGTTGGCGGCAACGGCCTGTTCGGGTTTTGCGGCGTGGTCACGGTCGGTTTGGGCTTATTGATCGTCGTCCGGATGCGCCAACGTCCAGCCATCGCGACCGAAGACCAGGGGGATTTCCGGATCGTACCGCGGACATCATCCGTGGCAATGGAAATGGACCCGCGCGGCGATACGGACGAGAGCCCCTAAACTTTAGCTGCTCTGGGCGTCCAGGGCTTCGGGATTGATGACGTTGATCGGCTGGCCGGCCTGAAAAGCCAAAACCTGGTCAAAGATATCGCTGAACTGCAGTTCGTATTCATCCGCCGTCACATAACCGATGTGCGGCGTGCAGACGACGTTGTCCATGTTGAGAAGCGGATGATCCACGTCACGCATCGGTTCATCTTCAAAAACGTCGACGGCGGCCATGCCGGGCCGGCCGGATTGCAGGGCGGCAACCAGGGCACCCGGTTCGATCAGGGGCGCGCGGCTGGTGTTGACCAACAGCGCGGTCGGTTTCATGTGGCCGAAGTCTTCGGCAGTGACGATGCCCCGGGTGCTGTCGTAAAGGCGCATGTGCAAGGACAATACGTCGCAGCTCTGAAAAAACGCCTGACGGCTTTCCGGCACGGTGAAGCCCTCGGCCTGAGCGCGTTCGCGTGAGGCTTCGCTGGCCCACACTTGGACGTTCATGGCGAAGGCCCGGGCGTAGTCGAGGATGGCCCGGCCGATGCGGCCGTAGCCGTACACGCCCAAGGTCTTGCCGCGCAGGGTGCGGCCGACACCGCGCTGCCAGCCGCCGGCCCGTAAGGACGCCATCTGGCCGGGGATATCGCGCATGGCCGCCAAGATCAGGCCCCAGGTCAACTCGGCAGTGGCGAAACTGGGGGTGTCCGCGTGTTGCCCGGAACACAACAACACGCCTAAGCGGGTGCAATCATCGACATCGATATGCGGATAGACGCTGCGCTGGCTGATCAGTTTCAGGTCGGGCAGTTGGTCCAGCAGCGGCGTCCGGATATGGGTGCGCTCGCGGATCAAGACCAGGGCTTCGGTGTCGCGCAGGCGCGCCGCCAGGGCGTCGGTATCCTGGACGTGATCGTTCCAGATGGTGACCTCGTGGGCGCTGAGCTTGTCGAAACAGTCGAGGCCGCGGATGGTATCGAAATAATCATCCAGGATGGTAATCTTCATGATTTAACAGCCGGCGGTGGCGGAACTGGTTTTGTGATCTCCGAACGGCAAAGCGGCCGGGTCCAGCGGACGGCGGTGATGCTGATCCAAGAAAGCACGGCCTCTCTCCGTCACATCAACCATGTCGCCACGGGCCGGATCGCGGCGCCGCGCCAGCAATCCTTCGTCGATGCTGTCTTCCCACACGGGCAGGCGTGGGCACGATGTGCGCCAGGCTTCCATGACCTCAGAATATAAGCGCGGCCCTTTGGCCACCCATTCCACCAGATCCAGCTTCAGGGGCGTTAAATCTTCGCTCATGGTGATGTCCTCCATCCGCCTTTGGTCCGATGCGGCCCGACGCGGCCTGAGCATGTGATTGGAGCGGGTGAGGGGAATCGAACCCCCGTCTAAAGCTTGGGAAGCTTTCGTTCTACCTTTGAACTACACCCGCAAGGCGCCGCGTTTCGATTGGGTTTGGTATACGGGATTGGCAACAATGCGGCAAGATCGGCAGGTGCCGGCGGCGTTCTAATGCCGCGTCCTTTCGCCTGCGATCATTTGCCAATAAACTAATTTTGATTGGCCTGTGATATGCGAACATACTATCTGATGCTT
>CAZQPC010000530.1:0-2546 GCA_964595005.1 uncultured Magnetovibrio sp.
TGGCGCCAGAAGAGATTCCTGAATAGGGTGTGGTGCCAAAAACATCGTGCCATCATCGTCGAGCTTTCCGATCAAGTTTCAATACACAAAAATATACAAATTCGTGAACGATGGAAATTGTACAGCGACAATCACTGGTTATGAATAGATCAGATCACCGTAGTAGCCGGAATTAAAAAATGATCGCGGGTCTCCCAAAACTTCTCATTGTTGACGACCAGAAAGATCTTGCCGTTAGCTTGGGTGCAATTGCGTCGACAATTGGGTTCGACGTGCAGGTGTCGACGTCACCAGTGGAGTTTCAAAAACTATTCCGCGCGACAAAACCGCAATATGCAGTGATCGACATCGTCATGCCGAATATCGATGGCATCGAACTGGCCCAATGGACATTTAACGAAAGCCCATTGACCAACATCGTATTAATCTCTGGATACAATCCCTATTGGGGTTTTTCAGCAAGGAAATTGCTAGAAAGCAACTCACCTACCAACGTCACTTTCCTCGAAAAACCTGTGTCTAAGTCGTCACTACAATCAGCACTCGGACGTTAGGTTCTGCCGCTCCACTGGTTGTCTCGCCTGTCAAGCAGACTAGGCGCTTTCAGCCATCCAAGGCATTGCTGATTTCCATTGCAAACGTCAATCTCCCGATCGGTTTCGAGAGCAATCGAATACCAAGGGATTGGAACTCCGGGCTCGATTGCACGATACTGGGATTCCCCGTGATAAGAACTACCTTTATTTTCGGATGCGTTTTATGCAATTTTGAAGAGAATTCTAATCCAGTTTCATCCGGCATTGAGACGTCACAAATAATCAAGTCAATGGGAAGTTTCTGGGAGGCCATAATCTCAAGGAGCGTCCTAGCAGATGTTGGATCACTTGCCTGGAAGACCTTGCATCCCAAGCTCTGTAGAACAGAAGTTATCGATTGGCGAACATCTTGATCATCGTCAACGATCAGAACATTCGCGTCCAAGCCTGCGTTGACTGGTGTGCTGGTCGTTATTTTTTTTTCGATCAGTTCGTCAGATTCCGACACAGGAAGATAGAGATCAATCGACGTGCCTACGTTTTCCGTGCTGGCGATCTCTATAAACCCGCCCGTCTGTTGTGCGAAGCCATAGACCATACTAAGCCCGAGACCAGTTCCCTCGCCCGTAGGCTTGGTCGTAAAGAAAGGCTCGAAGACCCGTTTGACGACGTCATCGCTCATCCCCGTACCCATGTCCGACACAGTCACGCAAACATATGATCCCGGCGTTGCCGAATGAAGCGACGCACATTCGTCCGCCGAAATTTCCGTGCGGCGCGTTTCAATGGTCAATTCTCCACCATTGGGCATGGCATCGACGGAATTCAACACTATGTTCAGCATGGCGGCTTCAAATAAACCGATATCTATCTGCAAAACGGCGCCGTTCGACTTCGTTACGGTGTTTACCACGTGCTTCTTACCGACCAGGCGCAAAAGCATCTCCACAGTATTCTCGACCAATGTATCGGCGACGACTTTCTCTGGTCTCAAGGTCTTCGTTCGGGAGAAAGAAAGTAATTGGTCCGTCAACTTCGCGCCGGCATTGGTCGCTCTCAGGGCTCGGTCAATATGCTCCTGAAACTGAGAGGCTGCGCCCGCTTGGTCTTCGATAAGCTCCAAGTTCGACACAATGACAGACAGGAAGTTGTTGAAATCGTGTGCAACCCCCCCAGTCAATTGCCCCAGGACTTCCATTTTCTGTGATTGTCGCAGTTGGTTTTCGAGAGCCTTGAAATTGGTTAGATCGTTGATGCCGCCAATAAAGGAGCGATTTTCGCCATCGCCCATCTCACCGACACTGAGGTGCATGGGAAACTCTTCACCGTTTTTTCGGAGCCCAATCACCTCGCGACCAATGTCAATAATTTTGGCGTCAGCGCCCTGCAGGTAACGCTGTATATAGCTGTCGTGACGGCTGCTGTCGGGCGCCGGCATCAGAATAGAGACATTTTTCCCGATGGCTTCGGCGGCGGCATAACCGAAAATTCTCTCCGCGGCCGGATTGAGGGATTGAATGAGACCATCGCATCCGATCACGACATTGCCGGTTGCCATATTCTCAATTACCGAACGGAGTCGCTGCTCGCTTTGGCTAAGAGCCGCCTGAATTTCCTTGCGCTCCGTAATATCGTTAAAAGTCACGACCGCGCCAGTGAGTTGGCCATGTTTGTGCCTCGGCGTACTCGAATATTCGACTGGCAAGGGGCTCCCGTCCTTGCGCCATAACACTTCATCCGCGACACGATGAACGTTGCCGTCCGTGAAGGCCGCGTACGTGGGGCAGTCTTCCTGTGGGTAAGGCGAACCGTCCGGATAGCTGTGATGGACAAGCGCATGCATGGGTTTGCCGAGTAGTTCACTTGCCTCGTAACCGAGCATCGCGCACCCAGCAGGATTAACAAATGTTAACCGCCCATCCAGATCAAGGCCGTAGATGCCTTCTGCCGCCGCTTCCAATATAAGGCGCACGCGTTCTTCGCTTAACCGCAGCAAATCCTCTGCTCTTT
>CAZQPC010000531.1:0-2531 GCA_964595005.1 uncultured Magnetovibrio sp.
CAGCGTTGCCGAGCCGGAAGGGGTTCTGCGGACCGACGACGCGCGCTACGAAGCTATTGATGACCGCCGGGTACGTGTTGAGGGTGGACGCCGGATTCCGGCGGCTCGGCTCAGCGTTAAAATCGAAGGTGCCGAGCGGCTTGGCGAGCGGGCTGTTCTTCTGGCGGCGGCGGCCGATGCGCGGTTCATCGAAAATATCGACGATATACTGGCCGGCGTTGAGGAAATCGTCCGACAGATTCTGCCGCCCGATCCCATCGCGCCTTATCAGATTTTTTTCCGCAGGTATGGGTTGGATGGTGTTGTTGACTGGTCGGCGCCGCCGGATCATCCGCCGCGCGAGGTGTTTTTGCTGGGTGAATGCATTGCCGCAACGGCTGAAGAGGCGAAGACGGTTGTCGCGGTGGCGCGCCAACATTTGCTGCACTACGGGTTCGACGGGCGTATTTCGACGGGCGGTAATCTGGCCTTTCCGCTGACGCCGCCGGAATTGGATGCCGGCACCGCCTATCGGTTCAGCATTTATCATGTCATGCGGCTTGACGGCATGGCAGATTTGAAAGCCCTGTTTCCTGTCCATCTGGAAGACGTCTGAAGGAACATCACCATGGCGCCATCGGAAACCTCACCCGGCACGGACTACATCAAGGATTACATGACGGAACGCCCCGTCGATTTCAGCGGCGCGGTCTTGATTGTTGTCGACATGCAGTATGCCACCGGTCATCGCGACGGCGCACTCGGCCGGCGGATGGCAGAGCAGCGTTCGAACGTCGCGGATTACCGGTTTGAGCGCATTGAAAACCTGGTGGTGCCGAATATCCGCAGGTTGCTGGACGGCTTTCGGCGACGCGGCGGTGAAGTCATCTACCTGACCGTCGGCGCGGCGAAGGCCGACTGTTCCGATGCGCCGCCGCACATGAGGAAGCTGTTTCAGGCGACCAAAAACTACGCGGGGTGCCGCGATCATGAAATAATCGACGACCTGAAACCGTTGGACGGCGAGACGGTTATTAACAAGACGTCGATCGGCGCCTTTGCATCGACCGGTATCGACCATCTACTGCGATCATTGGGCAAGGATCAACTCTACATGAGCGGCGTCTCAACCAACATGTGCGTCGAGACGACGGCCCGCGAAGCCGCCGATCGCGGCTATGCCGTGACGCTGGTCGAAGACGCTTGCGCGACGACCCATGAAGACCTGCATCACGCGACGATGAAGAACTTCGGCCGATTATTCGGGCGTGTGATCAGTGCCGATGACACCGTTTCTGAACTTGATTTGTGAAGGCAATTGCCTGTCGGGCATTGTCACTTTAACGGCGTGAGATCGAAAAGTGATTACGATCAGCACCGAGATGTCATGCGACCACAGCGCAGGACCATGATTTCAACACGTCGCTCCAAAATTGTTTCATCGTTTTCGGGAGATGAGGTGTCGCTGAATGTTGAAATGGTTATAGAAGGTGGTGAAGGTCGACAGAAAAC
Organism: uncultured Magnetovibrio sp.; assembly: GCA_964595005.1. Lineage (GTDB taxonomy): Bacteria > Pseudomonadota > Alphaproteobacteria > Rhodospirillales > Casp-alpha2 > UBA3470. The sequence goes on from CAZQPC010000531.1 coordinate 1,492, forward strand.
GCTGAGCGGATTTTGGAGATTTGAACCTGTCCCTCCTCAATACCCAGATTCCGAGGAATATGCTGGTCATCAGGCAGCCATGCGTTCGTACCGATGATGCAATCCACCGACTTCTGGAAAGGCAATGATGCACCCCGGTAAGCCGGTCGATACCATTCGCGATACCGGTGGATCCGTGTTCAGCGATAGATGTGTTCGCGATCGGTTGTAGTAGGCCATGTAGGATTCGAGAATGCGCCGGAGGTGCTTTTCATTCTTGATGATGACGTGGTCCAAACACTCTCGACGGAGCGAGCCGATGACGCGCTCAACGAACCCATTCTGCCAGGGTGATCGCGGCGCGGTCGTGCAATCTTCGATGCCCATTGCTTTTAGTCGACGACGGAAGATTTGGCCATAGGTACGGTCATTGTCCCGGACGATGTATTTGGGCGCGTCGTCCCAGGGGAATGCCTCGGTGACCTGGCGGGCTGTCCACCCGGCAGTTGGGTTGGTGGTGACGGCGAGGTGGATCAGTTCTCGCCTTTGGTGAGATAGGATCACCAGTATATAAAGAATGCGAAACGTTAATGTTGGCACAACAAGAAAATCGATGGCTGCCATGCTGTCCATATGGTTCCGGAGGAAGGTCTTCCACGTTTGTTCCGGATTGGGTGGTCGCTTCGGCATGTACCGCGAGACCGTTGCTTGGCTGACGTTGAAACCAAGCTTCAACATTGCTCAATGAATGCGTGGAGCGCCCCATAACGGGTTGTCCGCGCTCATCTTCCTAATAAGTACCCTAATTTCACTGGGCGCTCTCGGCCGGCCCTGTCGAATGCGGGACTTCCAACGCCAGAAAAACCGGAATCCTTCTCGATGCCACCGCACGACGGTCTTTGGGTGGACAATACTGATGAGCTGGACCGATCGCGACCATAGCCTTAAGAACAGTTTGAAAATTAGACGGTCGGTTCTTGAGATACGAACGCGTTTCGGTGCGTGCCGCGTAAGGATTTCGACTTGGTGACGAAGCAGCGCGTTCTCCGCCTGCAGGGCAA
>CAZQPC010000532.1:0-2519 GCA_964595005.1 uncultured Magnetovibrio sp.
TTTCGCCGGGCCCGCGCGGACACCGCCGGCACAGGGCGCGCGGCGCATGGCCTAGCTGTGATGTCTCAACAGGTTGTTCATTCGATCCGTCCCTGAGAAGCTGATGTTTGGATAGACAATAGCTTTCAAGGAGGACCGAATGAACGTTCACAAGAATGCCCGTCTGACACCGCGGGGTCGAGAACACTAACCGATACCCCGCATCGCCCGCGCGCCCTCTCCTGACGGAGGCACCGCAACGGTGATTTCAGTGCGTATGAAATTGCGGACGATGCTCTAGGACGAAACCTCCGGGTTTTGGGTGTAGGTGCCGACCAGCTTGCCTTCGGCCAAAACATGACCATCGAGAGCGGCCATCACATCCGGCCCGCGGAAGTTGCCACTGGCGTCGAGCCCTAGGCTTTCCACATCCAGGGCATAAACCCTAAACTCGTAATGATGCAGCAGTTCGTCGTTCCACGGCGGGCACGGTCCGTCATAACCGCCATAATTACCGGCCATGTCCGGGTTCGACGCCATGAACATGGTGAAATCGTTAATGCCCCGCAGTCCATGGGCGACATTGCCGATGGGCTTGCCTTTGGCAACCAGGCCATCCGATTCCTCGCCTTCCGCCAGACTGGCACGACCCGCCTGCACATCGACCAACAGGCCGTGATAGAAATCCTGGCGCGGCTGATCGGCGGGAATGGTTTTTCCTTCCGTATTGATATCATCGAAGATGGTCGGCACATCCACATCGACGCAGATCACGGCGAAACTCTTGGTGCCGCCGGGCGCGCCGGACCAGTTGAGGGCGGGGCTGATGTTGGTGCTCATTTTCGAATGCTCTTCGGCGCAGGCGACGCAGAACGCATATTTCTCCGGTATGGGCTCGCCATCGTTGAAAGCGTCCGACGTGACAGACAGGGTTTCCGGCATGATCTTCTCCTCTATCGATTGGGTCTTGTTGGCGTTGTCAGAATAACCGGCGGCGGCTGTGGACTCCAGGGTTTGCCGCCATGCCGGTTGCGCGGTATCACCCTTGAATGGTTGATGAACTTAATCCCGATCTGACTTGGCGTGATGGCGCCGTTCCCGTTTCCGGGAGGTTCGGCGATATCTATTTTTCAGCGGACGATGGTCTTGCCGAAACCCGCCACGTTTTTCTCAAGGGCATCGGCGCCCCGGCGATCTGGCGGAACAGCCGCCGATTTACCATTGGTGAGCTGGGGTTCGGCACGGGCTTGAATTTTCTCGCAACGTGGCAGTTGTGGCGTGAGACGGCCCCACCGGGCGCCCGGCTTCATTATGTCGCGGTCGAAGGCCATCCGCTGAGCGCCGACGACATGGCGCGGGCGCTCGCCGCCTTTCCGGAAGTCCGCGACCATGCCGGCATCTTGACACGATCTCTGCCGGCCCGCCGGCCCGGGTTTCATCACCTGAGTTTTGACGAGGGCCGGGTTTCCTTGCTGTTGATATACGGCGGTGTTGAGAAGGCCTTGGATGATCTTCTGGCCACCGCCGATGCCTGGTACCTGGACGGTTTCGCGCCATCGCGCAATCCGGAAATGTGGACGCCGCGGGTCATGGAACTGGTCGCCGGCGGGTCCCGCAAAGGCACCCGCGTTGCGACGTTCACGGCCGCCGGTGCGGTCCGCCGCGCCCTCGAGGCTGCCGGCTTCCAGGTCGCGAAACGCCAAGGGTATGGCGCCAAACGGGAATGCGTGATTGGTGAATATGAAGGCGGCAACGCGACCCCGTCGATTCCCGCGTGGAGCCTTCCACCGACGGCGCTCAAGGACGATGCCTCCATCGCCATCATCGGCGCGGGCATCGCCGGGGCCAGCGCTGCCGCGGCCCTTGCCGCCGCCGGCGCATCGGTTTCGGTTTTTGACCGGTTCACCAGCGCCGGCGCCGGCACAACGGCAACACCGGCGGGCGTCCTGCAGGCGGGGGCCTTGAACGACGGCACGCCGGCGGCCGATTTTTTCGCCGCGGCCTTCGACCACGCATCCCGGACTTACGATGATCTTGGAGAGGCCTGGATGCGCAAGGGTGTGCTGGTGCTGGGGCGCGATGACGAAGACCGCGACCGATATGGCCGTTTGGCTGCTGGAAGGCCTTTGCGCACCGATGAAAGCTGCGACGTCGCCGGCATTGATCTGCCGTGCGGCGGCATATGGTTCGCCGATGGCGGTGTTGTCAAAACCGGAGACGCCTGTCGCAAGATGCTGAGGAATGTCCAATCCAACTTTGGCGAAACGATTATCGGGATCGAAAATAGCATCGACGGATGGCAACTGGTCGCCAGCGACGGCAGGCGGCATCATGCGGACGCCGTGGTGTTGGCCGGCGGCATGGAAACGCTGGGCCTGAGCGGATACCCGGCGCTTGGATTGCATCCGAACCGTGGTCAAGTCTCCTTCGCAACCGCAACGCCCATAACCAAAAACCTGGCCGCCGCCGTGAGCTTCGGCGGATATCTGACACCCACCATTGAAGACGCCGATGGGGTGCCCGTCCACGCGCTCGGCGGC
>CAZQPC010000533.1:0-2514 GCA_964595005.1 uncultured Magnetovibrio sp.
GAACAACTTGGCGCGGGCGGGGTCCTGTTGGTCGCCGGCATAGTTCAGAAACGCGAATGTGCCAATGCGGCCGAGCAGGTCGGAGGCGGCCTCATAATCACGAATGGCGGCTGCGAGATAGGCTCCGTCAAATCCCTTCTTGAGAAGTTCACCCTTGTATTTGGCTTCAAATGCCTTGGAATCGGCTTCCGCCTGATCGAGGGCTGCCTGCAATTCCGGGCTGTCGGGACCCGGAAAGAGATCGCTCAGATCCCATTCGGGCATGGCGCCAAGATCACTCGTGGATGCATGGAGCGCATCGGCTGGCGACAGAACTTCTCGTTGCTTGATGATCTTGGCGCGCATGATTGCCTCCATGGCATTGATCTCCGCTTGGATTGAGCGAGCAATTGACTCATTGCAACGCAATCTGGCTTGTTCGCAGCCGGGGTTCAAGACTTCGCTTGAAGACTGCGTCGCAAGCGACCGTATGGTCTTCGAAGACCTGCCCAATGTACCCCTCTGGCACGGCAATCAGAAACCGGCACTGCGCTGAACATACAAAAAAGGCTCAGCGTGAGCCTTTCGCTAACAACCTGTTTACCTCGATCGTGCAGTGTAGCCGCGTAGTGAGTGACCCGCGCCACAGCGTTCATTGTGTTCGAACGTGCGTGATTGCGGGCAAGTGTACCAGTTGCGTTAAGTCAGAGTGTTATATGCCCAAGCGCGTCCTCATCGTCGATGACGATCCTGCCCAGCGTCGTATCCTTGAAGAAGTTATCAAGCGACTGGGTTACGATACCAAAGCCGCCGCTTCCGGCGATCAGGCCCTCGACATTTTGCTCGGCCCCGATGCAGGCGCAATCTCGCTTGTCCTCCTCGATCTCGTGATGCCGGGAACTGATGGTCTCGGCGTACTTCGACAGGTTGCCGGCAAACCAGGCATTCCCCCGATCATCGTTGAAACGGCGAACGGCTCGATCGATGCTGCCATCAACGCAATGCGGGCCGGCGCAATCGATTTCGTCGTCAAGCCTGCCTCACCTGAACGGCTTGAGTGCTCGATCAAGAACGCCCTCAAGATGGAAGCTCTCGCCGGAGAAATCACACGCATCAAAAAACGCGTTGAAGGCACGCTCACGTTCAAGGACCTGATCATCCGCAGTGATGCGATGCAGCGCGTGATCGCGCTTGGCAAACGCTCGGCGGATTCCAACATTCCGGTGCTGATCGAAGGTGAATCCGGCGTCGGCAAGGAAGTTATTGCGCGCGCCATCCAGGGCGAAAGCGAACGCGCCGGCAAACCGTTCGTCGTGGTCAACTGCGGTGCGATCCCGGAAAACCTGGTCGAAAGCATACTGTTTGGCCATGAAAAGGGTTCGTTTACCGGTGCGATCGACAAGCGGATCGGAAAATTCCAGGAGGCCGATGGCGGCACTTTGTTCCTCGACGAAGTCGGTGAACTGCCACTCGACGCCCAGGTTAAACTGCTGCGGGCCCTGCAGGAAGGCGAGATTGATCCGGTTGGCGCCAAGCGGCCGGTCAAAGTCAACTTCCGCCTGATCTCGGCGACCAATCGCGACATGATCGAGATGGTCAAGGACGGCAAGTTTCGCGAAGATCTCTACTACCGCCTCAATGTGTTCCCGATCTGGGTGCCACCGCTCAAGGACCGCCTCGAAGATGTAGCGGAACTGGCACAGCATTTCCTGGCCCGGTTCTCGGCCGAAGAAGGCAAACGAATTGCCGTCATCAAAGAAGACGCATTGAGACTTCTGACCGCCTACACGTGGCCCGGCAATGTCCGTCAACTCGAAAATGCGATCTTCCGTGCCGTGGTCCTCGCCGACGGAGACGAACTCTCGGTGGCCGACTTCCCGCAGGTGGCAGCCCACGTCGAAGGCTTCTCGGCAGAAATACCTGATGCCCCGGCTCCCGTTGATAGGACGCCGTCCTTTGAAGGGCCGGCGCTGATTGGCGCAGAGGATCGCGTGCCGAGGACGGTCTCGATGAAAGACACTGCCGGTTCGAACTCGATCGGCATTCCGGCGGTTGGCGAGGGTGGCGATATTCGCCGGCTCGATGCCATTGAGGCCGATATGATCCGCCTCGCGCTCGGTCGCTACCGCGGTCATATGACCGAAGTCGCCAAGCGCCTCGGCATCGGACGCTCAACGCTCTATCGCAAAATGCAGGAATACGGTTTGGAGCCTCGCGCCAACTAACCTCTCCTTTGGTTGGCGTTTCGTAGCCCCTGGCTCCATCCCCAGGCAGTGTCAGCACGCTGCCTGGGGATAATCTGTTGATAATTCAGCAACAGTGGAATTCCTGCCAGGCCGTGATCACGTCAAAATTATGCCAGAGTCTCTGGCGAGGCGTTGCGTGTCGGCCTATATTCCAGCCAAATTTTCGGAGTTCTGATTCATGAGCCAAGTCGTTCGAGCGTGTCTGGCGGGGGCCGCGGTACTGATCGCAGCGCTTTCCAATGCGGCTGCAATCGAGCCCGAAGCACCCGAGCGCCTGATTACGCGCGAC
>CAZQPC010000534.1:0-2498 GCA_964595005.1 uncultured Magnetovibrio sp.
CATTGTTCGCGAGATGCCTTTGGCTGACGACGTCGACAACCTGATCGTTGAGCAAATTCCGCACCTCAGGCGGTATGCGCGGGCCTTGTTGCGCGACGCCGTGGAAGCCGACGATCTCGTTCAGGACTGCCTGGCCCGGGCCATGGACCGGCTGCACCTGTGGACGCCCGGTTCCAACATGCGCGGCTGGCTGTTTGCGATCCTGCACAATCACCATGTCAACCAGGCGAAGCGCCGCGACAACCGTCCCGACCGGGTGTCCTTGGCGCCCGTTCACGACGATCAGCATGCCACCCCGCCGGCCCAGGAACAGGGCATGGCGATCCGCGATTTGGATCGCGCGCTTGGGCTTTTGCCCGATGATCAGCGTCAGGTCCTTTTGCTCATCGGCCTCGAAGGATTGGCCTACAAGGACGTCGCGGAAATTGTCGATACCCCCGTCGGAACCGTCATGTCGCGGCTCAATAGGGGGCGCCAAAAACTGCGTGAACTGATGGACCATGACGGCAACTCAACGTTGAGACGTGTAAAATGACCGATACACCGACACTCGCCCAAGAGGACCTGCACGCCTATGTGGACGGACACCTTGCGCCCGGCGATGAGGCACGCATCGAGGCCTGGCTGGCCGACCATCCGGACGATGCCGCCGCCGTTCATGCCTACCGGCTGCAAAACTCGCGCCTCCGTGAAACCTTCGACGCCGTTCTCCATGAAGCCGTGCCCCCGGCCCTGAATGCCACCGTCATGGGGCGCCGGCCGGTCTCGGGCCCGTCACCCTGGTTCAGAATGGCCGCCTCCGTGGTCTTGGTCCTGGCCGGCGGCTTGGCCGGCTGGTTGTTGCACGATTGGCAGATGCGAACCGGCAACGCCGCCAATCAGGCGTTTGTTAAACAAGCGGTCGGCGCGCACGGGGTCTTCGTTGCCGAGGTCCGCCATCCCGTCGAAGTGCCGGCCAGCCAGGAAAAGCATCTGGTCGCCTGGCTGTCGAAGCGCCTGGGCACCGTGTTGCGGGCACCGGACATGAAGGGCCTCGGTTTCGATTTGGTTGGTGGCCGCCTGTTGTCTGACGGTGCGCGTCCGGCGGCGCAGTTCATGTATCAGAATGCGGACCGTCAGCGCCTGACGGTCTATGTGCGGGCCGCCGATGGCACCGAGGATACGGCCTTCCGCTACATTTCCGATAAGTCGAAGAAAGGCCATTCCGCCTTCTATTGGATTGACAGGAAGTTCGCCTTTGCGCTGGTCGCGCCGATGGCGCGCGAGGCGTTGATGCCCATCGCCAACAAGATTTATCAGGCCCAGCAGGACAAACCATGAGCCGCGGCCGCCAACAACCAGGGAGATGCCGATGAAAATGGCCACGATGCCCGCCTAGGCCGGGTTTAAGGGCGGCAGGTTTGCAATCCGCCGACACCACTCACAGCGCAGCGCATGGCGTTGCAAAAAAAGGGAAGCTCACAATGTTGCAGAAATTCATCAAACAATTCGTCGTCGCCGGACTGGCTGTTCTGGTTGTCGCCACCTCCGTCTCCACCGTGCAGGCCAGCCAAGATCAGATCAAGTTCCGCAAGACCGTCATGAAGGGCATCGGTGCCTCCATGGGCGGCTTGAAGGCGGTTGTTCAAGGCAAGGCGGGAATGGCCAGCGCCGCCGGCCTGGCCAGCGCCATAATGGGATTTTCCGAAGCCGCGGCCAGCGCCTTCCCGAAGGGTTCGAGCGGCGACAAGAGCCGCGCGAAGGACGAAATCTGGTCGAAGCCGGCGGAATTCAAGGCCGCCCTCATGGCCTTCCAGAAAGCCTCGGCGAACCTCGCAAGCGTCGCCAAGGGCGGTGATGCGGGTGCCCTGAAAGCGGCCTTCGGCGGCGTCGGCAAAGCCTGCGGCGGCTGCCATAAGCCGTTCCGCAAGCCCAAAAGCTGACGGGCATGACCGGACACATCATCGTTCGGGTATAAGGCGGCCCGGCGGTCAGAAAATTGACCGCCGGGCACCTCATCTATTTGTTCATGGCAGTGCATGTTTCGTTATGTGGCGGCTGCGGTTTCCTCTGAACCATGAATATGTTCTAACTGTTCGGAATGTGTGCTCATGTGACGGGAGGCCGACGCCATGCACGTCCACAATTTCGAATTCGCCGGCGAAGCCGCCTTGCAGGCCGAATTGGCGGCCCAGGGGATTTCCGACGGCGGCAACGTCTTGGTCCAATGCTTCGTCGGCCGGGTCGACAGGGACGTCATTGCCGATCTGCAGAAATCCATCCGCACCAGCCTGCCTAACGCCACCCTGATCGGCGCCACGTCGGCCGGCGGCATCATTGACGGAAAATTTGCGCCTCAGAACCCGATCATCTCTATCTCCGTATTTGAAAAGGCGACGCTTTCGAGCAGTTTCGTTGTCGAGAAAAATGAGAAAAAACTAGCCGCCAGGGTGGCCAGCGAAGCCATTCGCAACGACTCGAAATTAATGATCCTGTTCAGCGATGGCTTGACCACCAAC
>CAZQPC010000535.1:0-2485 GCA_964595005.1 uncultured Magnetovibrio sp.
CAGGCCCTGTTGAGCTATTTCGATGAGACGACCGAACCCTGCGGCAACTGTGATATCTGCCTGGACCCGCCAAACCTCGACGACGGCACCGAAGCGGCCCGCCAGGTGACCGCCGTCGCCGGGGCCACGGGGCAGGTGTTTGGCCAGGCCCACCTGATCGATATTCTGCGTGGCGCCGATACGGAAAAGGTTCGCAAATTCAACCATGACCGTCTGCCCGAGCACGGCGCCGGCGCGCAGTTGTCCAAGGATCAGTGGCGATCCCTGATCCGCCAAATGGTCTCGGCGGGATTGCTGGAACTGGATATCAAGGGTTACGGCGGCCTCTCCATCACCGCGAAAGGTGCGGCGCTGGGCCAAGACGGCGGCGCCTTCCGCTACCGGGTCGATACGGTCAAACGCCCGTCAGCGGCGAAAAAACCGCCGCCGGCCGCCGCCGACCTGTCGGATGAAGATGGCGATCTATTTACCGAGCTGAAGGCCCTGCGCCTACGTCTGGCCCACGGCCAGGGCGTGCCCCCATACGTCATATTCCCCGACAAATCCCTCGCCGATATGGCGCGGCGTCAACCCCGCAACCGGGACGAATTCGCCCTTATGCATGGCGTTGGCAAAGCCAAGCTGGAAAAATTTTCGGCGACGTTCCTGCAGGCGATTGAAGAATTCCTGGAACGCCAGGACACCGCGCAATAACGTCAACAGCCTCAGGCCAGACCGTTCTTGCCCATTTCCAGGAACTTTTCGCGGCGCATGGCTTTCAAATCGCCGGTGCCGTTCATGGTCAGATCGCTGAGCGCCCCGTCGACCACGTCGGCCAGGCTGGCGATGATCTCCGCCGGTTCGCGGTGCGCACCGCCCATGGGTTCGGCGACGATGGCGTCGATGACCCCCAGTTCGAGAAGATTCTGAGCGGTCAGGCGCAGCGCCGCCGCCGCTTCCTTGGCCATGTCGCCGCTGCGCCACAGGATCGACGCGCAGCCCTCCGGCGATATCACCGAATAGATCGCGTGCTCCAGCATCAACACCGTGTTCGCCGTGGCCAGGGCGATGGCCCCGCCAGACCCGCCTTCGCCGATGATGACGCTGATCAACGGCACCTTCAAAGACAGGCAGGTTTCAATGGAACGCGCGATGGCTTCAGCCTGGCCGCGGGCTTCGGCGTCGACGCCAGGATAGGCGCCCGGCGTATCGACCAAGGTGATGACCGGCAGCTTGAAGCGGTCCGCCATCTCCATCAGGCGCATGGCCTTGCGGTAACCCTCGGGCCGCGCCATGCCGAAATTGTGTTTAACCCGGGCCTCCGTATCGGCGCCCTTCTCGGTGCCGATGATCATCACCGTGCGGCCCCGGAAACGGCCCATGCCGCCAATCACCGCCTGGTCGTCGGCGAACGCCCGGTCGCCGGCCAACGGCGTGAAATCGTCGATCCAAGCGGTTATATAATCGATGGCGTGCGGGCGGTCGTTGTGCCTGGCCACCTGGGTCTTCTGCCACGGCGTCAGCTTCGAATAGGTCTGGGTCAAAAGCCGTTCGACCTTGTCCTGAAGCTTGCCAACCTCATCGGCAATATTGACCTCACCGGAACCGCTCAGATGGCGAAGTTCCTCGATTTTGCCTTCGAGCTCAGCAATGGGTTTTTCGAAATCCAGGTAATTATGCATGGGTTCTCTACTAGCATGTCGTTTCAGTATTGACACGTTTCATTGATGGCCTTTGCCAGGTGATCCCGGTGCCGCGGTTTTTCGCCTGATGAAAGGATTTGGCATCGTTGTTTGTCAGGCGATTGCGGCAACATTACGGTGCTGGGGAAATCAATTGTGGAGGCGGACCCATGAGCAATTCAGAAACCTACAACCCCATGAGCATGGCCGGACAGAACATCATCGTTACCGGCGCCGGTCAGGGCATCGGCGAAGCCACGGCACGAATGATCGTCGACCTGGGCGGGCGGGTCATCCTCAACGATGTGCAAGAAGACAAGCTGGCCGCCGTGGCCGGTGATCTGGGTGATATGGCGGACTATTACGTCGGCAGCGTCACCGATCCCGGGTTCGTCCAGGACATGGTCAATACGGTAGCCGCCAAGCACGGCGCCATCCACGGCCTGATGAACACCGCCGGCATCGTCCGCGCGGCAATGATCCACAAGATGCCCATCGAAACCTGGCAAGAGGTCATCGACGTCAACCTGAGCGGCGTCTTCTACTGCCTGCAGGCGGTCGGCCGCCACATGATGGAGCGCGCCAAGGACGGCGACACCGCCCCCGGGACCATCGTCAACATCTCATCCGTCGCCGGGCGCCGCGGCACCGTCGGACAGATCAACTACGGCGCCGCCAAGTCGGGCGTATTGGGGATCACCATGAGCGCCGCCAAGGAATGGGGCCGCTATGGCATCCGGGTGAATTCCGTGGCCTTTGGATTGGTTGAGACGGAAATGACGGAAACCATCCGCGGCGAAAAATTCCGCGATACCTACATGGCG
>CAZQPC010000536.1:0-2462 GCA_964595005.1 uncultured Magnetovibrio sp.
CCGAAAACCCTGGAAAACCGTCTCTATGGGTCATTATTAGTGCAACTTGGTATAACGGACATTGCCCGGAAACAACCGGGTCCAAATACCAGAAGGCGGGCCGCTGACACGGCCCGCCTCCCGATCAGTCACCGTCGTGGCGTAATCCTATGCGGCACGAACCTGGGTCAGGAACTTACTGACTTGGGACTTCAGCGTTTCGGACTGGCTCGTCAGGTCATTCGCGGCTTCCGCGATCTCGCCCGCCGCCGTGCCGGTTTGGCCGGACGCGTGCGTGACCTCGGTAATGTTGGAATTCACCTCCTGGGTTCCCGCCGCCGCCTGTTCAACGTTGCGGGCGATCTCCTGGGTGGCGGCGCTTTGCTGTTCGACGGCCGCGGCGATCGCCGAGGAAATCTCGTTGATCTCGCCGATCGTCTTGGTGACGCCTTCAATGGCCGCCACGGACTCATTGGTTTCCGTGCGAACCGCATCAATCTGACGGCTGATTTCCTCCGTCGCCCGGCCGGTCTGGGTGGCCAAGTTCTTGACTTCGGAGGCGACCACGGCAAAGCCCTTGCCGGCGTCGCCGGCCCGAGCCGATTCGATCGTCGCGTTGAGCGCCAGCAGATTGGTCTGTTCGGCGATGTCGGTGATCAACTGAACGATTTCGCCGATTTTTTCTACCGCCACTGCAAGGCCCTTGATTTTCGCATCGGCGCTGGTGGCTTCATCCATGGCGCTGGATGACACCTGCGACGACCGCGACACCTGACGGTTGATTTCGCTGATCGACGATGACAACTCCTCGGCAGAGGCGGCGACCGTCTGGACATTGGCCGAGGCCTGTTCGGAAGCCGCCGCCACCGCCGACGACTGATTCGTCGTCTGCTCGGCGATGGTCGACATGGAGGCCGCGGAATCGCGCATCTGGCTGGATGCCGAAGCCACCGATTCGACCACCGAGCCGACGTTGCTTTCGAAGTCGTCGGCCATGCCGTGCATCATTTGGCGCTTTTCCTCGGCGGCGCGTTCCTCGGCGGCCTGCTGTTCTTGCTGCATCTTCTTGACCTGGATGGCGTTGTCCTTGAACACCTGCACCGCCGTCGCCATTTCGCCAACCTCGTCTTTCTGACCAACGGCCGGGATCTGGGTCTCCAGATCACCGTTGGACAGGGACTCCATGGCCTGCGTCATGGCGTTGACGGGCTTGACGATGGCGCTGACGATGACAAAGGACAGAACCGCGCCAAGCGCCAGGGCAAGGCCGGCCAAGACCATCATCACCATGAGGCCGCTTTTTTCGTGTTCTTCCATGGTCAGCATGGCTTTTGCTGTGAACTGAACAATCTCATGCAAGGCGCCTTCCAGTTCCTTGACGATCTGGTCCTGTTCGGCCTCGATCTTCTCGGCAATGGTGCCCGGATGCAGCAGTTCGCCACGTTCGATCAATTTGAAGGTCTGTTCGGACAACGCTTCGTAATCAGCGTGTTCGGCATCGACTTTCGTGAGGATCTCCAGCAGGTGCGTAAATTCCTTCTTCTGCGCCTCCGTTTGGGCAACCTTGATCAATTCCGCCAGTTGGTGTTCGGCATCCTTCAACTCCTTGGCGACCTTGTGGCCAAGCTCAATGAAGTGCTTCTCAACTTCCACGAAGTGCGGCAAGGCATCCGGGTTGGAGGCCAGTTCCGCACCAACGGCGAGGCCGCGTTCGAACAACACGCCCTGCTCCAATTGATGCAGCATGATGTTGGTGAGTTTCTCGGTCAGCGGCATGTCGCGCTCGGCGACGTTTTCGATCTCCGTGCCGATGGCCGACATGGAATAGATGCCGTAGCCGGCGACGGCGATGATCATGACCAGCAGAATGGCGACCAGACCGTAGATTTTCAGGGAAATCTTTAAATTGGCGAACATTGTTTGTACTCCATTTTCGTGGCGTTAAGCTGACCCGGCGCTGAAGGGCGCCGAGTGCATTCGTTGACTCAGTGGGAGGCGCCGCTGCCGCTGGCGCCCGCACCGTGGGCCGAATCGATCATTAAACGGTGGCCCAATTTCTGAACCGGCCGGGCGTTCTTGCCGACGATGTCGAGGAACGCCTGGATCTGGCCGCCCGACACTTCGATGGGCGTCTTCATGACGTGCCACTGCACGCCTTCGGAGCACGGCGGCGTCGTCAGCGAACCGACGAAGCGGTAATAATCGTGGTTGTCGGGCAAAAGGTCGCGGCCATTGATGACGACGTCCTTAACCTTCATTTCGCCATGGGCCTTGGTCGGCAGATGCGCCCAAATCTTGCCCAGGGCGACATTGTGGAGGCCCTTTTTCATGAACACGCCCAGCACGCCCAAATGACCGTTTTGGTCCTTGTGAACGAAGTGAACCTCCATGTCATAGGGCTTGCCGCCGGCGGTGTTTTCGCTGGGGCTGTGGAAGTGAAACTGCAACAACTGGTATTCCGAATGGCCCAGACGCAGGACGCT
>CAZQPC010000537.1:0-2452 GCA_964595005.1 uncultured Magnetovibrio sp.
CGTCCTGTTCTTCCCGCCGCACTTCTCCGGTTTCGCCGGCATGCCCCGGCGTATTCCCGATTATCCGGCACCCTATGAAGGCTGGAACTATGTCAGTTCCATCGGTGCGTTGATCACCGCCGTCGGCACGTTGCTGTTCTTCATCGTCGTGTGGCGCACTTTCTCCGGACCGAAGGCGGCGGACAACGAATGGGGCGAAGGCGCTACGACGCTGGAATGGACGGTCGCCTCGCCGGCACCGTGGCATACCCACGAAGTGCTGCCCGACATGACCGGCAAGGCGCCGGCCGAGTAAGCCGGAACGGGGATCAAATCGGATCATGGCAAACCACGCCAAGAGCAACCGGAAGATGGCCCTGGCTCTGGGTGGGCTGGTCGCCGGTATGGTTGCCCTGGCCTATGCCTCAGTGCCGCTCTATCAGCTGTTCTGTCAGGTCACCGGTTACGGCGGCCAGACGCAGGTCGCCACCGCCGCCCCGGCGACCATCTCGGAGCGCAAGATTGCGATCCGCTTCGACGCCAATACGAACCCCGCCCTGAACTGGCGGTTCAAGCCCGTACAGTCAAAATTGTCGGTCCGCCTGGGTGAGCCGACCATGGCCTTTTTTGAGGCGGAGAACCTCAGCGGCGAAACACTGACGGGGACGGCGGCGTTTAACGTCACCCCCATGAAGGCCGGCCAGTATTTTTCCAAAATCGACTGCTTCTGTTTCACGGAGCAGACCCTGACGGCCGGCCAAGTGATGGATATGCCGGTGGAGTTCTTCGTCGATCCGGAAATCTACAACGACCCCAACACCAGGGACATCAAGACGATCACCTTGTCCTATACCTTCTATCCCGCCGAGACCGAAGATAAATCCGCGGATAAATCCGCGGCCGCGGCGGCCCTCAAGAAACGCAATAAAGGCTAACTCGTTAGCGACTATAATGGAGACCCTTCATGGCTAGCTCGGAAAGCAACCACCCCTATCATCTCGTCAGCCCCAGCAAGTGGCCGTTTGTCGGCTCCATTGCGGCTTTGGGCATGGCGACGATGGGTATTCTGTTCATGCAAGGCGGCCCCATTTTCCCCTTCCTGGGGTTCACGTCGCTGATGCTGTTTGTCATGTATGTCTGGTGGAAGGACGTGATTTCCGAAGCCGAAGGCCACGTCGACCATACAAGTACGGTCAAACACGGCCTCAGGGTTGGCATGGTCCTGTTCATCACCTCCGAAGTGATGTTCTTCTTCGCCTTCTTCTGGGCCTATTTCGACGCCACGGTGCCGTTGATCAGCCGCACCGCCCACGACATGTGGCCGCCGGCCGGCGTGGTCCCCTTCGAAGCCTTCGGCGTGCCGTTTCTGAACACGCTGATCTTGCTCTCCTCCGGCGCCACCGTCACCGTTGCCCACCACAAAATCATGCACGGCGACCGCAAGGGCTGCGGCACCTGGCTCGCGTATACCGTTGTTTTGGGGATGATGTTTACGGGCTTGCAAGCTTACGAGTACATCCATGCCGGCTTCGGCTTCAAGGACGGCATCTATTCGTCGACCTTCTATCTGGCGACCGGTTTCCACGGCTTCCATGTCATCGTCGGCACGCTGTTCCTTTTGGTCTGCTATTTCCGCACCCAGAAGGGTCATTTCACCTCTGATACGCACGTCGGCTTCGAAGCCGCCGCCTGGTACTGGCACTTCGTTGACGTGGTCTGGCTGTTCCTGTTCGTTTGTGTCTACTGGTGGGGCGGTTCGGGCTACGTGCCGGCGTCCTAATCGGATCAATCATGTCAGAGGCCGATGAATTCCCCGAACGCACGGCCGGGGAACTGATCCGCTTAGGGATCAAAGGCCGGTGCCCGCGCTGCGGCGCCGGCCGTATTTATGCCGGCTATCTGAAAATCGCCGAGGCCTGTCCGTTGTGCGGGCTGGGTCTGGCCGGCTCGGACGTTGGCGATGGGCCGGTGGTCCCGGCGATGCTTGTGATCGGCGCCGTCGTCGTCGGTTTGGCCTTCTATGTGGAGCTTATGTGGTCACCATCGCTTTGGGTCCATGCCATCCTCTGGCTGCCCTTGGCGTCCATTCTGGTGCTTTGGCTATTGCCCCGCATCAAGGGGGTCGCCATCGCCCTGCAGCATCGCTACCGCTCGACGGAAGAGGAAGGGCGTTTGGGCGGGCACTGAGGCGCCGGGCCTCCAAGGGGCTGTGTTACCGGGCCACGAAAGCCATCGCCGCGCCGCAAAGGATCAACAAATGTACAAACGCGACGAAGCCCGGCGCATGATATTTGCGGCGTGGGATGCCTGGACCGGGAAACCGAACGCCCCGACGGACGACGATGCGCGGCGGTTCTTCACCTATCTGGAGACCGAGAAGCCGCACCTTTTGCAATTTCGAGGCCGCGCCGAAAAACGGCAGGATGTTCACAGCTGGCTGATCCGCCACGGCGCCGTGCCGGACGAAAACTAG
>CAZQPC010000538.1:0-2436 GCA_964595005.1 uncultured Magnetovibrio sp.
CCCTGATGGGCAACCCGAAGCTGATCTTGCTGGATGAGCCCTCCGAAGGCATCGCCCCGGTAATTGTCGAGAAG
This sequence comes from uncultured Magnetovibrio sp., assembly GCA_964595005.1. GTDB lineage: Bacteria > Pseudomonadota > Alphaproteobacteria > Rhodospirillales > Casp-alpha2 > UBA3470. The sequence goes on from CAZQPC010000538.1 coordinate 75, forward strand.
ATGGCCGAGGTCATCGGCGAGTTCAAAACCGCCGGCCTGACCGTGCTGTTGTCGGAGCAAAACCTGCACTTCGCCAAGCTGGTCTCGGACCGCGCCTATATCATCGAATCGGGCGAAATGCGTTACGAGGGCACCATTGCCGAGTTGGAAGCCGATGCCGAGGTACGGGAGAAGTACTTGGCCGTATAGCGCCCAACGTGACCCCACGCACGGTGGCCGATCCGGCGATCCCCATTGCGCTTGGGGTCGCCGAATCGCTTAATCTTCACGCCCGTCCCCAACGTCTCCGTCAGTCCCGGAAGCCCGCGCGCCGGACCGCAACAACCCGCCCGCGCGGTCCTCTTCGAATGGTAAATAGCGCGCCAGCCCGCCAACCGGGCAGATCGCGAACTTGCTAAATAAGCCTAGTATGTATGGTATTCAAGTATTATATTGAATTAATTCCTTAATCGTGCATGCACCGCATGCGATAAGTACGCGTAGATGTGGGACACGTGCGCCCGCGTCCCACCGAACGGCGGTCCGGAAATCCGGGCCGCCGTTTTTCTTTGAACCGCGCCACGAACCATAAACCGGAGACATTTCCGGTGTCGGATCTCGGGTGCCCATGGCAAGGAACAATATGATGAACTTCAAACTGAACGGCCCCGTCGGGGCGGACTTCAATCACGATCCCGATGACGTGAAGAACGCCAAGCAGGCGCTGAATGACCTCGGTTTTTTCAAAACACCCAAATACGGCATGACCCCCTATCCGGACCAACCCCTGTTCGATGGGATCAGGGGTTTCCAGAAAGCCCACGGCCTGAAGGTGGATGGCATCATGAAGCCCGGCGGCGAGACCGAGCGCATCATGGGCCAAGCCACAAGACAACAGGCCCAGGCCGCGCCGAATCGCTCCGGCGATCATGTGCCCATTGACCACACCGTCCGCGATCCAAAAACCGGCAAGACCCGCATCTGGAACGGCCGCGGGTGGGACGACGAGCTTACCGTCGACGACATCAACAAGATTTACGGGCCGGATTCGGTGCTGCGGCGCATCGGCAGAATGCCAACCGAAGACGAAGATGCTCGAAGAATCCGCCGACGGGATAGGATGGGGCCAGCTTTTCCCTAGGCGTTCAACTCGCGGCAGTGTTCGTAACGCCCAATATTTCGCTTTCTTGTTCGGTTCAGCAACGCCGCATCTTCGGAATTGATTGGAGGATCAAATACAGGCAATCGTCCCCATTTCCTTTGGTGCTCCAGCCTAACCACAATGCGAACGCAACGCTTATATCCTGCAGGAATCGGGTCGGGCACGGGCGCATACTTGCCGTCGAATTGCGGCAGGCGCTTCGTGTCCGGTCCCTCGGCCGCAGCATTGCCCGGATTGAAGACGAAAACCGCCAACAGGAAAATCAACCGTCGCATGTCATGAGCATAGCATGCGATCACCATTTGCGTGAGCCCGCCATATCCGGACGGCACTTGTTTGAACCGGCTACGAGACACCGGGCCGCTTGAACGCCTGGCGTGCCGTCGCGACCTGTTTGCGGGTCACGCACCCCTCCACATGGTCGTTGATCATTCCCATGGCCTGCATGAAGGCAAACACCGTGGTCGGCCCGACGAACTTCCAGCCCTGTTTTTTCAGATCCTTCGACATGGCCACGGATAGCGGAGATGTGGATAGGGTCTGCGGCTTCCCAAGCGATTTCGGGTCCGGTTCATGACGCCAGAAATAGGCGGCCAGCGACCCTTCACGGGCAACCATTTCCCGAGCCCGCTTGGCATTGTTGATGGTCGCCTCGATCTTGCCGCGATGACGGACGATGCCGGCGTCCTTCAACAGACGGGAGACGTCGCGCTGGGTGAATTTCGCCACCTTGTCGAAGTCGAAGCCCTGAAAGGCGGCCCGGAAGTTTTCGCGCTTCGCCAAGATGGTCCGCCAACTCAGGCCCGACTGAAACCCCTCCAGGCAAATTTTTTCGAACAGACGGATATCGTTATCAACGGGAAAGCCCCATTCCGTGTCGTGATAAGCCAAATACTCCGGCGTCGCGCCGCACCACTGGCAACGGGGTTTGCCGTCGGGGGCCAAATAGGTTGCACTCATGTATCGAAGTCCCTCAGACGTTCAGAAAAGCCAGGCGTTCGTCGGTCCTGGCCGGCGCGATCTCATGGATTTCGGCGCTGACGACATTCTCAATGACGAACGGATCGCCGTTCACCCGGTCTGCCAGGTCGGCCTGCGTCGAATTGTGCGCAATGATGGCGCCCCCTTGGCCGGGCTGCAGGCTGCCGGCCAGCAGAAAGACGCCGTCATCGAAGCCGCGCCCAATCCACGTCTTGTGGCCATCCATGAACTGGCCGGCCT
>CAZQPC010000539.1:0-2434 GCA_964595005.1 uncultured Magnetovibrio sp.
CACCAGCCCTTTCAGGGTATTCAGGATGGCGGCCATTTTGCCGAAGGTGAAATGTCCGGCGACCCCGGCGAAGGCCATAAACATGAGAACCTCACCGCGTTGGGTTTCCGCCAGGCCGTGCACGTCGTTCAGATAGGGGCCGCCCCAAACTCCCAGAAAGACGCTGCCCGCCGCCAGCGCGATACCACCGCTGGCAATGTTCAGGGCGTGACGGGTCCGCAGTGCCTGGCCCACGCCGGCGAAGATTTGCGCAAAAGTTTCCTTGGATTGCGGTGGTGCCGCCTTGTCGGCGTCGGGCCAATCGCGGATGGTGAAATACGCGAGACCGGTCAACGCTGCCGCCAACACGGCGATAAACTGAAAACTCTCCCGCCAACCGATATAGGTGACCAGGTATGCCAATGGGAAAGTTGCCAGGAACATACCCATCATGGCGCAACTGTTCATGAATCCGGCGACGCTGGTCAACCGGTCCGAACTGTAGAATCTGGCGATCAACATGAAGGCGCCGGGGAATATCGCGGCGCAGCCGATTCCCATGACCACTCGCGCCGCCACCATGGTCCAGCCCGAATGTGCCTGGGAAAACAGAAACGTCCCCGTCGCCGTCAATAGGAACAGGCAGACGATCACCCGGCGCGGTCCGAAACGGTCCAATAACATGCCTCCGGGAATTTGAAAAAACGCATAGGCGAAGAAAAACGCCGACGCCGTTGCGCCCAATAGGGCTGGAGAAAGGTTCAGATCGCGGGCCAATTCCGGCGCCAGAACGCCCATGGACGAGCGCAAGAAGAGGTTCGCCAGAGCCAGTCCAAACAAGGCCGCCATCATGGCGACAATGGCACGGCGGTCGGATGGTTGACGGGCGGAGGAGGGGCGCACGGGTAGGGTTCTTCGGTCCAGGGAACGTCGTTTCGCTGTTTGGTTCTTTTTAGGGCGAATTCGCCGGCGAAGCCAACATGGCGTTCAGGCGTCTTGCCAGCCCTCCAAGATGGCCCGGGCTTCGCTCATGATGTCCGTCACCACCTGGCTGGCCGGCGGCACTTCGGTGATCAATCCGGCGCCCTGGCCCGCCGGCAATACACCCATCTCCGTGTCACCTTCGATGCGCCCCCGGTAGGAGCCTTCTTCGCCGACCTCACGCAGTTGCTGGGGGAATGGTTTGATTTCAGACTCGCGGCCGATCCATGAATCGGTGAAAGCGTTGCGGATCATGCGGTTCGGCTTGCCCGAATGGGCGCGGGTGACGACAGTGCCGTCTTCGTCGATCTCGACGATCTTGTTTTTGTAGTTGTCGTGGCCGCGCGCTTCCCGGGTGGCGATGAAGCGGGTTCCCATCCAGACACCTTGCGCGCCCAAGGCCAATGAGGCCACTAATCCGCGCCCGTCAGCCAGGCCGCCGGCGGCAAGCACCGGAATGTTGACGCTGTCGACCACCTTGGGGATCAAGGCGATGGTGCCGACCCGGCCCACATGACCGCCGCCTTCGTGCCCCGATGCGATGACCACATCAACGCCCGCCGCCTCCACCGTGACGGCTTGGCGGACGTTGCCGACCAAGGACATGACCGTCATGCCGCGGGCATGGGCATCGGCAACGATACGGCCCGGGTTACCAAGACCGGAAACCAGCACCTGGGCGCCTTCTTCAAAGGTCGCGGCGATATGGTCTTCAACTTGGCGGGTGTAACCGCTGGCCGTGGTGTCGTCACCGCTGACTTCGGCGAACAGGATGTCGACGCCGAAGGGCTTGTCCGTCAGTTCCTTCACCAACCGAATTTCGCGGCGTAAATCTTCGGGGTCCATGAAAGCCGAACCCAATACGCCAAGCCCGCCGGCATTCGACACCGCCGCCGCCAATTGGCCGTAGGCTACTTGATACATACCGGCTTGGCAGATCGGGTAGCGGATGCCCAGACGGTCACACACTGGGTTCTTGTTGAGAATATTCATTAGCGCCATGACCGTTCCTTTCGCACCTCGACGATTATTTTCCGACAGATGCCGGAAGGCATCAAGATCGGGACAGTGGCCAACAAAAAAGGGGGACCCATCGGCTCCCCCTTCAATCAGTTGGCTTGCAGGCGTTCAGGCGAATATGGCGTTCAGGGCCGCGCTTGGCCGCATGGCGGCTTCGCGTTTCGCCGGATCTGGTTTGTAGTAGCCACCCAGATCGACGGCACTGCCTTGGGCGCCGTTCAATTCCGCAACGATCGTGTCTTCATTGGCCTTCAGTTGCTTGGCGATGGGGGCGAAGTGCGTTTTCATGTCTGCATCTTCGTCCTGGGCCGCCAACGCTTCGGCCCAATACGTGGCCAGATAGAAGTGGCTGCCCCGATTGTCCAACTCGCCGACCTTGCGGCTGGGTGATTTGTTGGTATCGAGGAATTTTTCCGTGGCCGCGTCGAGGGCGGTCGCCAATACCCCGGCCTTG
>CAZQPC010000540.1:0-2392 GCA_964595005.1 uncultured Magnetovibrio sp.
GACGATGTCGGAATACCCATTGTCTATGTCTCTCACGCCATTGATGAAGTGGTGCGCCTGGCCGACACCATGGTCATTCTTGATCACGGCCAGACCGTTGCCGCCGGCCCCGTGGATGAGATCATGAGCCGCCTTGATTTGCGGCCCCTGACGGGCCGTCATGAAGCGGGGTCGGTGTTTTCCGTCACCGTCGCCGGCCATGACAAAACTTTTGGCCTGACGGAGTTGGCGTTTTCCGGCGGGCGGTTGTGGGTACCGGCGCTGGATCAGGGGCTTGGCGAACGCCTGCGCCTGCGGGTTCGTGCCCGCGATGTATCCTTGAGCCTGACGCGGCCGGCCGGGACAAGCATCCTGAATATTCTGCGAGGCACGATTGTCGAGATCGGCGAAGGCGACGGGCCGCAAACAGACGTGCTGATTGATGTCGGCACGTCGTTAATGGCGCGGATTACCCGTAAATCAGTCGCCGTCATGGGCCTGCAGTCCGGTACGGAGGTCTTTGCCTTGGTCAAAGCCGCCGCCATCGACCGCCATTCCATGGGGCTTGGCGGGACGCGGCCCCGCCACGTGCCTTAGTCGAACAGCGCGTTAATTTCATTGAACGGTGCTGCCTTGCCGGCATAGGTAAACGTGCCTTCGTCCATGATTTCCCGGGCCCCGCGCAAGGCCGCCCCGAACGCCGTTCGGAACAGGTTGGCACCGATGCTGATCCGCTTGGCGCCAAGATGCGTTAAATCCGCAACACTTAAATCCATTCCCGGTAATCCGGCCAACATGTTGACAGGCCGATCAACCGACGTCACCAGGGCGCGGATGTCATCGCGGGTTTTCGGCCCGGGCGCATAGAGGACATCGGCGCCGGCGTCTTGATAGGCCTGCAGGCGCTTGATGGTGTCATCCAGGTCCGGATTGCCATGCAGGTAATTCTCGGCCCGTGCGGTCAGCATGAACGGCCGGCCCAGGTTCCCGGCGGCCTCGGCCGCCGCCGCGACGCGCTCAACGGCGCGGGACATCTCATATATCGGCGGCCCGCCATAGACGTCGACGTCCTCGATGGAGCAGCCGGCAAGACCGGTTGCAGCCAATCGGCGAATGGACTCGGCCACGCCCTCCGGAGTTTCGGCGTAACAACTCTCCGTGTCGCCATTGACGGGCAGCGGTGTCGCGTCGACGATCATCCGGCAATGGTCGATGACGCCGTCCAAGGTGGCCGTCCCCTCCTTGCGGCCATCGGCGAAATCGAAACCGGCACTGGTTGTCGCCAGGGCCTTGAAGCCAAGTGCGCGAAGCATGCGGGCGGAACCGCGGTCCCAGGGGTTTGGAATGACGAAGGTTCCGGGCTGTTCGTGGAGGTCCTTGAATACGGCGGCGGCGGCGTTATTTGTCATGGCGGTTAATCCTGTGTTGGAAGATAGTGATCGGCCCACTTCAAAATGATGTTGAAACTGATCGACACGCGGGTCTCCTTGCTCAGGTTCGGATGGACGAAGTGATTGAGAAAGGCGGGCCACAGCATCAACAATCCCGGTTCCGGCATGACGGTGAATTCCGGATCAATGTAGGGATCGTTTTTGATCGACACCATATTCACACCCGGCCTGGGGTCGTAGAAGGTGATGCGGTTGGGCCGTAGGTCACGGCGTCCGCCGGCCTCGTTTTCGGTCGGGACTTTGACGTAATAAGTGCCCGAAAGATAGCAATGCGGATGATTGTGCAGATCGTGATAATCGCCCATGCGGTTGACGTTGGCCCAGGCATGGATTTGCCAGTCCACGGGATAGCCGATGCCGATGGTTTGCAGATATTGGATGACCGAGCCGTTGACCTCTTCGCGCAGCCAGTTGGCGCCGGGACGGTCCTGATTGAGCAGATTGTTGTCGCGATAATCCGTGGTCAGGTTCCGGTTGGTCTTCTCCATGTCGCGGATCAATTTCAGCAGCGCCCGGTTCGGCTCTTCGAAATCGGCCAATCGGCGGCGCAACAGTTTCGTCGGCCATAGATCGACGACGCCGTCAAAGTCAGTCATATCGAAGTCCGGAAAGGCCTATCGGGTCCGACGGGGAATGGGTGATACGTAAACCTTGCAGTCGGAATAACCCTGATTGAAGAAGTGATAGGTCATGTTTGGTTGCGCCAAGCCGCTCGGGTCGTAAAGATTCCAGGTGCTGGTCGCGATGCCGGTGACGGCACGCCCCTGACCGCCGACGAAACCGATGGTCCGCAGGTGGTGGTGGCTTTGTCCGAATTCTTGGCGCCGGCAGGCGGCGCTGAGGGCCTGGTTGAGGGTACCGACCCGCCAGTAAGGCTGGGCGCTGGTCGCATATTGGCCGCGCGCCCGGTTCGCGTCCGCCGGCGTGGCCCTTGGCTTCCCGTGTCTCGTCAACGGCGTGTC
>CAZQPC010000541.1:0-428 GCA_964595005.1 uncultured Magnetovibrio sp.
TAAATAACCTTTTGGGGTTGCAGCATTTGGGCGCAGGTTTTAGATACTGCTCGTTCAATCAACCGTAGGTTCCAATGGAAAACGTTGTTCTGGTCATACACCTGATTTTGGCATTGTGCCTGATTGGTGTGGTATTGTTGCAGCGCTCGGAAGGCGGCGGGTTGGGCATGGGTGGCGGTGGCGGCGGCGGCGCCGTTTCGTCGCGCGGTATTGCAACGGCCCTTGGAAAACTGACCTGGGTGTTTGCGGTGGCATTCATCGCAACGTCAATTACTTTGACCATTATCGCCGCCAAGAATTCCGCCAACAGTTCGGTTGTCGATCGTCTGGGTGCGGCCCCAAGCCAACAGCCCGCTCCCGCTGTGCCCGGTGGCGACGATTTGTTGCCCCCCGGAACCAACGATGGATCTCTGGCGCAGCCACCGGCG
>CAZQPC010000541.1:438-2383 GCA_964595005.1 uncultured Magnetovibrio sp.
GGGCATCTACCACAAATAGTCTGCACCCAAATTATTGCCGCTTTATGTTGCGCCTTGGTTGCGCATGTTTGGCGAATCTGTTACCTGTCAAATCCCGTGATTACGCGGTTTTTTGCGCCGCATTATTCACCGAATTGGTCAAGTTTCACGGGGGCATTCCGCTAAATGGCGCGTTTCGTATTCATCACCGGTGGCGTGGTATCGTCACTTGGCAAGGGCTTGGCTTCGGCGGCACTTGGGTCGATCCTGCAAGCCCGCGGATATTCGGTACGGCTGCGTAAACTGGACCCATACCTGAACGTCGATCCCGGCACCATGAGCCCGTTTGAACACGGCGAAGTATTCGTCACCGACGATGGCGCAGAAACCGATCTGGACCTCGGACACTATGAACGTTTCACCGGGGTGGCGGCCCGCAACACAGATTCCGTGTCTTCAGGTCGGGTCTATTCCACCGTTTTGGAAAAGGAACGGCGTGGCGATTACCTGGGCAAGACCATCCAAGTGATCCCGCACGTAACCAATGAGATAAAAGATTTTATCTCGATCGGTGCAGATGAAGTCGATTTCATGCTCTGCGAAATCGGCGGAACGGTCGGCGATATCGAAGGCCTGCCATTTTTCGAAGCGATCCGGCAATTTGCGCAGGAACAGCCGCGCGGCAACTGTGTTTTCATGCATCTCACGCTGTTGCCCTATCTCGCCGCCTCTGGCGAATTGAAAACCAAACCGACACAGCATTCGGTGAAAGAACTGCGCTCGATCGGCATTGCACCGGACGTACTTGTATGCCGGTCAGAACACGTTATTCCGGCCAAGGAGCGGGCCAAAATCGGCCTGTTTTGCAATGTCCGCGAAGATTCGGTGATCCCCGCCTATGATCTGAAATCCATCTACGAAGCACCGCTGGCGTATCACAAGGTCGGGCTGGATCTGGCTATTTTGCGCGCCTTTAGCATTGATGATGCACCTGAACCTGACATGCGGCGCTGGGTTGACGTCGAAGATCGCATTCACAATGCCGAGGGCACAGTACGCATCGCCATTGTCGGAAAATATACCCAGCTTGAGGACGCCTATAAATCCATCGCCGAGGCGCTGACCCACGGCGGCATGGCAAACCGCGTCAAGGTCAAAGTTGAATGGGTAGATGCCGAGATTTTCGAACACGACGATCCCGCGCCGCATCTGGATGGCTTTCACGCAATTCTGGTCCCCGGTGGTTTTGGCGAACGTGGCACCGAAGGCAAGATCAAGGCGGCCGAGTTTGCCCGCGAAAAAAAGGTTCCCTATCTGGGCATATGTCTGGGCATGCAAATGGCCGTCATCGAAGCGGCCCGACATATGGCCGGATTACCGGATGCCGGATCAGAGGAATTTGATCACGAGGCCGGGAAAAAACGCTATACCCCGGTGGTTTACCACCTAAAGGAATGGATACAGGGAAACCACACGGTCAACCGGGCATTGGGCGACGACAAGGGTGGCACCATGCGGCTCGGCGCCTATTCGGCGACTCTTGGCAAGGACACCAGAGTGGCAAAAATTTATGGATCAACCGATATCGAAGAGCGCCATCGCCATCGCTACGAAGTAGATACCAAGTATCGTCAAAAGCTGGAAGAACAGGGTCTGGTTTTCTCTGGCATGTCACCCGATGGCCGCTTGCCGGAAATTGTCGAATGGAAAGATCATCCCTGGTTCATTGGGGTTCAGTTTCATCCCGAACTGAAATCAAAACCATTTGAGCCACACCCCTTGTTCAAGGATTTCGTACGCGCCGCACGCGACATTTCGCGCCTTGTTTGAATATTTGATCGGTCACCCCCTTTGCGTTCCGAAATCTCCGGCATATATCTAGGGCATGTTCGGCGACTTTATCAAACGGCTGACCCAAAATGACCCGGCCCCCCTGCCGGATGAGGATGCGCGACTGGCGCTGACG
>CAZQPC010000542.1:0-2374 GCA_964595005.1 uncultured Magnetovibrio sp.
TTCGCCGTTGCCCTGTTGGTGGCGGCCATGACGATCCAAGATCTGCGCCGCCGGCTGCTTTCGCCATGGCTGGTGTTCGGCGTGCTTTTAACGCTGCCGGTTCTGGTGCCGCAGTTGCAATGGCTGTTGGAGCATGCGCCGTCGGGCCACCTGGTTCGTGGTGAAACCGAACTGAGCCTTTCGGACAATGCCCGCCGGATCGGCAAGGGTATGTTCCGGCTGATTGTCTCAATCGTCGGATTCCTGGTGCCGCTCTGGGTCTTGTGGCTGGCCGTTTTCTGGAAGGCCGTCCGCCGGCCGCCGGCCGTGACGGCCGAGCGCGCGGTGCCCGTGCAGCTGTTCCAGCGGTTGTTTTTCGTTCTGGTCGGATTGGCGGCCATCGCCATCGCCATTATCCAATCAGACCGCCTTCGCTCTCACTATATGTTCGTGCTCATTCCCCTGGTCCCCTATTTCTTTCTGCGCTACGGGCCGGCCTTCCGGGACAAGGAAATTCAGCGGTTCGCGGCCATCGTGTCGCTTGCCGGCGTGGCCCTCATCGGCACGCTGATCGGAAAGTACCTGTTGGAACCGCTTGTCTGCGGGCACTGCGAAGATCACATCCCCTACGCCACCTTCGCCCAGAAAATCCGCAACGCCGGCTTCAAACAGGGGACCATTTTCGCCTACTTTCACCGCGACCCCTTGGCTGGGAATTTTCGCGTCCAATTCAAGGATTCCCGTGTCGTCAGTGCCAAACACCCGAAGGTTATCGCGCCCCGGAAACACCCGGCCGGGCAATGTTTGATCGTCTGGCCCGTGCGCGGCGCCAAGGAACCGAAATCGGCGACCATCCGGACCGCCAACGCCAGCGCCTTGAAAACCGGCCTGGCCCTTGATCATCCCGCCGTGACGATTACCGCGCAGCTGCCGCCCTATGGGCGCAAACCCCATCAGTTGGCGTTCGTCCTTCTGAACGAGGGCGCCGGCGAATGCCGTTGAAACGTCCGCGCGGTCGGGCGGCTTTATTGAAGTTGCGGCGCCTGTTCGTCTTCACCGCCCAATAATGAGGGCTGCTTTCCGGCTTTGCCGAAAATGCCGAAAACATTGCGCAGGATACCGGGCGCCAGCGCCGACAGGGGGTTGACCGAGACAACCGGTTCTTCCATCGGTCCGGTCATCGTGTAAGTGGCGGCAAAGACGCCGCCGCCCTTCTCGCCGCCGGTCAGAATATCGCCCAACAAGGGGATTCTGCCAAAGGCCGAATTCAAGGCGTAAGCGGGGATGACCGTGCCTTCCAGATTGACCACGTCGGCATGGCGGAACACTTTGCCGGTGGCCGTGAATCCCAAGGATGTACCGCTGGCCCGGGCATCCTTCATGGAGAACGTTCCTTCATTCAATTGGAACGGCACATTCAAGTCACGAAAGGCCAGACCGTCGCCTTCCAGGGCGTCGAGAATTCCGGTCAACGACATGATACTGAGAAGCCGGGCCAGGACCGGTGCATTGACAATGCGGTAGTCCGAAACGGCGATCAATCCGGTTAAGGGCTGTCCCGGCGCCGCATCGTCATAGGTCCCGGTGACATGCAACTTGCCACCGACCATGTTCGGATACAGTTCCAGGAACCTGAAAATTTCCCCCGCATTGTCGGAATTCATGACAAGCCGGCGATTGCCGTCGGCGTCGGGCTGGATGTCCAGATCAAACGTCGCACCGCCGGAAACCTTGCTGCTTAAAAGAACGGTCCGCCAAATTTCCTGGTCTCGGGCAAAGGTGCCTGAGACGTCGCGCAGGGCCGTCTTGTCGTCCAGCCAAACCGTCTTCAATTCAACAGCCAACGTCAGTCGCTCAAGCAATCCGTCGTTGCCGTCGGTTTCGTCCGTGGATTTTGCCAGGACATCCGCCCACATGGGAGACAGGTCGAAACTTTCACCTTGGAACCCGGCCTCCCAGGTGCCGTCGGACCTGGGGATCAGGGCACCGTTCATGTCCGTGCGGCCGTAGGCGATCTTCTTGAAATCAATGCGTTCCAGGCCGGTCCCATCGAGGGCATATTTGGCCTGGCCCATGACCGTCAGGTCGCCGGCCTTGACGCTGAATTCGGGGATATCGACAACCAGATCGCGGGCCAGGGACATCTCCACAATGGCTTCCCCCTTGGCGCCTTTCGGTTTCGCCCAACCGAAGGCCGGCGCGGCAAGGCTGGCATCGGTGATATCGGCTTTCACCTTCAAGCGCCGATCAACATCGTCGAGCACCGTAAATTCGATTGCCGCGTCGATGGCCCCTTGAATGTAGTTGCCGGAGAACGGTTCCATATCCAATCCAAGATCCCGAATATGGCTGATGTCGGCAATCCGGGCGCGCAAATTGTAACGGCTGCGGAACT
>CAZQPC010000543.1:0-2367 GCA_964595005.1 uncultured Magnetovibrio sp.
AGGGATAGCGTCGTAGGGCGTCGGGCGTCGCGACCAGGAACAAGTACTCATCCGAGTCGAGGTTCCCGTCAAACACGAAACGCACCCGTGTCGGTAGGCCTCCCGACACCTGCAGCACGGTTCCGTCCTTGTCCGGAAAATTACCGCCATATTTTCAAACGTCGGCGCCAGACCCGCAAGTTCATTGGTCAACGTGGCGTCAATTTGCCCGAACCGCCAACCGGGCGCTCAATCGACGGTCGCGTAGTGGGCCTCTGCAATCACCCGCTGGATGGCCGATTGGTGTTCGGCGGTGGTCTCCTTGAACTTCACCGGCAAGCCGCCGTCTTCGCCGTCGCGCACCAGATGGCCGACGATTTGTTCCATGCCTTCCATATCGATGACGATATCCATGCCTTCGCGGGTGGCCACGCCATGCAATTCCAGGTTCGCGCCGCCCATGGAAAGATTGCGCACCTGACAGTCGTCGTACGCCGTCCCGGCAACGGACACGGTGGCGATCAGCGGCGCCTGATGACGCGGGTGCTGGCGTTTTTGCCCTGACGTTTCGTCAATGCCGCGTTCCACTTCGCGCCCGAAATTGTCGACCTCGACGGTCAGGCTCTGGGACGTCTCGTTGACCTTGTCGGCCAGTTCGCGGGTGTTGGCCGCGTCATCGGTGACCGAACGGATGCTCTCGGCGGCGTGTTCAACTTCCGCCGCGGCACTGTCCATTTTCCGGGAAATTTCACCGATGGTCCGGGTCTGCTCATCCATGGCGGCGGCGACATTGGTCGCCGAATTGTCGATCCGCCCGATGGTTTCGGATATGGAGCGCAGGATATCGACGGCACCGCCCGTGGATTTCTCAATGGCCCTGACCTGGTTGCCGATCGATTCGGTGGCGTTGGCCGTTTGCAACGACAGCTGTTTGACCTCACTGGCGACGACGGCAAACCCCTTGCCCGCGTCACCGGCGCGCCCCGCCTCGATGGTGGCATTGAGCGCCAACAGGTTCGTTTGCTCGGCGATTTCCTGAATGATTTCACCGGCCTTGCTGATTTCCCCCGTGGTGCGGTGCAATTCCTCGATCAGGCTACCCGCCTCGGCGGCTTCGCGCACCGCTTCCGATGCCACGGTGCTGGTATCCGTCACCTGTTCATTGATCTCTGCCATGGACGCGGAAACCTGGCCCAGGGCCTCGGTGGTCGTCTTGACATCTTGCTGCGCCGCCGCCGCCGCTTGTGCCGCCTGGCTGGCCTGCTCGCTGCTGCGGGTGGCTACGGAGCGCATTTCATTGGCCGTGGTGCCCATCACCGCCGAAGCCTGTTTGACTTGATGGGTGGCGCGGCCGGACACCTGTTTGAGGTCATCAGCCATCGTGAAGCTGTGCCGCAGACGTTCCGCATCGGCCCGCTGTTCGGCCTCAACCTGCTGATCGCGCTGCGTCTTGCGTTCAATGGCGTTATCTTTCCATTGTTCCAGGGCGGTCGCCATCTGGCCAATCTCATCACCCCGGTCCGTGTGGGGAATGTCCACATCCAGGGCACCGTCGGCGAGCCGCGCCGCGGCGTTGATGATGTTGGTGATCGGCCGTTTCAGGCTGAACTGGGCGACCGCCATGAAGTAGCCGAGAACCAGCAACTGCCAGACAACGCGGCCGATCATCGTCCAAATGCCGATGGCAATGGCACCTTTGACAAGCATTTCGACGGCGCCCGTGTCGTCCTTTTGGGCCGTGTGAAAGGCTTCATTGGCGGTCGAAATCCGGGCCTTTGATGCCGCCATGGTCGCACCGATCCGTGCTTCGCCCCCGGCGGCGACGGCGGCGGCAACTGAATCCAGGGCTTCATTGAAGGCACGGGTCATTTCGTCAATGTGCGCCGAGGTCCTCTCGCCGCTGGCGTGGAGCTGTTTTTGGATGCCGTTAAAACTAGCGTTAGTGCCCCAAAAAGCAAAAAGCAGGGCGATGATTCCAATGAGTTGGCCGGCATTGCCGATGCCAACCTGCTTGACGATGCTCATACGCATGATGGTGTTCCCGTGAAATCACGATGTCCGTGCCCTGTTGTAGTCGGGGCGCTGCCATTTTGTCCGTTCTACGGGGTCTTGCTGACCACAAGATGACACGAAGCCGTGAGTTCGCGGCAGAAGGCCAGCGGCTATGCGTCCGCTGAAAGGTTTTTGGCGAAATGAAACCGCCGAACGCCGCCGCCGATGGTTTTTGTGGACGGAGATTCAGCGACCTCTTCGCGCACCTGGGCGTAGCCGCGGGCCCGGTAGGTGGCCAGGGCCGCGCCCTGAACCTCGGACGTCGGCAGGATTAGGTGCGCATAGGGCACCCGTCGGCAAAACGCTTCGATATGATCCAACAGCCGGTTGCAGATG
>CAZQPC010000544.1:0-2363 GCA_964595005.1 uncultured Magnetovibrio sp.
TCGCCCCCGGAACCCGGCTCTATGGTCTCCGTGATGCCGTCCAGGGCATCACGGGCGGCATTGATCATCTTCATCATGTCCGCGCCTGCGGGGTTAACGTCCGGGTGATATTTGAGGGACAATGAGCGGTAAGCCGCTTTGACGATTTCGGGCGTAATTTCGCCGGACAATCCGAGCATCCGGCAAGCGTCATATTTGTTCATTTGCATTGTTCAGCGCTCCATCATGACTTGGCTGAGTTTTTCGTGATCGATGGTGACGCGGGTCACGTCACGCCAACCGCAATAAGCGGTTGAAACGTCACCTTCGCTTTGCTCGATCTGAAAAACGTCTTCGGGGCATGCGCCTTCGGTGTCGTAATCGATTGAGATTACTTCCACGTCACGGAACAACTCAGGGTCCGGGGATACGATGTCTTGAACAATTCCCCCTTCGATAACGATCAACAATTTTGACTTGATAGGCATGGTTTCAATCTCCGTTTTCAGCGGTTCAGGGTTAGGCGGCTTCGGTGGTGAATAGATCGCTTTGCGCCGGTCGGCGGATGTCGCGGGCGTCCATGAAATCGCAACAAACGATTTCGCAAATCGGTTTCACGTCTTTCCATTCGTCTTTGTAAAACTCGGTATCAACGCCAATGCCGGCGTCCATGGTGATCCCGGTTGCGTCGGAAAACCGCTCATAAGCCGGGTTGTCGGGGTGGCGGTTGTCGGCGCGTCCCGAGTAGGTGAAGGGGGCGCGTTGCTGTGGAATGAGAAACGTCCCGTAGTCGGCGATATCGCTCGCCGCGTCGATCACCTGATATTCAAAATGGTTGCCGTTGCCATAACGCGGCGCGGTGTGACCGCTCCGGGATTTGCCGTAGGGCGGATTACCGAAAGCGCAATCGAAATGCCCCAACGAGCCCAACAATTCGGGGTCCAGGGCATCGCCACAAATCCAGGTGGCTTCGGGTACCAGCTTGCGCCCGATCTCCACATAGGCGGGGTTGATCTCGATACAGACGATTTCCGGCGTGATCTCGTCGTAACCGTGCCGCGCCCGCATGGCGGCGACGAACGAGAGAACCCCGATGCCGGCGCATAGATCAATGATGCGGCGGCCTCTGAAATCGAATTCCATATCGTAGGCCAGGGCCAAGGGCGTAAAGTGCGCCCCGGCCTTGCCGTTTAGGTGTGTCGCCCCTTCGTGCCAGTGGGTGAAAACGAATTCCCTGTCGTCATCGCTCAACGTGTCCTGAGCGAGAACGGCGCAAGCCGCTTCATGATTGCGGGTCTGTTCCCTGGTCAGTTTCACGGCTCAACCCTCCTTACGTTCTGCAAAGGTGGTTTCGCCGGTATCCAATTGGATGACCTTCGCCGGGTCGTGCTTGCCGTGCTGGTGTTCCATCACGTCATCGATGGCAGCCGTTCGGCTTATGGCTTCGACCTCATGGACGGCCCATTCGTTTGACGGCACGTACACCTGAAATTTTGTCTTCTGCATTTCCTTAAATCCTTCTCTACCAATCGCGCATGTTTTCCTGCCAAGCGGCGAGCGCCCTTCTTCAAGCCGCGAAGCGGCCAGGGCGTGAAGACCGATAAGGCGAGGCGATCAAGGTTCTGGCCGTCGAAGACGGGAACCCCGACCAACACGGGAGCGCAGCGAACGGAGCGGGCAGGGAGGGGCCAGGGCCTTGATGTTCGGCCGAGCCGTTCGGTTAAGCTGGGACTTGGGAAACTTCGCGGTTCATCCGCGATCAACAAAACGCAGACGATGACACGCCGGCCGGCGGGTAAACGGCCGAAGGCCCCCGCGGCGTTTCACCGGGACCAACCAAGACAAACGGGACCGGGGCTCGTCGGAACAAATGAACCGCCGGCCGTGGCCGGCGTCAGTGGTAGCCGTCAGGCGTCACTTTTGGAAAAATCTTCATGTCGGTGTTCGAGCTATTACATTCACCGCAAACAAGATTTTCGCGCATATGAGGCACGGTCATGTCGGCCGGAGCCTTGGCCAGGCTGACCTCGGCGTTATCGTCGCAATCGAGACAAACCGCGTGAACGGTGTAATCGCCATCAACCAGGTCTTTAATGGTATTGCAACTCATCTGCGCCACGTCCTCAAAGGTCCAACGGGACCGCCCCACGGGCGGGGTAAAAAAATATCCAGCCGGCCCTGGCATTGCCAGGTTGATTTCGGGCGGCGGTGAATCCGTCGCACAATGGAGAGGCGAAAGGTGAAAAAGGGTGCGCCCGCCTGGATTTGAACCAGGATCTCGCCTTTCGCAAAAAGGGCTTTGAGCTACGCGAAACGACGTTCCTTCGGGCGAGATGCCACCGCCCGGCACGATGCAATGGACGTGCGGATGATGGATCAGGGCC
>CAZQPC010000545.1:0-2362 GCA_964595005.1 uncultured Magnetovibrio sp.
CATCAACGGCCGGCCGAGCCGCTACGGGCGCCTGCCCATGAAGGACCTGGACGGCTATTACCGCGACTGCGTGATCGGCGGCACCGGCGCGTTCATCGTCGTCGCGCACGGCTTCAACGACTTCGCCCGTGCCATCCGGCGCAAACTGATCTTGGAAATCGCCGGCCGCCAACCGCTAATACCGCGCCTGATCCCGGCCACCGTCAGCAGCGGCGAACGCAGCCGCTGCCTGGAAGGCGAGCGCATGCGGGATTTCGACTGGGATGATATGTGATCGCATGATGGGCTTAAAAATAGGTCAGTATTATTGACTTAAATTTCTCCGCGTGCATTATTGGCGCTTCCCCGTCGTCCTAGGAGCCGCCGGTCATGAATTGGGAAAGCGTGCTTGCGTCGCGGTCGTCGCGCATGAAAGCCTCCGAAATCCGGGAATTGCTGAAGCTTCTGGATCAGCCGGATATCATTTCCTTTGCCGGCGGCATTCCCGATCCGGCGCTGTTCCCTCGCGAGGAATTTCAGCGCGCTTTTAGTGATATTCTGTCCAAGGACAGCCACGCCGGCGCGTTGCAATACTCGGTGAGTGAAGGTTATACGCCGTTGCGTGAATGGATTGCCGGACAAATGGCGACGCTCGGCGTTCCCTGCGGCATCGATAACATCCTCATTACGTCGGGTTCGCAGCAGGCCCTGGACCATCTCGGCAAGTTGTTCCTGTCGCCCGGCGATACGGCGCTGGTCACTTGGCCCACGTACATGGGGGCGCTGGGCGCTTTCAACGCGTATGAGCCGAATTACGACCGCCTGATCGCCAATGGCAACCGGCCGGCGGCGGATTATACCCAGACCGCCGCGGCGAAGGGCGGCCGCGTGAAGTTCGCCTACGCGTCCGTTGATTTTGCCAATCCGACGGGAGAGACGCTGGACCGCGCGGCGCGTGAGGCGCTGCTCGACCTGGCCGGCGCCTTGGACATCGCCATTATCGAAGATGCCGCCTATCAATCCCTGCGCTATGACGGTGAGGCCATTCCGCCGATCCTGGCCCTGGATATTGAGCGCAACGGGCATATTGAGAACACGCGGACGCTTTATTGCGGCAGCTTTTCGAAGACCCTGTCACCGGGCCTGCGGGTCGGCTGGGTGTGCGCGGCAAAGGAAGTGATCAGCAAGCTTGTTTTGATGAAACAAGCCGCCGATCTGCATTCGCCGACGATCAATCAAATGGCGATCCATGAGGTGGCGCGATCCATGTTCGATCAACAGGTTGAAAAGATTTGCAAGACCTACCGCGCCCGCCGCGATCATATGCTGGGGTGTTTGCAAGGCCACATGCCGGGCGGCGTCACCTGGACCCGGCCCGAGGGCGGCATGTTTATCTGGCTGACCTTGCCGGCTTCTTTGGATGCCGCTGGCTTATTGGCAACGTCATTGGAAACCCAGCGGGTGGCTTTCGTGCCGGGCAGGGCGTTCTTCGCCGATGGCTCCAACGCCAACACCCTGCGTCTGAGCTTTACCCAATGCGGTGAAAAAATGATCGAAGACGGTATCCGCCGGCTTGGCGGGCTTTTGAAAGACGCCGTCTGATCCTTACTTCAGATTGACCCGCCGCGGCGCCCGCCCGCGGCCCCATTGCCAAAGCGAGCCGTCCGATCTCAGCGCGATGGTCGTAAAAGACCCGGCGGCAACAGCCGTAACGTCGCGCAACACCACGACTGGATCGGTGCCGTATTCACTGCCCCAGGCGATCAAGGTGGCGTCCCGCCGGATCGCCACGCTGTGCGACGATCCCGTGGCGACGGCAATGGCGCCGGCCGCGATTTTGCTCCATCGCACGGCCTTGTCGCCCAGCCCATGCTTGCCGACGGGGCCATATATGTTGCCGCCGGTGCCGAAGACGTCGCCGCTCGCCTTTAACAGAATGGCATGGCCCGTGTGGGCGGAGATGTGTGCCACGTTCTGGGCGGTCTGGACGAATTTCTGGCTCGCCTGAAGTTCGCCGTCTCCGTACTGGCCTCGGTGGGCCGCGCCACGGACGAACAGATCCCCGGCGGTGGTGACGAAGTAGTTGGCGCCGTCACCGATGGCGGCGGTGACAACGTCGTTTGCGATTTTTTGTTGTTCGCCGGCGAAGCCGTGAACTTTCCACAGTGTCGCATCCTTCTTGATTGCCAAGACACCGCTATCGCCGGCGGCAAACGTTGCCACCCCGGTCATCAATGTCCGGGTTCTTGCCGGGGCATCGCGAAAGCCGATTAATTTTCCGTCATCGCTCAGGACATAGTGGGTATCCCGACCGACACCAACCTGGACGCCATGCATGGGCAAACGCCTCGGCGCTCTGGTGCCCTGCCAAGCGTAGGTATAA
>CAZQPC010000546.1:0-2333 GCA_964595005.1 uncultured Magnetovibrio sp.
AGGCCTTAGAGGGGGTTTGGGCCGTGATCCGCGCCGCCAATGCCTACGTCGACGGCCAGGCACCGTGGAAACTGCGCAAGGACGATCCGGCTCGCATGGCTACCGTGCTTTATGTCCTCGGCGATGTCATCCGGCGACTGGCCATCATCACCCAGCCGTTCATGCCGGCGGCGTCGGCCCGACTGTTGGATCAATTGGGTGTCGCCGACGACAGCCGGGACTTTAGCCGGATGGACGATACCTTGGCGCCGGGCGCTGGTCTTCCGGCGCCGTCGGGCGTGTTCCCGCGCTACCAGGAAGATGAATAAACTTATTTTACATTAACAACTCACAGTTGGTCCAAAAGGGCTCAGGATAGGCACCGACGGCGCCTGCCCATGGTTCAGCGTGGTTGGCATAATCATAACGCATCGTCGATGCCGAGAGACCGTAAACAAGGCCGCGCTATCTGAATTGATGCGGATAGCTGGATTTTCCGGCGCTCAACGCCTAAGTAACGTGGACGCATGAGCATTGAAATATTGATAGATGTGGTCAAGTGATGCTGGTTGACAGTCATTGCCATCTCGATTTTCCCGACTTCGAGGACGAATTGGACGACGTGGTTGCGCGCGCCGGCGACGCCGGTATCGATTACATGCTGACGATCTGCACGCATGTGACCAAGTTTGACCAAGTTCGCGATGTTGCGCGGCGCTACGCGAATATGTGGTGCACGGTCGGTATCCATCCTCACAATGCCGAAAAAGAGCCGGAAACGGCGGCCGAGACACTGATGGCGATGGCCGCTGATCCGAAGGTCGTGGCCTTTGGTGAAACGGGACTGGATTTTTTCTATGAACACAGCCCCCGCCAGCGTCAGGAAACCAGCTTCCGCAACCATATTGAGGCTTCACGGCGAACCGGGTTGCCGATTATTGTTCATGCGCGTGACGCGGACGATGACATGATCCGTATTCTCCGCGATGAGCACGCAAAAGGCGCCTTTCCGGGCGTCATCCACTGCTTTTCCAGTGGCCCAGAATTGGCGTCGGTGGCGGTGGAATTGGGTCTTTATATATCCATATCGGGCATTATCACCTTCAAGACCGCCGATGAGCTGCGCGAGACGGTGACCAATGTCCCCGTCGAGCGCCTACTGGTCGAGACGGATTCGCCCTATCTGGCACCCGTACCGAAACGCGGCAAACGCAATGAGCCGGCGTTCACGGCGTACACCGCCGAAAAAGTCGCGGAATTGAAGGGCCTGGACATCGATGCCTTGGCCCGGATCACGACGGACAACTTCTTTTCCCTGTTCAGCAAGGCCAAACCCGCCGCCGGCGTCACGGCGTTGGCGCCGGACGGCGCATGAAAGTCACCATACTTGGCAGTGGCAGCTCTGGTGGTGTGCCGGTGCCCGGCGTCGGTTGGGGCGTCTGCGATCCGGATAATCCGAAAAACCACCGTTTGCGGCCGTCCATGTTGGTGGACGTGGCGGGCCGTGCTTTTCTGATCGATACCTCACCGGATTTGCGCCGCCAATTGCTGAACGCCGAGGTGATGCGTCTTGATGCCGTCTTATACACCCATGCTCATGCCGATCACCTGAACGGATTGGATGATCTCAGAGGCATCAACCGGGTCATGAACGCGCCGCTCGACATCTATTGCAATGCGCCGACACTGCAAACGATTCGTGATCGCTTCGCCTATGTCCTGGAGCCCTTGGCCGAAGGCGCCCAACTGTATTATAAGCCGGTCCTGCATCCGCGGGTGATCGAACCGGGCGATCAGTTTCAGGTCGCCGGCATAGAGATGAGCGTGTTTGATCAAGATCACGGTCGTTCGCGTACATTGGGATACCGGATCGCAGACTTTGCCTATTCGACCGATCTGGTCGACTTGCCCGACGCGGCTTTCGATGTCCTTGCCGGGGTCCATACATGGATTGTCGGCTGTTTTACGGACCGGCCGCATCATACCCATGTGCATGTGGAAAAGGCGCTTCAATGGATTGCCAAGGTGAAGCCCAAACAGGCCATCCTGGCGCACCTTGGACCGGACCTGGATTTCGACGCATTATCGCGAAATCTTCCAAAAGGGGTTGATGCGGCCTACGACGGGATGATCGTCGCCATTCCGGATTAGACCTTCATCCGGCGCCGCCGGATTTTTCAAAATCAGGTTTTCTTGGTCAGCACCATCGGCTGGCGGCAATCTCATTTCAATCAGGATTTCGATGAGCGCTTTGCGCGGGGAGGCGGCCTGCCGAGTTCGCTGACGGCGATCTGTAGGCCATTTTTTGGCCTCAATAAAACTCCATTTATATTAAATAACATACTGAAAAACAA
>CAZQPC010000547.1:0-2327 GCA_964595005.1 uncultured Magnetovibrio sp.
GACGTCGATCGTTCGAATGGCGCGTTGGCCCATGTCGAAAACGTCGCATCCGGCGGGACAAGGCCCGTCAGCATCGCCTACCGTGCCAAGACGCCCGGCAGCGACGAGTATTGGGTCGTTGTCGGCAATCAATGGAACAACCCCAACGTTCAAAAGGGCGGCGAGGGCGAAGGCCCGATTGAGATGTATCCCGACGCGGCGTTCCATGCCGATGGCGGCGGTCACGAAGCTGTTCTGGATGACCGCAATATCCAGCTCTTCTCGTTCAACGTGGCGACCGGTGCGCTGACGTCGGTCAAGACGTTGGATACCTATCCCGGCACCAATGGCGGCCCGGCGACCGTGGCTTTCAACCGCGACGGCAGCAAGATCGCCGTGTCGACCTGGGGCATCTCGCATTTCAGTACAGAGACGCCGACCCACCAGAAACCCAGCCGCGTTTATGTCTACGACTTCGATACCACCACCGGCGAGGTCACCAATACCAGGTTCTTCGAGGAAGAGGGCATCGCTGGCAGCATCGGACTCAGCTGGGACACTCACACAGACAGCATCTTTGTGTCCAACTTCAATCTGACCGGTGACAAGCGCGACAACAGCCTGACGGTTTTGGTCGATGACGGCATCACCGTTGCAAAATCTGCGAATTTCGGAACCGGCGAGGGTTCAGACATCGACGAGGCCTGCTGGACGCTGGTCAGCCCCGATGGCAGCAAGCTCTACGTATCCAGCTTCGGCGGCAACTTCATTTCGGAGTTCAACGTCAACGCCGATGGCGTCGTGACGACCGTGGGCGAGGGAGCCGAGACAGCATATGCGCTGCGTGCGGAAGGCACACCTCCCGGTGATAACAAGGACATGTACATCACAGACGATGGCGCGTTCATGTATGTGCTGGGCGCTTACCAGACCTTCACGCTGTCCAGCTACGACATCTCGGACAGCGGGTCTTTGTCGCTGAGTGCTGAATATGACGTCGTGGCCGCGACCGAAAGCGGCGCTGGGGCATACAATTTCCTCGGACTGACCGGGTTCGACAAATAAACTCTCCAAGAGTCAGTCAGGACGCCGCCGCCCGGCACCACCCGGGCGGCGGTTTTCACGTTCTGGATCAAACCCATAGACAGTCGGTATTATATCCCGAGACCCTGATAATCTAGCGTGGTTCCATCATTCAACCGATGGAGATCACAATGAAATATCGTCCCACCAAACCCAACATTCCCACCGCCCGCCGCAACCCGCTTAAGCCGCGCACAACTGCCGCGAGATACATCTTTGTTTGCAGCACAGCACTGGCCCTGCTCGCCGGTCAGGCCACTGCCGAAAGCCGGTTTCTTTACACGCAAACCAACGATCACCAGCCCGGCATGAACGCGGTCATCGCTTATGAGCGCGGCGAAGACGGCACTCTCATCCCGCATGCCAGCGGCCCGTTTTTGACCCGCGGCACCGGTATCGACAACAATACCAATGGCAAGCTTGGCCCCAATGACAATGACACCCCGATCATTGCCAGCGCCGACGGCAAACGTCTGTTCGCGGTCAATGGCAACTCCAACACCATCGCGGTGTTCGATATCCACGCTGATGGCGCGCTGGTGCATGTGCCCGGCTCGCCTTTTGCGTCGATGGGCATCGGCCCGGTCAGCCTGTCGCTGTCGGGCGATATCCTGATCGTCGCCAATCGCAACGAAGACCCGGCCCAACTCGATGAGCTGCGCGGCGAGGCACGCTCCAGCTACGCGTCGTTCCGCGTGGGTTCGGAAGGCGGGCT
This sequence comes from uncultured Magnetovibrio sp., assembly GCA_964595005.1. GTDB lineage: Bacteria > Pseudomonadota > Alphaproteobacteria > Rhodospirillales > Casp-alpha2 > UBA3470. The sequence continues at coordinate 1,778 of CAZQPC010000547.1, forward strand.
AACCTTCGTCTCGCGGATCAACAGCGACGATGGCCACAAGGCAACGCAAGTTCTGGTCGCGTCGGCCACACCCGGCCTGGTTTTTGGCAACGACTTTCAGGTCGATGCCGATTTTGACGGTGACGGCGCGGTCTCGATGCTGTTTTCGAACGAAGCCAGCGTTCAGGGCCACCTTGTATCCTTCCGTCTGAACGACGAGGGCGGGTTGGAGCAGGCCGATATCGAAGCGCTGACCGAGACCGCCGATCCGGTGCCGGACGTGCCGAATGTGCCGCTGGGCATCTGGGACCATCCGACGAAGAACCTGCTCTATGTCGGTCTGGTCACCCGCAACCAGCTGGGTGTTTACAGCTATGACGACAGCGGCGATCTGTCCTTTGTCAACGCTGTCCCGAACAGCGGGCAGGATATCTGCTGGCTGCGTGTCAACCGTGCCGGAACCCGGCTTTATGCGGTCAACAACCTGCCGCGCGAAGGCACCGGCGACACCACCAGCACAATCACCGTGTTCGATATCTCCGGCGAGAATGCCGAAAACCCGGTGGAGCTG
>CAZQPC010000548.1:0-2322 GCA_964595005.1 uncultured Magnetovibrio sp.
AATATGGCCGGGAATTCTGGGGACGCCTTACTTCCGGGAATTCTGGGGACGCCTTACTTAATTTTCATTTGCCGCCACCGCACGACTCAATGGGGCATGGCACTGGTCCGATGGATCGTCTTTCCTCTCACATAGTGACCGCCCGGTCACATATTACAATTTGACGCTTCACGTTACTAGTAACGCTTTACGTTATTACTGCTTCGCGTTACTATCTCACATGATCAAGGCCTACAAATGCAAGGACACGCAGGCCTTGTTCGAAACCGGTTCGACCAGGAAATTCGCGCCCATCGCCAAGGTCGCCATGCGCAAACTAACCATGCTTGCCGCTGCCACCAATCTGAACGATCTGCGTAATCCCCACGTCTTCCCATGGGGAACCGCCTGGAAGCCTTGAAGGGCGCGCGCCGCGGCCAACATTCCATCCGCGTCAATGATCAGTTCCGCCTGTGCTTTGTCTGGACCGACGACAACAACGCCACGGACGTTGAAATCACGGATTACCATTGAGTACCAATAACCGCCAATAGGAACTGCCACCATGACCGCCAAAAACACCAGGACCGTACACGTCCCGCCGACCCACCCCGGCGAGGTTCTGCTTGAGGAATTTCTCAAGCCCATGGGCATCACGCCCTACGCCCTGGCCAAAGCCCTCGGCGTGCCGGTCTCGCGCATCGACCAGATCATCAAGGAACGGCGCGGCATCAGCGCCGACACGGCGCTGCGTCTGGAAAAATACCTGGGCAATGCCGCGCAGTTCTGGCTGAACATCCAGAACCACCATGATTTGATGAACGCCAAGGCCAAGGCCAAGGCGGAGTACGACGGTATCGAAGCCCACGCGGCGTGAGGCCACGGGACGCCGCGTGACGCCGGGCGCATTTGGGGGCAGGTGAGGCATTGTAAAAGTTTGCTTCCGCAACCTGCCTTCAAGGCACACCCGGTACGCTCAATCGCCGAGACAAAATTGACCCGGATGAACACGGATGAATGGGATAAGAGGTGTTCGTTGCCAGCACCCATCCGTGTTTATCCGTGTTCATCCGTGTCGCCAATAATGATTTGCCGCAGAAGACGCTTCGCATTTCGGGCAATTCCGGCAGCGCACGGCCCGGATGAACACAGCCTTGGCGCTGCGAAACCGCTTTTCGCGGATCGTCTCGGGTACGATTTCCATTGACAAACATATGTGGAGGTGGTATATTTTCCTTTGTATGTAAATTAAATACACATCGAAGGATAACAATGCTCTCGCGACCCCACGTAAACAACTTTTCCAATGTGATAACCCCGGAATTCGACATATTGGTGCGGCGAGTTCAAGCGCAATGGGGTTTGGCTGGGTTGGCCATTGCGCGGGCCTGCGGGGATACCTCTGTTGTCGGCGCGTGCCGCGAGGCCGAAGATTTGGCGGTTTGCGGCAGGGCGCCGGATGGCCGACATGACCTGGGCTTACGCCGCTCCACTGGAGCGACGGTCCCAGAACATCCATCCCCATCCGGCTTGAGCATGCCGAGGCGTTGGCGGATTTCGAAATGCGAACTTTTGTCCCCTCATGCGGCCGGATGCGGCGGAATGTCCACCGGGAAACGCAAGTGAGAGCCTTGAAATTATTGGATAAATTTCGGGTAATGCGATTTTTGCAGACCTTTGCGGACTTTGGCGTACCGACCGTACAGGATTGCGGCGAAGTTGGAGTAGATTGGTGCCGGACGGCCTCTCGGAGGACGGGTGCAGTCCGGATGGGCGCGGGATGGCCGACCCGTCCATCCCCATCCCGCTCGAATTTTTTGCACCGATCATCAGGTTGGCCCCCAACTTGCGATGCATCCGCTAACGGTGGGGTTTCCGGCGGATTTCCGCATGATTTGCCTAAAAAATGGGCGATGCGGAGAGAGCCGGATGAAATTTTGGGCAATGCGTGCCCTGTTCCCCGCCACGGTGATGTGGACGGCCTCGGTTTCGTCGATGCGACGGCCCGGGCCGCGACTTAAGGAGAGGGGAACGATGAGACACCTGATTTCGAGATTTTGGACCATCGGCCTGGCCATCGCGGCGGCCGGTTTGATGTTGGCGCTGCCCGACGCGGCCCTGGCCGCCGACGAGGCGAAACTGAGCGGCGCCAACACGGCGCTGGTGTTCACCGCGACGGCCCTGGTGCTGTTCATGACCCTGCCGGGCCTGGCCCTGTTCTATGGCGGCCTGGTGCAGGCGAAGCATGTGCTCAGCGTCTATATGCAGTGTTTCACCATTGCGTGTCTGGCCTCGGTGCTGTGGCTGGCGGTGGTCTATTCGCTGGCGTTCTCCGACGGCGGC
>CAZQPC010000549.1:0-2316 GCA_964595005.1 uncultured Magnetovibrio sp.
TTCGGCGGCGCGCCTCGCCAAGGCCGATCTGTCCTCCGGCATGGTTGCCGAATTTCCCGACCTGCAAGGCGTCATCGGGCGCTACTATGCCATACATGATGGTGAGTCTGACGAGGTCGCCCAGGCCATCGCCGAACATTACGCGCCGCAGGGCCCCAACGATGTTTGCCCGACCAACCCGGTCAGCGTCTGCGTTTCGTTGGCCGATAAGATCGACAGTCTGGTCGGCTTCTTCGCCATCGATGAGAAACCGACGGGGTCGAAGGATCCCTTTGCGCTCCGCCGCGCGGCACTGGGGGTGATTCGGTTGATTCTGGAGAACGGCCTGCGCTTGCCGCTGCTGACCGCGTTCGGCACGGCCAAGGGGCTTTACGAGGCTAAGGATGATCCATCCGATGACCTGCTGGCTTTCTTCGCCGACCGCCTGAAAGTGCATCTGAAGGCGCAAGGCGTCGCCCATGATCATATCGACGCCGTGTTCGCCCAAGGAAACACGACGGGCGGCGAGGATGATCTGGTGCGCCTTTTGGCCCGCGTCGGCGCGTTGGGGGATTTCCTTGGGACAGAGGACGGCGAAAACCTGCTGACCGCCTACCGCCGGGCCGCCAATATTCTGAAGATCGAAGAGAAAAAGGACGGCCGCGCCTATGACGACGCCCCGGACACGGGGTTGTTTGATCAGGCCGAGGAAACGGCCTTGTCCGAAGGTTTGGCGCAAGCCGTGCCCGCCGTTGCGGCGGCCATCGAGAACGAAGACTTTGCCGGCGCCATGAAAGCCGTGGCGGCCTTGCGCGGGCCGCTGGACGCGTTCTTTGACGAAGTGACGGTGAACGCCGATGACGCGGCGCAGCGCGAAAACAGACTGAAACTATTGAATCAAATTCGCGGCGCCCTGGAAGGCGTCGCGGATTTTTCCAGGATCGAAGGGTAATCGGGTGAAAGACGGAACCATGACCAAGTGGATTTACACGTTCGGGGACGGAAGCGCGGAAGGCGCCGCGCAGATGCGTGAGCTGCTCGGCGGCAAGGGCGCCAACCTGGCCGAAATGGCCGGCCTCGGCCTGCCGGTGCCGCCGGGGTTTACCATCACCACCGAGGTCTGCAGCCACTTCACCGACAACGACGACAGCTACCCTGAAACGCTGGACGGCGATGTCGATGCGGCCATGGCGCATATCGAAGGCATCATCGGGTCGAAATTTGGTGACCCGTCCGATCCCTTGCTGGTCTCCGTGCGCTCCGGGGCGCGCGCCTCCATGCCGGGCATGATGGACACGGTGCTGAATTTGGGCCTCAATTCCGACACCGTCGAAGGCCTGGCGGCGCGCGCCAACGACGCGCGCTTCGCCTACGACAGCTACCGCCGCTTCATCCAGATGTACGGCGATGTGGTGCTGGGCGTCGACCACCACCTGTTCGAAGACATCTTGGAGGATACCAAGGACGACCACGGCTATACCCTGGACACGGACTTGAGCGCCGATGATTGGCGCGGCGTCACCGACAAATATCTGGCCATGGTCGAAAACGAATTGGGCACGCCCTTCCCGCAAGACCCCCGCGAGCAGCTTTGGGGCGCCATTGGTGCGGTCTTCGGATCATGGATGAACAACCGGGCGATCACCTATCGGCGCCTGCACGCCATCCCCGCCGCATGGGGCACGGCCGTTAACGTGCAAGCCATGGTGTTCGGCAACATGGGTGACGATTGCGCCACGGGTGTGTGTTTCACCCGCAACCCATCAACCGGCGACAACCGGTTTTATGGCGAATTTCTGATCAATGCCCAGGGCGAGGACGTGGTCGCCGGTATCCGCACGCCACAGCCCCTGACCAACGCGGAGAAGGCCGCGACGGGGTCGGATTTGCCGTCCATGGAAGAGGCCATGCCGGCGATCTACGCCGATCTGGCCCAAGTCCGCGACACCCTGGAGCGCCACTACAAAGACATGCAGGACATGGAATTCACGGTCCAGCAAAGCAAACTGTGGATGCTGCAGACCCGGGGCGGCAAGCGCACCGCCAAGGCGGCCCTGAAAATCGCCTGCGACATGGTCGGCGAAGGCCTGATCACCAGGAACCAGGCGATTTTGATGGTCGACGCGGCGCAGTTGGACCAGCTGCTGCACCCGACGCTCGACCCGGACGCCGATCGCGACATCATCGGCCGCGGCCTGCCGTCAAGCCCCGGCGCCGCCGCCGGGCGGATCGTTTTCTCCGCCGAAGAAGCCGAAGCCTGGGTCGGCCGCGGCGAAAAGGTGATCCTGGTCCGCACGGAAACGTCCCCCGAAGACATCAACGGCATGCACGTCTCCG
>CAZQPC010000550.1:0-2311 GCA_964595005.1 uncultured Magnetovibrio sp.
CCAGCTTCCCGGCTTCGATGGAGCCCACTTCGTGGGCAATGCCGTGGGTCAGAGCCGGGTTGATGGTGTACTTGGCGATGTAGCGCTTGACCCGCAGGTTGTCATTGTCGCCGGTCTCATTGTCCAAGGCGCCGCGCTGTTTTTTCATCTTGTCGGCGGTCTGCCAGGTCCGCACGATGACCTCGCCGACCCGGCCCATGGCCTGGCTGTCGGACGCGATCATGGAAAAGGCGCCGATGTCGTGAAGGATGTCCTCGGCGGCGATGGTCTCCCGCCGGATCCGGCTTTCGGCGAAGGCCACGTCTTCCGGGATTTTCGAATCCAGATGATGACAAACCATCAACATATCCAGGTGCTCGTCGACCGTATTGACGGTGAACGGGCGCGTCGGGTTGGTGCTGGACGGCAACACGTTGGCCTCGCCGCAGACCTTGATGATATCCGGCGCATGGCCGCCGCCCGCCCCTTCCGTGTGAAAGGCATGGATGGTGCGGCCCTTGAAGGCGGCCACCGTGTTTTCGACAAATCCGGTCTCGTTCAGGGTATCGGTGTGGATCGCCACCTGGACGTCCATTTCATCGGCGACGGCAAGACACGTGTCGATGGCCGACGGTGTCGTGCCCCAGTCTTCGTGCAGCTTCAGCCCGATGGCGCCGGCTTCCACCTGTTCGCGCAGGGCCGCCGGATCAGACGCGTTGCCCTTGCCGAAGAAGCCCAAATTCATGGGAAACCCGTCGGCCGCCTGCAGCATGCGGGCCAGGTGCCAGGGCCCCGGCGTGCAGGTGGTGGCGTTGGTACCCTCGGCCGGGCCGGTGCCGCCGCCGAGCATGGTGGTGATGCCGGAATACAGGGCATCGTCCATCTGTTGGGGGCAGATCCAATGGATATGTGCGTCGATGCCGCCCGCCGTGAGGATGCGGCCTTCGCCGGCGATGGCTTCCGTGCCGGGACCAATGATGATATCGACGCCCGGCTGGACATCGGGATTGCCGGCCTTGCCGATGGCATGAATGCGGCCGTCCTTGATGCCCACGTCGGCCTTGATGATCCCCCAGCTGTCAATAATCAGGGCGTTGGTGATGACCGTATCGACGGCGCCGCCGGCGCGGCTGACCTGGGATTGGCCCATGCCGTCGCGGATCACCTTGCCGCCGCCGAATTTGACCTCGTCGCCATAGGTGGTGCGGTCTTCTTCGACCTCGATGAACAGGTCCGTATCGGCCAGGCGCACCTTGTCGCCGACGGTCGGGCCGAACATATCGGCGTAGGCGGTGCGGTCGATTTCATAGGCCATCGCTCAACCCTCCCGGTTCTCGGCCATGCCGCCGGCAATGCGGCCGTTAAAACCGGTCACGGATTGTTTGCCGGCGTACCGGACGAGGCCGACGTCCCGGGTCTGGCCGGGCTCAAAGCGGACCGCCGTGCCGGCTGGGATATCGAGGCGGAACCCAAGCGCCCGGGCGCGATCAAACTGCAGCGCCGAATTGGCCTCATGGAAATGATAATGCGACCCCACCTGCACCGGCCGGTCGCCCGTGTTGGCGACGTCCAAGGTCATGGTCTCGCGGCCCTCGTTAAGGGTCAGCGTGCCCGCTTGGACGATGATTTCTCCGGGGATCATATGTGTCTCCTCGCTCAGCGAATCGGCTCATGAACGGTCACCAGTTTGGTGCCGTCGGGAAAGGTGGCTTCGACCTGTATTTCATGGATCATCTCGGCGATGCCATCCATCACCTGGTCGCGGCTGATCACGCCGGCCCCGGCGCTCATCAGATCGGCAACGCTGCGCCCATCGCGGGCCCCTTCGACGACGAAGTCGGAAACCAGGGCGATGGCTTCCGGGTAGTTCAGCTTAACCCCCCGGGCCAGGCGCTTGCGCGCCACCTCGGCCGCCATGGCGACCAACAGTTTGTCCTTTTCGCGTGGTGTCAGGTTCACGCCATCCTCCTTCGTGCCATTACATGTGCCAAAGGCGCGGCAAGGCCGCGCCGTAATCGCCCGTGGCCGTGCGCAAGGCCCCCCAGGCATCCGCGAAAGTGCGCCTCAGGGCGCGGGCATCGGCGGCCAGAATGCGAACCACCACCAAACCGGCGACAACGGAGGCGCCGGCCTGCAAGGCGGTGGATTGATGGTCGCCGATGCGGGCCCGAACGGCGTCGCGCGCCGGTTCCGGGCACGGCGCGGCGCAGACAATCGTCGCCATGGCATTGGCGCCGTTCAGCCCGGCAACCGCGCCGGAGACACGCGGCCAATCATCATTGACCTGAAAGGCATCGGCCCAAACCAATCGGCCGTCGCGCCGCACTTCCCA
>CAZQPC010000551.1:0-2309 GCA_964595005.1 uncultured Magnetovibrio sp.
GATGGACGGTGACGTGATCATCGTCGGCGGCGGTCCAGTGGGTCTCGGGCTGGCCATTGATCTGGCCGGGCGGGGCGTCACCAGCCACGTCATCGAGCGCACGACATCGTTGCACCGCATCCCCAAGGGCCAGAACCTGACGCAAAGAACCGGCGAACATTTCCGCGCCTGGGGCATCTCAAAAGAGGTCCGCGACGCCAGCCCGATCCCGCGCGATTTCGGCAATGCCGGTGTTGTCGCCTATGGCGACTTGATGGGCGAGTACAATTACGACTGGTTCGCCCGCGGTGCCGTCAATCAATACTATTTCGCCGACAATGAACGCCTGCCGCAGTATGAGTTGGAGCGCGTCATGCGCGACCGCGCCGCCGCCGCAGACGCCATCACCCTGCATTACGGCTGGAATGCACAGGCCATCACCCAGGACGCGGCCGGAGTCACAGTTGAAATCGCCAACAGGGAAAGCGGCGGCACTAAATCTTTGCGTGGCATATATGGCGTCGGCTGTGACGGCGCCCGGTCGTTCGTTCGGGGCGCGGCGGCGATCAAACAGGACGTCAAGCCGCACGACCGCAAGATGACCCTGCTGGTATTCAAGTCGACGGATCTACATGATTTATTGCAACGTTTCGGGGGCAAATCCATCTTCAACGTCTTGAAGCCCGAGCTTCAGGGTTACTGGCAGTTCCTGGGCCGCGTCGATCTGAACGGCACGTGGTTCTATCACGCCCCCGTGGCGCCATCGACGACCACAGACAACTTCGATTTTCATGCCTATCTGCATGCCGCCGTCGGCGCCGAGTTCAAGATCGATTTCGACCACATCGGTTTCTGGGACCTGCGCATCGCGGTCGCCAATACTTATCAAAACGGACGGATATTTATCGCCGGCGATGCCGCCCACAGTCATCCCCCCTACGGCGGCTATGGCGTCAATAACGGTCTCGAGGATGCCCGTAACCTCAGCTGGAAGCTGGCAGGAGAGCTGGCCGGCTGGGCCGGAAAAGACTTACTGGCGTCCTATAGCCTTGAACGTCAGCCGGTCTTTGCGTCGACATCCCGGGACTTCATCGGCCGCATGATCGACGACGATAGGGCATTCGGAGACACCTTCTCGCCGGACAAGGACAAGACCGCCTTCGAAACCGCCTGGGCGCAGCGGGCCGCCGGCGGAAATGCCGACGTAACTCAATATCTGCCCAATTATGCGGGATCCGATCTCGTCTGGGGCGAGCCGGGTAGCCAGTCCGGCGCCACGGGGGAGCATATGTTCCGGGCCCGGGCCGGCCATCACCTGGCGCCGCAGCCCTTGGCATCGGGCGGTGACATGTTCCAAGCTCTCGGCAACGGTTATACGCTGTTGAATTTTGCCGGTTCCGATCAGATCACAGATGCCTTCAAGACCGCGGCGGCGGCGCGCAACCTGCCCCTGACGGTGGTCGCCGACAGTTCACAAGCGGCCCGTGATGCGTACGGTGCGCCCTATGTCCTGGTGCGACCGGACTTGTTCGTCGCCTGGTCCGGAAGCGAACCGGCGCCATCGGCGGCGGAAATTTTGGCCAGGGCTTGTGGTGACTGAGCGCAGCACCATCGATGACAAATTGCGTTTCAAGGGCCCGCCCCCTGAGCTATGCTTTGAACACCGCATATCCGGCGTAATATTTGTGAGCGTTGTCGTGAAACCAACTCATCTGCTGACCATCCTGGCGATGGTAATGATCGTAAATTTCGTCATGGTCCCGACCCAGGCCAGGGCGGCCGATGGAATCATCAACAGCGTTTCCTTCGACAAAATTCCTGTCGGTGCCGGTATGGAAATCCGATCGTTTGACGATTCCGATCAAAACGTCATCTTGGAAAGGGATTTTGCCGCCGCGGTAACAGGTGCGGGCTTCAAGACCTCCGCGAACGGTGTCCTGATCTTGAGTTTCGAGACCCGCGATGAGATTGGCACCTGGTCGCAGTCCGACGGTCGTTACATTTTCTCTTTCGAAACCAGCGGCGGGCGGGGCGGCGGTGAAAACACCGAGGCCCGCCTTAACGTCTTCAACAGTGCATCGGGGGGCCTGCTGAACAAAGGCCAAGGCGCTACCTCGATCAACAAGCCGAGCAGCTATCGCATCTACGCAACCATCGAAGACCGCGCCTCGGGGAAAACCCTTTGGCAGGGCTGGGCGGTCGCGGATTTGCTCGGGGCCGACGGTTTTGACCTGACCCGGCGCATGGTGCCGAAGCTGGTCCAATCAATCGGCAAGACCATCCGCCAAGAACCATTTTCCATTTACTAAGTTGAACAAATGGCGATCTAG
>CAZQPC010000552.1:0-2308 GCA_964595005.1 uncultured Magnetovibrio sp.
GGGCTAGGCGCCGTAATAGTCGCGGTACCAGGCGACCAGCTTGGGCAGCCCCTCGTCAATGGGTGTCGAGGGCACGAAACCGAAGTCGCGCGTCGTTGCATCGATATCGGCGAAGGTGGCCTTCACGTCACCCGGCTGCATGGGCTGAAAATCGATCTCCGCCTTCCGGCCCAGCGCGTGCTCGATGATTTCGATGAAGCGCATGAGCGGCTCTGAACGGTTGTTGCCGATGTTGTAGACGCGGTGCGGCGCTTCAGAACCGCCGGATGGCGTCGGCTTGTCCAGGCAGGCGACGACGCCGGCGACGATATCGTCCACATAAGTGAAATCGCGCTGCATATCGCCGTTGTTGAAAACCGGAATGGGTTCGCCGGCGAGAATTTTCCGCATGAAAATAAAGGCCGCCATATCCGGCCGGCCCCAGGGACCATAGACCGTGAAGAACCGCAGCCCGGTCAACGGCAACCCCCACATGCGGGCGTAGGACTCGCTCATCACCTCCATGGTCTTCTTGGTGGCGCCATAGAGCGACACCGGATTGTCCGTGCGGTCATCGACGGAGAACGGCAATTTGGTGTTGGCGCCATAAACCGACGACGACGACGCATAGACGAAATGTTTCAGTTCGGGCAGGCGCCGCGCCGCTTCCAGCAACACCAGATGGCCCTCGACGTTGGCCCGCGTGTAGGCATAGGGATTGACCAGTGAATAGCGCACGCCGGCCTGCGACGCCAAATGAACAATACCGGAGATGTCGGTGTATTCCGCGGCCAAGGCCTCAACCCGGACCCGCTCTGAGATATCCATCTTGTGGAAGGTGAAGCCATTGCGGGCTTGCAGCCGCGCCAGACGGGCCTCTTTCAAGGCGGGGTCATAATAATCGTTCAGGTTGTCGACACCGATGACCCGGCGGCCTTGCCCCAAAAGAACCTCGGCAAGATGAAAGCCGATAAAGCCGGCGGCGCCGGTAATCAGAATGCTCATGGGGTATCCTTCGGTCCAGGGCCGATCACCCTATAGCCGGTTCGCCCGGAAAAATCACCCGATTGATGCCGCTAATTTGGATCAAATGTTGTCAGCTGTCCGCCAGGCGCGCCGCGTGGACGGCAAACGACTGGGCGAGGTGGCGGCCGATGGTGGCGGCATCGCGGTGCAGTGCGGCGATATCCGACACACCAACCTGCATGGGCTCGATACAATAGGCCGCCCCGGAACCCGGGGAAACAGCCTGCGACGGCACCACCCGCCAGGCCTCCGCCAAGTGCCCCTGAAGCTTCAGATCGGCAAGGATATCGGCGAGAACCCGGATGTGGTGGAGCGATTCGCTGGAAAACCAAATTCGCGGCCGAGTCCAAGCGTCGCCGTCGGTCTGCTCGTGGCCGTGACAGGCACCCAGCGGCGAAAACAAACCCAACTTGCTGAGTTCGAATGCCAGCACGGCAACGCCATGACCCAGCGGATTATCGCGCAATTCACACAACAGGCAAATCTCATGCAGGCTGACCCCCAATCCCGCACCCCTGTCCGTACCGAACGGCGTTTCGATGCCCGCAAACGTGGCGTTTGGTGTGCCCACGTCAGAAGGATCGATCTCATAGGGGTCTGATAGCATGGCCGTCTCCCGTTATTTTCGTCCCGCCCAATTGGCCTGTCAGCCTTAATATCTATTAATGTATAATTATAACGAAAATTATAAGTACATTAAATAGCTCTTTATGCATATATTTGCCTTATTTCGAGATGTCCCGCAAAAAAGCGCCCTGAAATATTGTTGCTTGCCGGCAGCCTGCCGGCCCTCTCAGCCGTCGCCGCCGGTTGCCCGGCCGCACAATCGTTTCAAATTGCACACGGAGACGTGTCCGCCAATTGTCGCCGCCTTGCGGGCGTACTACATTTCATCAGGGAGGACCGATGACATTGCTTAAGGTTTCGCTGGACGACAAATTCACCAAGGACGATGGCCGCATCTATCTGAACGGGACGCAGGCCCTGGTCCGGCTCACCCTGATGCAGCGCCGCCGCGATCTGGACGCCGGCCTCAACACGGCGGGTTATGTCAGCGGCTACCGCGGATCACCGCTGGGCGGCATGGATAAGGAGTTCACCGCCGCCGCCAAGCACCTCGGCGAACACCACGTCACCTTCCATCCCGGTGTCAACGAAGACCTGGCCGCCACCGCCATCTGGGGCTCGCAACAGGCCAACCTGGACCCGGCTTTGGCCAAGTACGACGGCGTCTTCGGCATGTGGTACGGCAAGGGCCCCGGCGTCGATCGTTCCGGTGACGTGTTCCGGCACGCCAACATGG
>CAZQPC010000553.1:0-2298 GCA_964595005.1 uncultured Magnetovibrio sp.
AAGCCCGGGACGTGCAATCAAAAAAGACACGGGACACAAAACCATGCTCGATCATGCCGACGAAGTGCACAAACCCTCTGACGAATTCATTGCCAATGCGCACATCGACGCCGCAAAGTACAAGGCGATGTACGACGCGTCGGTGGCCGACCCCGCGGCATTCTGGGGCGAGCAGGGCAAGCGTCTCGACTGGATGAAGCCCTATTCGATCGTCAAAAACACGGCCTTTGCCTACCCCGATGTCGCGATCAAATGGTATGAGGACGGCCAGCTGAATGTCTCGGCCAACTGCATCGACCGGCATCTGGCCACCCGCGCCGACCAGACCGCGATCATCTGGGAGGCCGACGATCCCACGGTCGACAAGCACATCACTTATGCCGAACTGCATGATCAGGTCTGCAAACTGGCCAACGTCATGAAGGGCCTCGGCATCACCAAGGGCGACCGCGTTATCCTCTACATGCCGATGATCCCCGAAGCGGCTTACGCCATGCTCGCCTGCGCGCGCGTCGGTGCAATCCACTCCATCGTCTTCGGCGGCTTCTCGCCCGACGCGCTTGCCAGCCGGATCACCGATTGCGGTGCGTCGCTGGTCATCACCGCCGACGAGGCCCCGCGCGGCGGCCGCAACACGCCGCTGAAATCCAACGCCGACGCCGCCATGGACATCTGCGGCGACACGCCCATGCTGGTGGTCGCCCGCACCGGCGGCGGCCCCGGTATGAAGCCGGGCCGCGACCATTCTTATGAAGCACTGATGGCCGAAACATCCGCGACATGCCCGCCGGAGCCGATGAATGCCGAGGACCCGCTGTTCATCCTTTATACCTCCGGTTCCACTGGCCAGCCCAAGGGCGTGCAGCATTCCTCCGGCGGCTACCTGGTCTACGCCGCGATGACGCATGAGCTGGTGTTCGACTATCACGACGGAGATATCTTCTGGTGCACCGCGGATGTCGGCTGGGTCACCGGCCACAGCTACATCGTCTACGGGCCGCTGGCCAACGGGGCCACCACGCTTATGTTCGAGGGCGTGCCCACCTATCCCGACGCGGGCCGGTTTTGGGCGGTCTGCGACAAACATCACGTCAACCAGTTTTACACCGCGCCCACCGCGATCCGCGCGTTGATGGCCAAGGGCACCGAATTCACCGCGCCATATGATCTCAGCTCGATCAAGGTGCTGGGCACGGTCGGCGAACCGATCAACCCCGAGGCCTGGGTCTGGTACGACCAGAACATCGGCAAAGGCCGCGCACCCATCGTCGATACCTGGTGGCAGACTGAAACCGGCGGCCACATGATGACCCCGCTTCCGGGCGCTATTGCCGCCAAACCCGGCTCCTGCACGCTGCCGTTCTTCGGCATCCAGCCGGTGATCCTCGACCCCCAGACGGGGCGGGAAATCACCACAACCGAGGCCGAGGGCGTGCTTTGCATCAAGGACTCCTGGCCCGGCCAGATGCGCACAGTGTATGGCGACCACGCGCGCTTCGTTGCCACCTATTTCGCCGATTACAAGGGCTATTACTTTACCGGCGACGGCTGCCGCCGCGACGCCGACGGATACTACTGGATCACCGGCCGCGTCGATGACGTGATCAACGTCTCCGGTCACCGCATGGGCACGGCCGAGGTCGAAAGTGCCCTGGTCGCCCATGAAAAGGTGTCCGAGGCCGCCGTGGTCGGCTACCCGCACGATATCAAGGGCCAGGGCATCTACGCCTATGTGACGCTGATGGCCGGCGAAGAATACACCGAGGAACTGCGCACGGAACTCAGCAACTGGGTCCGCAAGGAAATCGGCCCGATTGCCAAGCCCGACCTGATCCAATGGGCCCCCGGCCTGCCCAAGACCCGCTCCGGCAAGATCATGCGCCGCATCCTGCGCAAGATCGCCGAGAATGACTACGGCTCGCTAGGGGATACATCGACGCTGGCCGAACCGGCGGTGGTGGATGAACTGATCGAGAACCGGATGAATAGGTAACCGGCCCTCTTAACCGCCGTAGGGTGGGTTTCCAACCCATCATCCCGGCAGGGTGCGCTATCTACGCACCAGAGCATCGCCCAAAAAACCTGCGCCATACCGTAAGACACAGTCCCCGTAGCGAGCTCTTGTCAATTGAGCGCTGAGCCGCACATCGGCGACGCGCGCGGTGGCGATCCAACAGTCGTGAAGTTCACTTTATCCCAGCCAAGCCCATACGATATCTAAGTAAAACCCAGACCTCACCAAAGCGCCGCCGCATAGGGGCGCGTCGACGATGCGCGGCGGCCTGCGGCCTTTGTTCC
>CAZQPC010000554.1:0-2286 GCA_964595005.1 uncultured Magnetovibrio sp.
CGCGTTATACGGCGTTGTTATTGGGCCTGGGCCTGCGCGAATTGTCCATGTCGCCGGCCAGTATTCCCCGGGTCAAACAAAGGATCCGGGAAATGGATGCCCTGGCCGCCGCGACCCGCGCCAATCTGATCATGGATCAGACCGATTCGGGACGCATCGCCACCTTGTTGGATGACTTCAATTCCCTGGCCTAGAGCCTCGCGCGCTAAAGCAGTTCAGTGCAGAGTGGAACTTCCCGCCGCATCGGCACCGATGTCGGAGACGTCGACAAGTTTTGATGCCGGGTCTTCTGTAAACGGCCCGTCGAACTCGGGAAGGCCGCGCGGCAGATAATCCATGGGGGTCAGGTATTCCAGTAGTTTGCGGGCCCGGTCCAAGTTCTTTCCGGTGACCGCAGCCTCGCGATGTTTTTGCCGCAATTCGTAAATTTCCAATGCCGCTTCGAAGGCATTGATAGCGGCTTCGGCACGGTTCGGGTTGTTGGCTTTCTTGCCCAGCAAGAACAGGGCACTGCCCAGGTTATTCTGGGTCGCAGCCCAGGCCAGAGGGCCTTTCTTTCGGTCACGGACCTGCAACACCGCGTGGTAGGCGTTGGCGGCCGTCGCCATGGCCTCCAGGCTTTTTACATGTTCGCCGAACACCTGGGCGGCGCGGGCGAAGCTCGACATGACTTCGGCCCAGCGCGCTGTAGTGCGGCGCTTTGAATAGACTTTCAGGGCGTTTTGATGGCACCGCAAGGCCTGGCGCAAGACGCCCGTGTGGCCGGCTTCGAAGCCCATTTTGTAGTGAATCAGACCCAACCGGTGCTGCAAGGACGCCCACTCATAGGGGGTTTCTTCGCGGGTAAAGACCTCCAATGCGGAGAGCGCCGAGGCCGCCGATTCTTCATAGCCCGCTGGTTCCTTGTTCGCCTCGGCCTTGATGTAGAGCAAATTGGCCAGGTGTTTGTGGGCCATGGCCCAATCAAGCGGCGAATCCTCCATCTTCACCGCTGCCGCCACATGGCGGTAGGCGCCGACCGCCTTATCGAGGATGTCCGGGGCCCGGTTCGTCGACCAGGCGGCGGCCAGGATGTTGCCGTGACAAAGATAAAGGGCGGCGCGTTCGCGGGTCGTCAGTTCGAGGGGAATATTGTCCATGGCCACCGCCGCCGCTGCCGCCGCTTCAGGCAGCGCAGACAGACGCATGCGGGCCTTGGCACGCGTTGCCGGTACAGTGGCCGTCAAGGTCGCGGCGTGTAGAAAATTGGCAAACGCGCCAGGAAGTTCGGCCGGCACCGGCATGTCGGTGGTCAAATCGAACCCGCCGGGCACCCGTTCATCCCAAGTCGCCAAGGATATAAAGTGGAGATGCACGCTGGTTCCCTGTGCCGGCACGTGCCCCCAGATGAGGACGTCCGCCTGACGGTCCTTGAGCCATCGCCGCGCCTGCTTCGCCGCCCGGGCCAGTTCCGTGGTCAGGTCCTTCTCGCCGTTGATTTCAAAAGCCCTGCCCAGGGGCCGGGCGTGAACGTCGCGGAAACGGTCGAAGGCGGCAATCACCTGTTTCGTGACAACGCCGTCGGCGTCACCGGAGAACTGCGCAACGCGGGCTTCGATGCGCCCTTCCAAGGGTTGCATCTGATCCATGACGCGTTGGATAAACCCTGGTCCCTCGGCATCGGGCGGTGTTGGTTCGAGGGCGCCGCCATCGGAGGCTTCGCCGACCTGCACGGCACCGCCGATCTGTTCGATCAACCGCCCCAGCATGCCCTTCTTGCGGGCCACAGGATGGATCAGGTCGTTGCCCGTGTCGCGCTGAATGATACGGACCTGCACGGGTCCCATGGCACGGGCCGTCGATTCCCGCGCGCCGCCACCGACCAGCCCCATCTCACCAAACATCTGACCGGCCTGGATCAGGCCGGCACGGGCCGGCCCGGAGCCGTCATCGCGCAACAGTTCCACCGCGCCGCCCAACACTTCGTAGGCACCGTCGGCGGAATCACCCGCGCGATAAATAATGTCGCCGTCCTCGTATGCCTGCTTACGCCGGGCCAAGGCCGTATCCTCAATCCTGTCACGCAGCCCGCCCCCAGATTTTCTATCCGGATACACTTAGCGGACCGTTCCACGTTTAGGATGGCGGCAAATGGTTAGGAAGGTTTTAACGTGGGAGGGGAAACTTGAGGGTTGGGAACGGTATATATTTAGCCCCTTGTATGCCTGTCGTTGTCATTCATGAGATGTCAGTCTTGTGATTGAGTTGGCGGGCGAGACCCCGGTTGCCCCTAGGTCCTTGGAGACC
>CAZQPC010000555.1:0-2281 GCA_964595005.1 uncultured Magnetovibrio sp.
CATGGGTCGCGGCATAACAGAAATCCAAATTCAGCGCCGTCTCACAACCGCCGCCGAAGGCCGCCCCGTTAATCGCGCCGATCACCGGGATCGGGCAGGCCCTGAGCGCCAGGGCCGATTGTTCGAAAATCGCATGCTGGCGCTTCCACGCCGCGTCGGTCATGCCGTCGCGTTCCTTCAGATCGCCGCCGGCGCAAAAAGCCTTGTCGCCGCGCCCGGTCAGGACGACGCAGCGCAGCCCTTCGGTGTCCACATAGAGGCCTTCGAACAGTTCGCGTTGATCGACACCCATCTGGGTGTTCTTGGCGTTCCTGACGTCGGGCCGGTCGTACATGACGATCAAAACATGTTCGTCCACCCGTTCCACATGAAGCGTCTCATAATCCGTGCGCATCAGTCCTTGGTTCCCTTCACGGTGTCGTTATGTTCACCCAGTTTCGGCGCATAGGCCTTCAGCCCAGGCCGCGCGCCGTCGAAGCTCAGCGGCATGCCCATGAGGTCCAAGCGACCACCAAGGTTTTGCAAGATGCCCAGCGCCTGGGTCTGCGGATCGGCCATCATTTCAGGCACGGTCTGCACGGGCGCGGTCGGCACGCCGACCTCGTGCAACGCGGTCTGCCAATGAGCCCGCGGCTGGCCTTCAACGATCGGCTCAATTAACGCATTCAGTGCCACCAAATTGGCGTAGCGGTTCTGGTTGCTGTCGAAGCGCGCATCGTCGGGCCATTCGGGATGTCCCAGGACGCCGGCCAGACGGGCGAACAAGCGGTCGTTGGGCGCCGCGATGATCAGGTGACCGTCTGAGCACGCATAGGCCTGATAGGGCGCCAGGCCGCGCGCCCCTGAGCCCTGTTTCAAGGGCCGTTCGCCGTCAACGCCGACCGAGGCCACGGAATTCGTCATCCAGGCCACCGCCGTCTCATAGAGCGACGCGTCGACCACGCAGCCCCGGCCCGTGTCCTTGCGGGCGTTGATGGCGGACAGGATGCCGATGACGCACCAAAGCCCCGTGCCCATATCGACGATGGAGGTGCCGACCCGGATCGGCGCCTCGCCTTCGTTGCCGGTGATGCTCATGATGCCGCCGTAGGCCTGCATCAGGGGGTCGTAGCCGGGATCATCCTTCAGCGGCCCGGTGGCGCCGAAGGCCCAAAGATTGCAGTAGATCAGCTTCGGGTTGGCGGCCGTCAGCTGTTCGGCGCCCAGGCCGTAGCCATCGACGCGGCCCGGCCGCATGTTCTGGATCACCACGTCGACCTCGGTTTCGCAATAGGCCCGCAGCCATTCGACCTGGGCGTCGTCCTTCAGATCGACGGTGATCCCGAGCTTGTCGCGGTTCAGGGCGTTGAAGTAGCTCGACGTGCCGTCGGGCAGCATCTTGCCCCATTGGCGCGCATCGTCACCGCGCCCCGGCGGCTCCACCTTGATCACCTCGGCGCCCAGCCCCGCCAGCACCCAGGCCGCATAAGGCGCCGCCACGCTGGTCCCCAGTTCGACGACACGGATGCCGGCTAAAGACTGCCCAGGGGATTGCTGCGCGGTTGACGCGCCGTCGCTCACCATTTACCCAAATCCCAATGACGGTGGTTGAAGGCCGTATTCTGCGCCCACCAACCCATCGGCGACATATGTAACCGTTTCACGGCATGAAGCCAAACCGGAGAGAGTGAAATGAGCGACGTGGAAAATGCGGCGGCCCGCCTGCAAGACCTGGAATCCCGCCTCGCCCATCAAGAACAGGCCTTGCACGACCTCAGCGAGACGACGCGCGCCCAATGGGATGAGATCGACACCCTGAAACGGCAAGTGGTCCGCTTGCAGGACCGTATCGCCGAACTGGAACAAGGCGGCGGCGGACTGGGCGATGAGAGACCGCCGCATTACTAGTGTGGCATCCGCGCCGGTCGTTCGCCTGTAGCGAATGTACGCGAACGTACGCATCGGTACGCATTTTCACATTCGTCCGGGTGGGTTTTCAATGATATCAAGATGTTAACCCTGCCCACAAAGGCGACCTTTTCTGCGACCGACGTCGCATTTTGTCGCAAATGTCGACATATATTAGAGGGTGTCGCGGGCGCTCATCGAATAGCGGCCTTGGTAAGGACACACCGGTCCGGCCAACATTCCGCGGGACCGTCGTTCCCTACGGAACGGCGAAGGCCCGTGGCATCCCCCGGAGGGATTCATCGACTTGTTTGTATTCTCGGAGGACCGCGATCTGCCGCGCCCTCCCTCCGGGGGATGAAACGGACTTACGCGGCGCCATAAGGCGCCACGG
>CAZQPC010000556.1:0-2262 GCA_964595005.1 uncultured Magnetovibrio sp.
CTCGTGGAAGGCCTGCGTGTCCAACTTTTCGCGGACGAGCGCCAACAATCCGGCGGCGCTGTCCAACAGCACCCGGTCATCATCGCTGTAAGCGCCGGGTTCGGGCACCCGGCCGTCGCAGTTCTTGGCCACCATCGACAACACCCGTTGCGCCAGATTGCCGTAGTCGTTGGCCAGTTCGCTGTTCATGCGGTTGACCATGGCCTGATGGGAAAAGTCGCCGTCGTTGCCGAACGGCACTTCGCGAAGCAGGAAATAACGCACCTGGTCGAGACCATATTTCTCAACCAAATCAATGGGGTCGATGACATTGCCCAAAGATTTCGAGATCTTCTGGCCTTCATTTGTCCACCAGCCGTGGGCGAACACTCGCTTCGGCGCCGCAAGGCCGGCGGCCATCAAAAACGCCGGCCAGTAGACCGCATGGAAGCGCAGAATATCCTTGCCGACCATATGCAGGTCGGCCGGCCAATAGTGCGGATATTCGCCCTGCTCCGTCTCGGGAAATCCAACCGCCGTGATATAGTTGGTCAGGGCATCCAGCCACACATACATGATGTGGTCGTCATCGCCGGGCACGGGCACCCCCCAATTGAAGGTCGTGCGCGACACCGACAGATCCTGCAATCCGCCTTTGACGAAGCTGGTCACCTCATTGCGGCGGGTCAGCGGCAGGATAAAATCGGGATTGTCGTCGTAATACTGGAGCAGCCGGTCGCCCCAGGCGGACAGGCGGAAGAAATAGCTGGGCTCCTCGACCCATTCCACCTCGGCGCCCGACGGAGCAACTTTCTTGCCGTCCGCGCCGGTTGTCAGTTCACCTTCGCCGTAGAACGCTTCATCGCGCACGGCGTACCAACCGGCATAGCTGCCGAGATAGATTTCGCCGGCGTCGAAAAGCCGGCGCCAGATGTTCTGACAGGCTAATCTGTGGCGGTCTTCGGTGGTCCGAATAAAATCATCGTGGGTGAAATTCATGAGATCCGCCAGATCGCGGAAATTCTGGGAAACCTTGTCGGTGAATTCCTGCGGGTCGATGCCCGCCGCCTGGGCCGATTTTTCGACCTTTTGGCCGTGCTCATCAGTGCCCGTGAGGAATTTCACATCGAAACCGTCAAGCCGCTTGAACCGCGCCAGAACGTCACAGGCCAGCGTCGTATACGCGTGACCGATGTGCGGCGCGTCGTTCACATAGTAGATCGGCGTCGTGATGTAATAGGTCTCAGGCATGTCCGGATCAGATGGTGTCAGTTGTGAACCACCTGCGCGACGGTGGAAAAGGCGTTCAATATCACTTGCTTACGGTCCAGATTTGCGCGATCGGCACTGCTCAGAATATCGTCGACCTTGTCCCACACATAGAGCCATTGATCAAGGCTGGCCGCCGGCGCTAGGCGCCCGAACAAGGTCTTTTCGCGCTCCGTCAACTGCGCCGCCGGGTGACCGCCGGCGTGCTTCACCAGACGGGCCAATATCCAGCGCAGCAGTTGCGCCGCCGTGGTGAAGGTTTCGGCCCCCTTCTTGGCCGCGCATTTACCGGCAAATCCGTGAAGCGCCGGCACATCAAGACGCGGCACGCCGTCCAGCAGGTCCATGATTTCGCCGAACACGTCGACGCCGCCCGATACCGCCAATTCCAAGGCCCGTCCGATACTGCCCTCGGCCAGGACGGCAATCATCCGGGCCTCGGCGTCCGAAATCTCGGGCGCAAATTCGGACAGCCTCTGCGCCACGGCATCCGCATCCAGGGCGTCCAGTCTGAGATGCTGACAGCGCGAGCGGATTGTCGGCAACAAACGGCCCGGATTGTGGCTGATCAGCAGCAATAATGCGCGCGGCGGCGGCTCCTCCAGCATCTTCAAAAGGGCATTGGCGGCGTTGGTGTTCATCTCATCGGCGCTGTCGACGACGATCACCCGCCAACCGCCCTCCCCGGCCGTCATGTGGAAGAATTTCTGGGTCTTGCGGACATCATCGACGACGATTTCCGTGCGCAGCACGCCGCGGTCATTTTCCGAACGTTCGATGGCGAGAAAATCCGTGTGGCCGCCGGCGACGATGCGTTGAAACACCGGGCTATCGGGCGATACGTACAGCCCGGCCGCCGTGTCTGCGCCGCCCGAGGCAACATTCATGGCATCTCCAAACAACCCGGCGGATGCCGCCGCGCCGGCCTGCGACAACACATAACGCGCAAACCGGTAAGCCAACGTCGCTTTGCCGATACCGTTCGGGCCGGATATCAGCCAGGCGTGATGAAGA
>CAZQPC010000557.1:0-2246 GCA_964595005.1 uncultured Magnetovibrio sp.
ACAGATCCTTGATGACGGCAAGATTGCGCAAGGGGGCGATTTCCAGTTCTCCGCCGTCGGCGACCTGGGAGACGTGGGTGCGGCACGTCCACCTGGGACGCCCGTTAACGGTCATGGCGCAAGACCCGCAGACGCCAACCCGGCAGGCGAACCGGTAGCTCAGGGTCGGATCGACGTGACGCTGAATATAAGTGATCACATCCAGCACGGTCTGGCTTTCCTGGCGCGGCACTTCGTAT
This sequence comes from uncultured Magnetovibrio sp., assembly GCA_964595005.1. GTDB lineage: Bacteria > Pseudomonadota > Alphaproteobacteria > Rhodospirillales > Casp-alpha2 > UBA3470. Next base: position 240 of record CAZQPC010000557.1, read on the forward strand.
TCCTGATAGCGCCCCGCCTCTTCGCCGCGCCACACGGCGACGGTCAACATTTCTCCGCTCACGATTTTTCCTCCGAAAGAGCATCACCTCCCCCATCAAGGGGGAGGAAGTGTTCTGTTGATCCGCTCATGGTTCTGATTTCTCGCTGAATTCAATCACACAGCCAAAGCTTAGACGATGGGACACCCACAAGCTTTCGGGTCCATCAACGTAGTCCACGGCATTCTCTTCCATGCACGTCCGCACGGCTTCGATACTTGATACGGCAATTCGGTAGCCAGCGAATACACCTTGCGGAACCTTATTCGCCTCCAAAACCGAAAGTGATGCCCCCCATTCGTCAGGTGTTTGGTGGGCGTTCGTATTTGGAAACCGGGCATTGAACTGTGCCGGCGTCATCACATTCACTTGCCCATTCACGGGATCGGCATCCAAACCCCTTAGAAAACGTTGTGCTGGTTCGTCGTCGTCAGCAAGTATGAACACCTCAGCGATGCGCTCGGCACCGTTGGCGTGGATTTGATACTCCGGTTTCCAGAACAGATCGGGCCGCCATTGCTGACACGTGAACGCAACGGCCTGCGGCATCTCGGGTACCGAGGCAAACGCCAATGTGAAACCAACGGTCGCCTCGGAGCCATCCGGTAACTTCGCGAGGCGAGAAAAATCGAACATTTCATAGGTGTCGAGTCCCGCCGCCTTGAACTCATCGCGATCGCCTGCGGCATCCTTCGTCTGCAGCACCATCATGCTCATGCCCTGGCGGTATTTGAGGAAGTTCCGGTTGTAGTCGCCGAAGCTGAAGGCTCCCGGTTTCGCCTTCGCGATATTCTTTGGTTTGGTGACGGCTAGAAGTTCAAGGAAACAGCCCTGCATCTGAGCCAAACGGTTGCCGGTGCCGAAGGGATGCTGTGCTATCGGCGTCAGGGTGAACCCAAGGCATTCGTAAAACCGAGACGCCTTGTCCAAGTCGTCGACGGCCAGCACCAGATGATCAAATGCGCGGCTCATGGATTCCCTCCATAAACCCTCACCGTCCCCGTCGCTGGATCGACGCGAACCTGATCGCCGGTTTGGATCGCCGCCGTGATGTCTGTATCGAACCGGTCGATCAACGGAAATTCGGCAAAGGCCGCCCCTTGGGCGATGATCGGGTTGGCGTAGTTGAGCAACAGCGCCACGGGCGCCATGTCCCGCGACGTCATTTCCCCGAGCATCCAGGCCGTCGCTACGCCGCCCTTGGCCGCGTTCAGCACCAGCACCTTGCCGACGTAACTTTCACCGCAGAGCTTATGTGCGGGGCGCGAGAACACCCCTTTGGTCCGGTCCAGGTCGTAGCGCGCCGAGAAGTTGTCGGCGGCGACCAGCGCTTCGCCGGTGACCGCAGGCCCGATTCCGACATGCCCCTGGATCACCGTGCCCATCAGACAATCCTCCCGGCGACGGCGCTATCAATGCAACGCCCCATGTCGGCGAGCACCGGCTCATAACCATAACCGCCGATGATATTTGTCAGCTTCGCCGAGTTCGTCATCAGCCGGGTCCAGCCGTTGGCCTCGCCCAGTTCACGGGCATGCATCTGATAAAAACAGACGCCTTCAAGAACGATGGCATCGGCGGCTTCCATGGTTGCCGTCAGGCCCATGCGGTCGGCGGCGTGCTTGTTTTCCGGGTTGGTGGCGATCAGCAGGGCAACGTCGGCATGGACCCGGCGGCCCTTCAATAGTCCGGCGCAGCGCTCCAATTCCAGAAGCGACAATTGGGGTGCGGCAAAAACCACCACATCCAATTGATCATCGGTGGCGCCGTAACCGGTCAGAAATGTATCGACGTCGGATTTTCCGATCATCCTGGGCGCCGGCGGCGCGCCATCGAAGACCGTTTGCAGGTCCGGGGCTTCCGGCGTCACGCCAACCATGTGAAACAGGGCGGTGGAACCGAAACTGGCCAGCGCCGCGCCGAAATGTTTGAGGTCATCCGACGTCGGCGCGGGGGCCCCGGAATCGA
>CAZQPC010000558.1:0-2246 GCA_964595005.1 uncultured Magnetovibrio sp.
CCAACCGGTTCAATCTGATAAATCGAGGCGTCGGTTGAATAGCGCCCGCGGCTAAAATGATCGAACAGTACTTCGCCTTCGATCTCAGCCGCCAGACGTTCAGCCAATCGATGATGGACCGGGGTATGGACGTTCACGAGGCCTCCTGCGAAGCAGCGATGGATCAGTCACTCAAATGGAACCTGCACGAAAGGCGGTCGAATTAACTTGATTGTATATTGTATACAATTTATGAGATCGTCAATCGAAACGTTGCCGCCTGCACGCATTTGCGTCTTCAATGGCATCTCAGCTACTGCAGTCAATCCATCAAGTCCGAGGGAGATCACGTCATGGCAGGATCAAACGAGCCGCGCATCGCAGGCCGTCACTTCTTGCAGATCCCGGGCCCGTCACCGGTGCCGGACCGCATCCTCAAGGCCATGGCGATGCCGGTCATTGACCACCGCGGCCCTGACTTCCAGAAACTCGGCCACCGCGTGCTTGACGGCGTCAAGTCGATCTTCAAGACCAAGCAGCCGGTGATCATTTTTCCGGCCTCCGGAACTGGTGCCTGGGAAGCAGCCCTGATCAACACCATGTCGCCTGGCGACAAGGTTCTGATGTACGAAACTGGGCACTTCGCGACATTGTGGAAGAGCATGGCGCTGAAGCTCGGCGTCGTACCGGAGTTCATTGAGTCCGACTGGCGCTCCGGCGCTGAAGCCGATCGTATCGAAGAGCGCCTGCGTGCCGACAGCGGCCATCAGATCAGGGCGGTCTGCGTCGTCCACAACGAGACATCCACCGGTGCCACCTCACGCATCGACGAAGTGCGCAGGGCGATCGACAATGCCGGCCATCCGGCACTGTTGATGGTCGACACCATCTCCGGCCTTGCCTCTGCCGACTACCGGCATGACGAGTGGGGCGTCGACGTCACCGTCTCCGGCTCGCAGAAAGGCCTGATGCTGCCGCCGGGAATTTCGTTCAACGCGGTCTCTGACAAAGCGCTGGAAGTCTCGAAGTCGGCAAAACTGCCAAAGCTGTTCTGGTCGTGGGAAGAAATGCTGCCCAACAACGCCAACGGTTTCTTCCCCTACACGCCCGCAACCAACCTGCTCTACGGCCTCGCCGAAGCCATCGACATGCTGCACGAGGAAGGCCTCGATACCGTCTTCGCCCGCCATCAGCGCCATGGCGAAGCGACGCGACGCGCGGTTGCTGCCTGGGGTCTCGAAAACCTCATCACCAATCCAAAATACTTCTCGCCGGTTCTCACCGCGGTCGTCATGCCTGACGGCCACAACGCCGACACGTTCCGCAAGGTAGTTTTGGAAAACTTCGATATGTCGCTCGGCACCGGCCTTTCGAAGGTCGCTGGCAAAGTATTTCGAATTGGCCACCTTGGTGACATCAATGACCTGACGTTGATCGGCACGTTATCGGGCGTTGAAATGGGCCTGGGTCTGAGCGGTGTTCCGCATACCAAAGGCGGAACGCAGGCAGCCATGGATTTCCTTGCCGAGACCGCGCCACACAAGCCATAACGCTATCCAGAGAATTCACATAGATGACTGCCGCGCGGACAGGCGGCTTCAAGGAGACAGCTATGACCGAAGCCGCAGCGCAAGAACTCATCTACGAAGTCAAAGACGAGGTCGGCCTGATCACGATCAACCGCCCGCAGGCTCGCAATGCACTCAAGCTCGAGATGTATGGCCAGATCGCCGATATCCTCGAAGGTGCACCGACTGACGGTTCGGTCAAAGTGATCATCATCACGGGCGCGGGCGACAAGGCCTTTGCCGCCGGCACCGATATTTCCTTGTTCCGCGATTTCAGCGCCGAAAAAGGCATCGGCTACGAGCGTGCCGGCGACGCCAATTTTGCCCGCATGGAAAAGTGCCCGATACCGACGATCGCAGCCATATCCGGTGCCTGCACCGGCGGCGGCGCCGGCATCGCCTCGGTCTGCGATATGCGGATTGCCTCGCGTGATATCAAGTTCGGGTTCCCGATTGCCCGCACACTCGGCAACTGTCTATCGGCGTCGACGCTTGGTCGCCTCGTTGGTTTGCTCGGCGAGGCCAAAGTCCTCGACCTGATCCTGACCTCGCGCCTGATCGAGGGCGACGAAGCTCTCAGCTGCGGCCTCGTCAACGAACTCGTCGAAAACAACGCCGCCGTGCGCGAACGCGCCTGGGAACTGGCCACCCGCATCAAGGGACACGCGCCCCTGACTATGCGCGCGACGAAGGAAAGCC
>CAZQPC010000559.1:0-2241 GCA_964595005.1 uncultured Magnetovibrio sp.
CAGCGTCGCGGAATGGGTCGATAAGGGCGGCATCCTGGTGCGCTTTGCCGGTCCACGCCTGGAAAAGGGCGGTGATGATCTGCTGCCGGTGCCGCTGCGCAGTGGCGGACGCGCACTTGGTGGCGCGCTGTCGTGGTCAACGCCGCAGCCGCTGGCTGAGTTTGCCGAAGACAGTATTTTCGCCGGCCTCAAGATATCTGCCGACGTCCTGATCAAGCGCCAGGTGCTGGCTGATCCGGCCAGGCTTGGACCCGACGTCGCGGTCTGGGCCAGGTTGAAGGACGGCACGCCGCTTGTGACATCGGCAAAGAGTGGCGAGGGGCATCTCGTTTTGTTCCACATCACGGCGAACCCGGCCTGGTCCAACCTGCCGCTTTCAGGCTTGTTCGTCGAAATGCTGCGCCGTGTCTCGACACTTGGGTCGAGCGGTAGCGGTGGCGGTGAGATCACTGGGAATGCCCGAGGTTTATCGTCGGTGGCAAACGCGTCGCAAAGTGTGCTCGCACCGGTCCAGGTGCTTGATGGCTTCGGACAGCTCGCACCACCACCGCCGACGGCCTCGCCGATCCCGGTGACGGAGTTCGCGAAGACCCGCCCCGCCCTTGCAACGCCGCCCGGCTATTACGGTCCGGCCGGCCGCCCAAGGGCCCTAAATATTGCAACACCGGACACCGAGGTGAAGCCGCTGCCCTCCTTCCCAGCCTCTGCAACCGTTCTGGCCTACGAAAAGCAGACTTCGACCAATCTTAAGCCCTGGCTGATCGCGATTGCGCTCGGATTGTTGTTTGTCGACGTGATTGCTGTTCTGCTGCTCCAATCGGGCGGTGTGCGCATATCACGTCATGCAGCTGCGCGGGCGAGCATGATCTTATTGGCAGTCCTGGTGCTGATCCCGCTTGCGTCGACGGCGGGGATCGCCCAGAGCGCGTCCGGCACGGCGGCAGCGGCACCAAATAAGCCCACCCCGCAACTTGATCCACGCGCACTTAAGGCAACAAGCCAGGTAACTTTTGGCTACATACTAACCGGCGATGCCGGCATCGACGGCACCTCGCGCGCGGGGCTTTCGGGATTGTCGCGTGTCCTCCTTGCCCGCACGGCGGTTGAGCCGGGCGACCCGGTCGGCGTCGATATCAATAAGGACGAGATCGCGTTTTTCCCGATACTTTACTGGCCGGTCCTCAAATCGCAAAAGGAACTCGCCGGCAAGACGCTTGCCAAGATCGACGCCTACATGAAACAGGGCGGCATGATCGTTTTCGATACGCGTGACTATGGCCAAGGCATTCCGATTGGGTTTTCGCAACGTGCTGGCCGCCGCGATGACACGCCATTGCAGCGCTTGATCGGCAAGCTCGACATCCCGCGCCTGGAGGCTGTGCCGCAAGGCCATGTTCTAACCAAATCTTTCTATCTGCTGGACAGTTTCCCCGGCCGCTGGGGTGGTGGACAATTGTGGGTCGAGGCCGGCGGCGGCAATACAATCACGGCTGACCGCAAGGCCCGCCAGGCTGATGGCGTCAGCTCGATCCTGATTACCGCTAACGATTTTGCATCGGCCTGGGCGTTGGACGAACGCAATCTGCCGCTGTTCCCGGTCGTGCCGGGCGGTGAGCGCCAGCGCGAAATGGCGTTTCGCACCGGCATCAACATCGCAATGTACGCGCTGACCGGAAACTATAAGGCCGATCAGGTCCACATCCCGGCTTTGCTTGATCGGTTGGGACAGTAGCCATGACGAACTGGTCGCTCGACATCGCGCCGCTTGTTCCGCTCCCCGTGTTCTGGGGCGCGATCGCGCTCGCCGTTATCCTTGTCGCGGTGCTGCTGCTGCGGCGAACCCGTGGCGCCATGTTCAGGGCCCTCGCCCTTGCCGCCATGATCGGCGCGCTCGCCAATCCGACATTGCGCGAAGAAGAGCGCGAAAATCTCGGCAACATTGCAATCGCTATCCTTGATGAGAGCACCAGCCAGACCCTGGCGGGCCGGCCCGAGCAGGCCGCTGCAATCCGTCGTGATCTCGAAGCCCGCCTCGGCCAGATCAAAAATCTCGAAGTGAAATGGGTGGTCTCCTCGCGGCCCCGCGATAACGTCAAGGCCGGCACCAAGGTTTTTAGGGATCTCAACGAAGCCCTGGCGGACACGCCACCGGATCGCCTCGCCGGCGTTATCTTGATTACCGATGGCCAGGTCCACGATGTTCCGACCAAGGTCGAGCAACTCGGATTTCAGGCCCCCGTC
>CAZQPC010000560.1:0-2237 GCA_964595005.1 uncultured Magnetovibrio sp.
CCTCAAACGCCCCTCCCTCTGGAAGATAACCTGGGCAATTTTGGCCCATGCCAAATGGTTGGCAATTTTGGCCCATGCCAAATGGTTGGCAATCGCTGCCGCGTATGCGGCGACGGTCAGAAAACATCCTTCAACAGACAAGCATGAGGCCGTGCCGTGTCGCGTGACCGTTCAGGATGTCGAAGACATCTTCATGTTGAGCTTGTCGAAACATGCAGCCGCCCGGCGCAGCGATCGCCGAAAAATGTGTACTTTTGCGTATTCTCGCGAACGACATCGCAAAAAAGTACACACAAGTACACTTCCTCAAGCCCTTGAAATTATTCGATACTGGCTAAAATGATTAGCGGAAATGCGTATTTTTGCGTACTTTCGCGTACTTCCGTGTACTTCTCGTACAGGACGTGCCGACTTGTGGCGGGAAAGCGGCAGAGGTTGATCCGGCGGCGCGGCAATCGGTCTTATCGTCGATTTATTTGCAGGCGGCCTTCCGACCAGGCGGATGGCACCGGAAGCAGAAATTTGACCAAGATTGCCGCTGCCGTCCGTGACGGAACAATGCCCGCGGAGGCAGCGTCTCGGCCGTCAGGCCCCATGGTGCTGATTTAGGAACGCCAGGGTGAGTCCGCGCGCGGCGCTGGCCGCGGCTTCGACAAACGTTGCCCGTGCATCGTTGGCGAAGGCATGGCCGGCGTCATACATCTCAATCCCGGCCGTCGGCATGGCGTCTCGAACCGCGTCGATCACCTCGGCCGGCGTATGTTCATCGCTCTCGCCAAAATGAAACAACATGGGGCAATTGGGGCCGCCCGGGTTATTGGCCATGTGCATGGCCAGGGCCGTGCCGTAGTAGGCGACGGAACTGGTCAATTCCAGATGACAGGCCAGCCGCATGGCCTGGCCGCCGCCCCAGCAAAATCCGATCAGCGACACGCCAGCGCCAGTATCGACCGCCGCCACGGCCGCCGCGACATCCATAAGCACCTCTCCGGGGTCCAGGCTCATGGCCAGGTCGCGGCCCTTTTCGGGGGTGTCAAAGGGGATTACGGTCTGCGGCGATTTCCGGTCGAACACGGCCGGCACAATGGCCGTATAACCGTCCTCCGCGTAAGTCCGGGCGACGGTTTTCAACTGGTCCGTGGCGCCGAAAATCTCCTGCAAAACAACCACGCCGCCTTTCGGGTTGCCTTCGGGCCGCGCGATAAAGGCGTCAAGCTTGAAGCCGTCTGAAGCGTTGAGCACCACCATTTCGTCTTCGATCGCCACAGCCTTGTCTCCTTTGTCCGCCGGTTCAGGGAGTAAAAGTTAACAGCGCCGGCCGATCTGCGCGGCGATGCGAGGCAACCTGAGTATCAAAATCGATGCCAAAAATCAAACTGATGGGGCTGAAAGCCCGATCTGAAAAGCCCGACATCCTAAAGAAAATTGTTCGGCCAGATCATCGTCCGCCACATGTGGGCGACGGGGCTTTGATCGAAGCCCAGGCCGTCGGCCGGCTGCTTGAAATGGCGGCCGATGATGTCTTCAAACTCGTCGAGTTCCACCACCTTGTCCGGGTCGAAGGCATAGAGGTCATTGACAACGATTTGCATGGCCGAGCCGTACCATTTGTGATCGCGGCACATGTCCCATTCGTGCTTGATGTAGTCCGGCGGTTGGTAATCCTCGCCGTAGGCCATGACGTAGAGCTTTGGATATTCGTAGCCGTGTTCCGCCGACGGCAGGAACCTGAGCGATTGGTGGTGCTTGATCGCCCAGGCGACTTCCGCATCCACATAGGGCGCCACCAGTTGCGCCGCCCAGTGGCCGTGATCCGTGCGGATGAACCCGACGGCGGAAACATCGTGCAAAAGGCACGCCAGGACAATTTTTTCCGGCACCCCGTTCTCCATGGCCAAATTGGCGCTTTGCATGAGATGATTGGCGCCACGCCCATCCTGCATGATCCGGAAGCGGAAGAAATCCATCAGCGTCGGCTTCGCCGGCATTTTCGGAAGCCTGGGATCATCCCCCATCAGCCAGCGCCCCGACGCCGGACCGGCGCCGCCCGATGTCGACGTGCCGACCCGGCCCAAGGGCGGCTTCATGATCTGGATGTCCAACAATTCCATCATCGCCATTTCCAGAACGTCCATCTTTTCGTCCTGGTCCATGGCCTCGGTGATGCGCGCGGCGGCCAGAGCCTTGGCTTTGGTGATCAGTGTGTCGCGGTCCATGAACGGCCCATTAGGTCTGTG
>CAZQPC010000561.1:0-2230 GCA_964595005.1 uncultured Magnetovibrio sp.
CTAGGTATCTCCGGCGACGGCAAATCAAACGCAAATTAAGACGTCAACGTCTGGCGATTTCGTTCGGTGCAATCGGAGGACAGCGTACCAGTTCGATCATCAATTCGATGTGACTGCAGTTCGAACGAAATCTCGAGTTGGTCCGTGTGCCAAGTGCGACTTGAGGCTTATTAATTTGTTGGTGTTTTTCTTCGTTGCCGAGGTTTGTCTGTTCAATCTCTCCTAGCCATCGGCCGAAAACGCGATCAGTCAGGGCCAAGAAACAGGTCGGGTAGAAGACCAATAGCGCAATGAGAGAAACGGCGACGGCGAGAATGAAAATCATCGCGAAGCAAAGAGTGTAGAATGTCAGCATCCTATTTATCTCTTCGATGTCGCGTGCCGATGACGAGAATCAAAACGAGATAGAAGATGACAATCACGCTTCGCATGAACTGCGGCCAGGTTCCCTGAAACCCGAACTGTTCGGCGATCTGTTCAATTCCAAACAACAACGGTCCCAACAGGATCAATGGCATCAGGAACCGTAAAAAGATCGGTCGAAGTTTTGAGCGGATTTCGGCACCCAACATAACAAGCCTTGCCTTAATGGGACTGACAACGACACGCTCCGGAGCGGCGGAAGGGCATGCGACATCGCCGGTCCAATCACCGTGCCCGGACGCCCCGGCAGATTTTTCGTGCGCTGCAATGTGAATGTCGGTCATCGGCCGTGTTTCGAACTCCATTTTTTCAGTTCAGTCGCTGAATATCCTTCGATGAGCCCGCCCGAATAACTTAGCCAGACGCATTGTGACTTCATCACTCAAAATGTCGTCGTCCGCCAATACCTTTACCAACGTGATAAGTGTGCCTTGGCTATCACGCGTTAATTCGTAAACAATCCGATTGCCAACATCGAAGGCCGAAACCAATCCGTAGCGGCCGTTGAATTCATGGCCCGAGGCATGGGCTGATTCGCTCCACCGGTAATCCTCCTCTTCGTCCGGCAACTGACCGCTGCGAATGCTTTCATTGATCCATTCACTGCCAATCCGGAGCTGCTGGAACCGCCATTCCGCCAGGTCCGGAAATTGCCTGGCGAGGCCGCGAAGCAATCCAATCCCAGAGACTTGTATCTCGCCAATATTCGTCGGATGCGGCGCATTTACCGTTGTTTTCGGCTTTGTCGTTAGTCGATCTGGCGCCGTACTCATTTGAACCTCCACCAAATCGATCGCCAGGACCATCCCGCACACTCCACATATGAGATGATCTTGTCGGCGCCAATGCCGTCTTCTGAAAGCGGCAACAGCAGGATATTCGCAGTTTCCTGCGGGCGGCCGGAAATGCCGGTGAGAGGGATACAAGCGGCTATCGGTACCATTTCATCTGCTGTGCGGGAATGCGCCGTATGGAGTGAACACGCCTGTCCGTTACCGTTCAGACCTCTCGTGGAGCGTCCCTCTAACACGCTGCCAAAATGCTCCGCGAGATCGGGGCCACAGAACCCGATGACAAAATCGTCGCCATCGGCATCAACCTCGCTGAGTAGAATATTCGGCACCAACTCCGGAGGCAGCTTCAGGAAATCGAATTCAACGAACGGCGGTGCTAAGCGCTTCCCTTTGATCAAATGCCAATATTTGAGAAAAATTTGGAACTCTCGAGAATGCAAATCCGCAACCGAGACAAATCCCTCGTCGATTATCGACAAGCCGTGTTGTATCGCTTCAGATCCTCGCGGCACGTTATTGGGTTCCCTGTGGACGTTATGAGAATGGAGGCCGCTCACCTAGCCATAAGAGAGGCCGCTCACCTAGCCATAAGAAAAGTGTGCTCGGGTATATTAAATTTGTAAAACGAATTTATTAAATAGTAAAAATCGAATATTTCAATATTTCAATTAGGGCAAAAAACCTCACTATTTCTTATAATCTGCGATATTGTGACTGTTGAGTATCTTGTCCGGACTCTGCCAATCGAGCCACGAAGTCCTTAAGGCGTCTTGCCCGGCCGCAGGAAGACACACACCGGCTTGGCGCTCTCCACATGGTAGACGTGGATGGGCAGGAAGCAGCGCGTATCGTGGTGGCGTTGAACAACCAGAGCTGCTAGTGGCCGTGCACCGGATCGCAGGTGTCGTCGATGTCGAGGGTGATGCTTGCGGGAGCCGTCGTGAAGCTGCGGCAGAAGTGTCCGTCATCAAAACATTTGGGACCACTGAGGCTGTTTCCTAACGGAGGACCTG
>CAZQPC010000562.1:0-2200 GCA_964595005.1 uncultured Magnetovibrio sp.
ATCATCGGGTCCTCGATCGCTTATTTCCTGACCCGTGACGGGCGCGGCGGCAACGTCGCCGTCATCGAGCCCGATCCCACCTATGAATATGCCGCTACGCCGCGTTCCCAGGGCGGTGTCCGCCAATTGTTCAGCCTGCCCGAGAACATTGCCATGGGGTCTTTCGGCTTGGATTTTTATAGCCGCTTTGAGACGGACATGACCATCGACGGTGAACCGCAGCCTATCTCCTTCAATCGCGGCGGCTATCTGTTTGTTTCCGACAACGGCGGGCATGCGGAAATGGAGGCCAATCATCACACCCAGCGGGCCAACGGCGCCAATGTTGAGCTTCTCGATCAGGCCGCGCTTCGGGCCCGGTTTCCATCCATACAATCGGCCGATGCCGTATTGGCGGTACATTCCCCGGACGACGGCTGGATCGATCCTTATGCCGCAATGATGGGATTCCGCAAATGCGCCCGCAACCAAGGCGTCACTTACATCGCCGACAAGGTCGCCGACTGGGAAGACGAGGACGGTCTGGCGCGCCGCGCAATACTGGAATCGGGAGAAATTATTGAGGCCGACGTCTTCGTCTTGGCCGCCGGTGCCTGGTCCGGCGCCTTGGCGAAAATGATCGGCCTGAAGCTGCCCGTCGAACCGCTGTCCCGCGACTGCCGCCATTTCAAATGTGACCGAGAACTGGAGCCGCTGCCCCTGGTAAAGACGGAAAAGCATATCGCCATCCGCCCGGAACCGGTCGGTTTCTCCGGCGGCATGCCCGATTGGAAACGCGGCCCCGGATGGTCCTTCGACGAACGGCTCGGGCATTTCGAAGAAACTCTGTGGCCGCTGTTGGCGGGCCTCATCCCGGCTTTTGAAACCTTAAAGGTGGAACGCGTCTGGCAGGGGCATTACGCTCGCAACAGTTTTGACCTGGGCGCGATCATCGGTCCTTGGACCGGCGGCATGGAAAATGTCTACATGGCGACGGGCTATTCCGGGCACGGCATTATGCACGCCCCGGCCTCGGGCCTGGCCATCAGCGAGCACATTCTCGACGGGGGTTATCAAACCCTGGACCTGACACGCATGGGATACGGGCGCATAACCGCTGGGACGCCCTACCGGGAGACGGGAATCATCTGAAGGCGATCTGCGAATTCGATCGCCGTCAGCCGATTAGATAAAACACCAAGAACACCAAAAACATCGCCAAGGTCCAGAACACCATGGTGCCGGCCGGGTAGGTGCGGGCCATCATGCCATTGATGCCGTGGTACTTGTGGACCCAGTTCATGACACCCCGGACCATGCCGAGCAGAAACAGGCGGGCTTGTTGATCGACTTCGGCCATGCCGTCGCGGAACCAGGCGATGAAGCGGGGCAGCACCCGGCGGTACAGCCAATCGAAATCCAGATTGGTCGAGGGTGTTTCCGAGGGATACCAACCGGTCTTGATCAGGAACAAAAAGGCCAAGCCTGCAAAGACGAGAAGCTGCAACGACGTGATCACGTGGCCAAACGTATAGGGGTGGTAGTTCACGTCGTAGGGCAGAATGGCGTATAGGGGGTCTGGGTATACACCAATCCCGATGCACAGGAACGCCGCGATGCCCATGGCGATGAGCATGTTCAAGGGTGCCTCCTTGACCCGCCGGCCGCTATCGTGGGCAAAAAACGCGAAGTAGGGGATCTTGATGCCCGAATGCTCCATGACGCCGGCGGATGCCATCAAAAGCACGGTCCAGACAATCCAGCGGTGCTCTTCCGCCGCCGCCGTCAGAATCATGGATTTCGACACGAAGCCCGAGAACAACGGAAATGCGGAAATCGACATGGCGCCGACAATGCAGAACCCGGCCGTCCACGGCATGGATTTGAACAACCCACCCAGTTCGGAAGCCTTCACCGTGCCCGTGCGGAACAAGACCGCGCCCATGGACATGAACAGAAGCGCTTTGTAGAGGATGTGCGCGAACGCATGTGACGCCGTTCCATTTAAGGCCAGTTCGCTGCCGATCCCGACGCCGACGACCATGAAGCCGAGCTGGTTGTTGAGGCTGTAGGCCAGGACCTTGCGCAGGTTGTTCTCGATCACCGCGAAAAATACCGGGAAGCCGGTCATCGCGGCACCGATGTAAATCAGAACCTCCGTGCCCGCATAACCGCGGGCCAGCGAATAGACGGCCAGCTTGGTGGTGAAGGCGCTGAGGAT
>CAZQPC010000563.1:0-2194 GCA_964595005.1 uncultured Magnetovibrio sp.
AACGCTCACCCAATTAAAACCACCAATACCGGACCGGACATGAGCGCCGGCGAATTGCCTGTGACCTGTTGGCGGGAAAGACCGCCCCGGCAAGGTTGAAAGGATACCCCGCCATACCACAACGGGTCACATTCAGGGGACCATTCGAGTATCGGGTATCCGTTTGGACCCACGGCGGTATGCCTCTGCCACGTTGATGGCACGATCACCATATGATCTTCTTAACCTTGTTCCGGGCCGTCTGGTCGCGCCCGCAGGACACAGCGAAAGGTGCCATGGATCATGAAACCGCCAATCCAAGAGCCGGCCTGCCCTATTGACCGGAAACTGTCCCGGACAACCGCCGAACCCTGCGGTTTCGTCCGCTACGCACTGCTAGTCTTTGGATGCATCAACGTCATCACCGGGCTGATCGGAGTGGTCGTGCCCGGTTTGCCGACCACGGTTTTCCTGATCATCGCCACTTGGGCGTTTTCAAAAAGCTCTGTGCGCTTTCACCAGTGGCTTTGGAGCCATCCGAAGTTCGGCCCGCCAATCCGGGCCTGGCACGAACACCGCGTCATCCCCTATCGGGCCAAGGTGGCGGCGATCTCCATGATGGCGGCGAGCTTCCTTTTCGTGGTGCTGATGGTGGCCAAAAGCTGGGTTCTGCCGCTGGTGATGATTGCCGTGCTTGTTCCCAGCGCGGCCTACATCGCAAGCCGCGCCAGCACGCCGGAAGAATTCCAACAATCGGGCTCGGTCTAACCGCCAACAAAGGCATGATGCCATGTCACGCCAAACAATGCCGCCGCTGGTGAAGACAGAAGAAGTCGACGGGAAAATCCCCGCATTGATCATTGATGACGAACCGATGGCCTGCAAGGCCGTGAAGTCGATCATCGAGCGTCATGGGTTCGACGCGGAAATCATCAGCGATCCGCAGGATTTCCCCAATGCCTATCGGCTGTCGACGCAGTTGATCGTTCTCGACCTGCACATGCCGCATATCGACGGCATAGAAGTGCTTCGGTTTCTTGGCGACCACCAGAGCCCAGCCGCGATCATACTGCTCAGCGGCGCACAGAACGACGTTCTCCGGGCGTCGGCCGATTTGGGCGCCGGCCAAGGTCTCAGAATCCTCGGCGCATTGCGCAAACCCCTGCAAGCGGAGAGCTTGATCCAATTGCTGAAAGAGTTCCGCCGGCCACCAGATCCGGCACAACAGATGCCGTGCTATGAGCCCGTTCATACCTCCTTGTTTCGCGGCGGCTCCACCGAACTGCCGTCGGTCGATGACGTTCACGACGCGATCAAGGGCCGCCAGATGGAGGTCTATTTCCAACCAAAAATCGGTTTGCCGGACCAAAGCTTCGCCGGTGTCGAGGCATTGGTACGTTGGCAACATCCAATAAAGGGAACTGTGCCGCCGGATTATCTGGTTCCCTTTGCCGAAAAATTCGGCCTGATCAACGATCTAACGGACCTGGTCATTGATACGGCCTGCGCCCATTACCGGCATTTGACGAATAACCGGCGCTGTTTCGAAATCTCAATCAACGTTTCCGAAAAGAGCCTCGATAATCTCGATCTTCCGGAAATCCTCGTCCAGAAGGTTGAGGCTGGCGGTCTACTGCCGGGCAATACGGTTCTGGAGATCACCGAGACGACGTTCTCCTCGGATCCCAAACACCGGCTCGACATTTTGACCCGGCTGCGCCTCAAGGGATTCCGCCTGTCCATCGATGATTTCGGCACCGGGCACTCATCCCTGGCACGATTACGGCAAATTCCCTTCAGCGAAATGAAAATCGACAAGATGTTCGTTGGCGCCGCCGACACGGACCCGGGAAGCCGGGCCATCGTCGGCAATACCATCGAACTGGCCAACCGGCTGGGATTGAGCATTGTCGCCGAAGGCGTCGAAACCGACGCCCAGTTGAAGATACTGGAAGACTTGGGCTGCGGAAAAATTCAGGGATATTTGTACTCAAAACCCCTGAAGATCGATGCCTTTCAGGAATGGCTGAAAAGCTGGGAAAAACGCCGTCCCGCCGCGTAATTGACGGCACCAGCGGAACACCGCTTGCGTGGCCTTCGCCTATCAAACCGCGGACGCGGATTTCGGCGTCGTTGCTGCCGCGCCGGCGGCCCAACGCAAACTTATACCAAGTTGCACTAATAATGACCCATAGAGACGGTTTTCCAGGGTTTT
>CAZQPC010000564.1:0-2179 GCA_964595005.1 uncultured Magnetovibrio sp.
CCACAATTGGTGTTATGCCGATGCCGCCGGCGATCAGAACATAATGTTCGCCATCTTCGTCCATTTGGAAGTGGTTTTTCGGTCCGCGAATGCGAATGTCCGTACCGGCGCTCAGATTTTCATGGATATGAACCGAACCACCGCGTCCACCCGGTTCTTTCAGGACGGCGATTTCATAGGTCGACGTATCCTCTGCATTGCCGCACAAGGAATATCGCCGCTCAAACCCGCCAACCAGCAGATCAATGTGGGAGCCAGCACTCCAGTTCGGCAGGCTGCGGCCATGGGTATCTTCAAGAACCAATCGCACGACCCGATCTGCTTCCCTTGTCACCTGGGAGACGCGGACGCGGCGCGCGATGTCGTCCTTTGCCGGCGCACCGACCGGAAATGACCGGCCCCGTTCCCGCACCGTCGGGTCGGACCGTTCGGGATTATCGCCCGGGTCCCATTGCACCCACAAATGATCCGGGCCGCGGAAGGATATGTTGGGAAGGAAGGTGAATTCCTGCCCTGGCACAAGTTCCATGTGCGGCAAGCGGCGGATGAATTCCTCGACAAATACGCACATCTCCATGCGTCCGATGTTCTTACCCAGGCATTGGTGGCTGCCATAGCCGAAGGTCAGATGTTCGCTGGTGTTGTCGCGATAAATATCCAGCACGTCGGGATTTTCGAAGTGCCGTTCATCGTGGTTCGCGGAAACGCTGACAATCAAAATTTTTGCATCTTTCGGAATGTCGACGCCGCCAATTTTGGTGTCGCGAACGGCATTGCGCCGCCACGCCACGATGGCGCCTTCATAGCGCAAACATTCCTCCATGGCGTTGGGGATCAGCGCCGGGTTATCGCGCAACTGCTCCCATGCATGACGATGAGACAACAGCATGCGCATGGCATTGGAGGTGGAATTGGCGGTCGTTTCATGGGCTGCGCCGATAATCGCCATCATCATTGAATGCAGATACGATTCGGTGATGACGTCGGGGAAATCCTTCTGCTGACGGATTGTGTAGTTCATCCACCCCGGCCCTGACGGATCGGCTTTCATTTTTTCTAGGATCTGGCCCGCAAATTGCCAGAACTTGCCGACAGATTCGGCAACCGCCAATTGCTCGTCCGGCGTCGGCCGGCCCCAGGTATTGACCGTGTGGGCGACGGAGAAGTTCCGTAGCGTATCCATATCCTCGTCGGGAACACCGAGAAAATGAAGGGCCACGGTGAGGGGGATTTCCCAAAGCATTTCGTCGACCAGATCAGCTTTCCCCTTGTCAATAAAACGGTCGATATACTGGGTCGTCAGGCGCTGAATAGCCGGTCGGTGTTTGATCAGTTCTTCGGGCCGGAAATAGCTCATCACCGCCCGGCGGCGCGCCATGTGCTGGGGCTCATCTTCATTGACCAGCGTCCGATCCATGCCATAGTCATAGCGTTTGAGGATATCCAGGGCTTCGGCACTGGGCGGCGTAATCCTTTCCAGCGCAATGGACGGCGAAAAGGTTTCGTTATCGCGAAATATGGCTTTCACGTCCTCATATCGACTGACGATCCAGTAGCCCAACCGGGGGCTGTAGAACACCGGTTCGCGTTCTCGGAACCAACGCAGGGCATCCGCCGGATTGACCTGGAATGGCCTGTCAAAGGGGTCGAATTGCGACGCCTCATGGGAAATGGGGCAGCCGGTCGGCGACCGTTCGGCTTGGTTCGCATCGCCGGCAGAACTATTCGAAGAAGGTGTGATCATTTCAGGCACATCGGACACTTTAGAGGACTAAATCGATGGCGCCGAGAACAATTGCAATGCCAAGGACGCATGGCGTATCACGGGAAGTTGACAGCGGGCAGGATTTTACCGGCGGCTTCGCCAAATCCGACGCGATAACCGCCGCCCCGGGACCAGCCGGTGATCACCAGCGTATCGCCATCGTCAATGAAACTGCGCGTCGCGCCGTCCTGCAGGTCAATAGGATTTTGTCCGTTCCATGAGAGCTCAAGCAGGCTGCCGTATGAGTCCTTGGTTGGGCCACTGATGGTCCCCGACCCCAACAAATCCCCCGTCCGCATGGCACACCCGCCGGCCGCATGATGGGCCAGCTGTTGCGCGCTGGACCAGTACATATACTTGAAATTGGTGCGGCATATGGTCGTCGCGACATCGGTATCGTCGGGCCGCAGGGAG
>CAZQPC010000565.1:0-2167 GCA_964595005.1 uncultured Magnetovibrio sp.
ACCTTTTCACTCCCCCATCACCCTGCCGCATACCTCGACAAGCTCAACATGTGGTCGCGAGATCTTCTGGCGGAACCATAGCGGCAAGCGGCTTGCATGATTTAACAAATTTTACATTGTGAAAAACATTGACTTTAACAAATTTAAAATTGTATATTTCTCCATATTTCACAATACTGAGATTGTTCAATGGGACCGACATCGAGACACTTGGCGATTAGCCAGCTTGACGACCGCCTTGGAAACTACCGGAATTTAGCCAATCAAAAACGACCTCACAAAGGCTGGATTCGGGCGATCCGTGATGCCTTGGGCATGACGGCGTCGCAGCTTGGACGGCGCGCGCGGGTTTCGCAGCAGGCAATTACGCAAGCCGAGCGCAGCGAGGCGGAGGACAAAATCTCGCTCTCGACATTGCGGAAATTGGGAAACGCGATGGACTGCACATTGGTTTACGCCTTGGTGCCGAATTCCACTCTGGATGACGTTCTAACGCGCCGTACGAAAAAGGTCGCCGGGCGCACGTTGGCGCTTACGGAACACACCATGGCGCTCGAAGCTCAAGACGTCTCCAAAGAACAAACACAAAAACACGTGGACATGCTTGCCCGCCAACTCTACCAGACGCTGCCGCGCAATCTTTGGGACCAGAATGCCGATTGAGTTTGAGACACCGGCGGGGGCCACGCCCCTGGAAGCCGACGAGCTTGAACAGCTGATCCCATCGCAAATCGCCGATATGGCCCAGCTCAATGAAGCGGAACAGTTGAACATCGCCGCCGCCGAGCTATGGGTCTACGCGCGAAAACGGCGGAACGTGCTGACGATGTCGTTTGCTCGGAACCTACACAAGCGAATGTATGGGGAAGTCTGGAAATGGGCCGGTATCTTGCGAACCCGAGCCGTCAACATTGGAAATACAGAGCCTTACGATATTCCATTTCGTCTGCAGGCGACCTTCGACGACGTGACATATTGGATCGAGAACGACGTATTCCCGTTTTCCGAAATCGCTGTTCGTTTGCACCACCAACTGACACTGATCCACGCCTTCCCCAACGGGAACGGACGACATGCACGGCTCATGGCAAACGTCCTATTGGAAAACGCGGGGCAGCCCCGCCTCACATGGGGAAGCAATATCGACCTCGTCCAGGATAGTGACGCTCGGTCTCTATACATTTTCGCCTTGCACGCCGCAGATGATCACGACCTCCAGCCGCTCATCGAATTCGCAAGCTCGTAAATTCTCTGGCGGCGTGTGGTGGCGTCAATCCTTCCCCAAATCGCCCCTCACCTACGCCGCCGCCATCTCCTTCTTCGCCGCCTGAACCAAAAACCCGCTCCGGGTAAATCCGTGACGCTCGGCGTAAGCGTCGATGGCATCAAGATCCGCATCCTGCACGGTGATATTGACCCGCACGGTTTTGCTTTTTGTCGGCGCATCGACCAGGACGGCGACGCCGTCGATAAAATCCGGGTGGCGCATGATGTCGTCGAGACTTGAGGGCTCGGGAACGGCGTCGCCGTCGGCCTGCATGCCATCCATGTGGAGCGCCAGGGCTTCGGCGGCCATGCGCCGGGCTTCGTCCTGGGTCGCGCCGGCCGTGATGCAGCCGGGAAAATCGGGAAAGGAGACACCGTAATCGCTGCCGTCGTCCTTATGAATGATGGCGATATATGAGGTCATGCTAGATTAACTCCGCTTTGGCGTTCGATGGATCGTCGCGTGCCTTTTGGAATGTCTTTCTTCGGGTGAGGTACCGTGACACGACCCTTCTTCGTCGGGTGCTTGAATTGCCTATGGCTGCCTTTTTGAGCGACCTCAAACCAACCGTCCGCCTTGATCCGTTTGATGATCTCCCGGCTATTCATGTGTATTAGTATACACGAAATAGAGGGTGAATGTCAATTTGTGGTGTGTATTCGTGTGTTGTGAGTGGACGGTCTAATCACGAACGGGGGCGCTTCCCGCCGCATATTTCGACAAGCTCAACATGAGGATTTCATTGAAATCCTGAACAACAAGTCGCAGCCGCCGTCGCGAACCACTCACGAAATTCCCCGATTTTCCTCATCCTGAGCCTGTCGAAGGATGCGGCACCGGCACTAGCGTTATACCAAATTGCATTAATAATGACCCATAGAGATCGTCCGTACAGCCCGC
>CAZQPC010000566.1:0-2159 GCA_964595005.1 uncultured Magnetovibrio sp.
TTTGTCCCGGTTGGGCGGATCACATGCCCGTTGGAATCATGTTTCTCTTAGCAGGTGTGTTGGGGGAAGACAATCACCGCCGTGGCCGGCGCCTGTCAGGTTGGCGTGTCAAATTTCGACCGGTTCGTAATCCGCCTCGCCGGGCCGGGCCGGGCAGAACAGCCATTGCGGCTGGACACCGATGCGTTCGACATTGGGCAGCGCGATCAACGATGATGAAACGGTGCCGAAGCCATAGTCCGTATCGACGTTCATGGCGCCGCGGAAGCTGGCGCCCGGTTCCGTTTCCTTGGACGCCAGCAGGGCCTTCCAGATATCCCAGTCGTCTGCGTCCGGGTCCGGGGCGGGCGCGTGGCGGAAGCGGTCGAGGTGATAGCGCATGCGAGACGAATCGGCGGTCGAGTTGAGATCCCGGGACGTGATCATGGAGAGCCCGTCGGGGATCGGCGCGGTGATGATGTTGAAACCGTCGGATTTGATCCAGAAGGCGTCGCGCACATCGGCGACAATCATATTGAACGACCGGTAGCTCGACGGTTCCAGCAAGGCCAGCGCGCGGGTCGCTTCGCGGGCTTCGGCGTGATCGACGGCTTCCAAGGGCAACTCGCCGCGCGAGCGCTTGTCCGGGTCAGGGCCCAACGAATCGCGGCGGTTCAAAATGGCGGCCACCACCCGGTCATCGTTCAGTGCCAGCCAGGTGCCGCCGGCCAATTCGTCACGCCCGGCGATGACATGGTCGCGGTCGGGCCAATGCCGGGCCGGCGCCAGCGACGCGCGTTCGGCCATCTCGTCGCGGTTGGCGCCGATCAGCACGGGCCAAGCATGACCCGGGCGGCGCAGGATGACAACGGTACACATGGGTCTGTCTTAGCGGGTTTTGCAGGCTGTTGCCAGAACGCCGCCGAGAACCACGGCCTGAACCCCGGTGACGGGGTGGATGCTTGCGGGGCGGGGCAAAGAACCTTATATGAAAGCCAACAAATTGATTCCCAGGAGACCGAAATGTCCGATGCTTTTAACAACCGCGAGCGCGGCGAAGAACGCAAATTCCAGATGGATCAGGAAACCGAGTTCAAAGCCGAAGCCCGGCGCAACAAGCTTCTGGGCCAGTGGCTGGCCGGCGAGTTCGGCATGGGCCCGGCGGAAACGGACGAATACGCCAAGGAAGTTATTATTGCCGATCTGGATGAGCCGGGCATCGAGGACGTCATGCGCAAAGTGATGGCCGACATCGCCGAAAAAGGTTCCGCCGTCACCGAAGATCAGGTGCGCGCCAAGATCAGCGAACTGGACGCCGTCGCCCTGCAGCAGATTCGCGACGGAGTCTGACAAGCGATCGATTGCGGCAAACACTGAGCGCGGGCGGGATGGCGCCGGGTCGGCGCCTGCGCGGCCCATCGGGGGAACGTCATCCCTTCATTCGACCGCGCCGTTAAGCAGATTTCCCTGCCAATGTTCCCTTATTCTCAGCGAACAACCCGATCAGCGCGTCCATCACGGCGCGGATCGCAGGGCGTCGCTTCATGTCCGGGTGGACCAGCATCCAGAGCGTTTCCGTGACTTCCTTGAGGGGCGGCGTCAGGCGGACCAGCGATGGCGCCGCGTCGCCGGCAAAGCACGGCAGCACGCCCAGCGCTTTTCCCGTCGTCACCGCTTCGCGCAGCACCATGCCGTTGTTGGTGCGAAACACCGGGGCCCGGTTGCCAAGCTTGTCGCGCAACCAGGCATAGCCGGCGAAGCGCGCGTGTTCTTCGTCGAAACCGACCCAGTCGCATTCGCGGTAGCGGCGCGGCGTGCCGGCCGCCGGCATGCGCGCCAGATAGTCCTTGGAGCCGTAGACCGCATAGGTCGCCGTGCCCAGTTTGCGGGCGGTCAGGCTCGACGCTTCCGGCAGTTGATCGCGGATCAGGATGTCGGCCTCGCGCTTCGACAGATTCACCTGGATGTGGGTGACGAACAATTCGAACTCCACGTCCGGAAGGGCGTCGCGCATGTCATTCAGATGGCCGATGACGAACGGTGACAGGCTTTCGTGGACCGACACCCTGACGGTGCCGTCGATGGCCTCCGATAGCGCCGCCGTGGTCCGGTCCAGGGCTTCCGCCGAGGCCGCCATGTCCCGGGCCATGGGCACCAGGCGGGTGCCGGCTGCGGTCAGG
>CAZQPC010000567.1:0-2156 GCA_964595005.1 uncultured Magnetovibrio sp.
GCCCTATGACGACAACAGTTTCGATCTGATCTTCTCGGTTTCGGCCCTGGAACAGATGGAAGCCATTCGCCCGGCCGTGATGGGGCAGTTGCAACGGGTTGCCAGTGGTCATGTGGCCATGACCGAGGCCTTTCGGGACTGGAATCAATCGGGCATGCGGCGCAACTATATCGTCAGTCAGGACTATTTTGCCTGCCGCATCGATGAATTGCCGGCCTTCGGGCTGCATCCGGTTCTGGCGACCGACGATATGCCCACCAAGGTCAACATGGGCATGGGGCTGGTGGTGGCGGCAGTGTAGTCACCGCGAATGGTGCAAACCCGCGCTAAACCATTTTCGAGATTGGCTTACCCGCCCGCTCCCCCTCCCGGCCACCCCCAGGGCATCTTGGGATCATAATCCTGTGGGTGGCCGGGAGGGGGAGCGGGCGGCACGGTGACTCGATGGATATCGAAAATGGTCTAGTCCTGCTGCGTCATAAACGGCGTTACCCATTGTATTGAGGTCTTGTGATCCTGTTGCAGCATGGACATCGGGGCAGGTTTTTCGCCAGCGCCTGGGCAATCCTGCCGCGTAGTGTTGCGATTGAGTGGGGCACATGACGTTCGGTTCGGATCGGCGCCGCCACGAGGTCGGTAATCGTGGGGAAGCTCAGGCGTCTTGACCAGCCAGGCGGTTTCGGGGGCTGAGGGGGGAAGAGCCGCCTTCTCGGCGATCAGGAAGCCGTACGCGGCGATACATAAGGCGCCGTGATGATGGAAGCCCCGCCAGCTCCGCCCCTCATAATCGCCCAGACCAACTTCCTGCTTGAGTTCCTGATAGTCCCGCTCGATCAGCCAGCGCAATTTGGCCACGTAGACCAGGCGCTTGATCGAGGTCTCGGCGGGCAAGGTGGAAAACCAGAACTTCATCCCCTCGCCGTCCTCAAGGGGCCACTCGATCAGCAACCATTGCTCCGCCCGGGGCTCGGAGCGGTGGTCGTCGCGATGCTCACCCCGGAGATCGCCTTGCGCCGGGCGAACCCGCAACGCCGCGAAACGGGAACTCAGCTCCTCTGCCGCGCCCTGGCGCCAAGCCACCTCGCGCCAGGCCTCGGCCGGCAGGGCTTCGGCCAGGGCCGCGACCTGGGCGGCGGGCGCGCCATCGCCGCCACGGCGCAGATGCCTCGAGGGCCGGCCGGGGCCGGGGAGGGAAGCAACCACGGGCGCCAGCCCTGGCGGCCAGGCCGTTAGCGTCCCTTGAACCCCGACCATGAATGTCAGGCCCGCCGCCGTCAGGCCATCGCGAAAGGCGGAAGAATTACCATAGGCGGCATCCGCCAATATCACACCCGGCGCAATGCCCGCGGCCAGCGCCGAGGTGATCTGTCCGAAGGCAATCTCGGGCTTGGTCCGGAAGACAATGTCATCGGGCACCTTGGCCGCCCGCCGCCGCGCCACTTCCGCCGCCCCATCGCCGCACCATGACTGGGGCAGATAGAGTTGCCAGGCAACCGGCAAACTGCTTTGCGACGTCGCCACCGATAGCGATACCGCCACTTGGCAATTGTCCTGCTTGCCAAGCTGGCCGCAGTATTGTCGCGCCACGCCGACCGAATGCTTGCCCTTCTTCGGCATCCCCGTATCGTCAACGATCCAAGCCTCGATCTGATGATCCGCCGTTATCACCGGCAGCACCGAGGCCCGCACCGCCGCCAGCAAGGCCTCATGATGCCACGGCGATTGGCCGACAAAATGCAGCAGGGACTGATGTTCCGCCGAGGTTCGATCCGGGCGTAACCGCGCCGCCATGGGCTCAACTGACTTGCGTTTCCCAGGCAACAGCAGGCCGGTGCAATAGGAACGAAATGGCGCCACCCGGTCGGCATGGCGAAGGCAGGGCGAAAGAGCCTCGACATAGGCGGAAAAACGCGCTTCACTGTCACCGTCGTGCCATTGAAGATCCATGCTTGAAACCCTCCATCCAGCGTGAATCGCAAACAATAGCACAACATATGGTGCAACGATATCAGGGCCAGCTGTAAATCAGCAACGTATTTTGTGACTCAGTCGGACTAGAGAGCCGCCACGGTTTCGCCATCATTCCACCCAATATTTCGTATTGACCCTTAACCCATTGACAGCTGGGTGAGGTTGTCAGCTTGCCTGATCAGGTA
>CAZQPC010000568.1:0-2152 GCA_964595005.1 uncultured Magnetovibrio sp.
GGGCGACGTCGAAGGCGTTACGGGTAATCTCCACGTGCGGCGTCCAGCATCCCAGTTGTTGATAGCTTGCGATACATTCGGCCAGGACCGGCTCGTCGATATCAGGGAAATAGGATGCCTCCGCCGCGGCGATTTCGGCGGCCGGGGTCTCATTCATATAGAGCCGCGTCTTGCGGTAGGCCCGGGTGAAGGCTGCCGCCTCATCGGTGGCCAGCCATTCGCGGGTCGCCGCCAAACTGGAGAACGCGTTGGGGCCGATCTTGGGTCCCACCTGGGCGACGATGTGGCCGATGCCGTCGGCGGCCAACTGTTGCGGGAACGGGCCCTGTTGTTGCACGTACTGGCCTTCACCGGCACGGAAGGCTTCATCAATGGCCGCGGCGCCGCCCGGGTTGATGGGTTTGATCTTGTCGAAATCGATGCCGACCTTGTGACACGCATACATAAACATGGCCTTCGGCTGGCCGCCGCCGAACATCACCACTTCGGCGCCTTCCAGCTTGTCCCAGGTGAAGTCCGGATCGGCGTCACGGCCGGTCAGAAAGAATCCGTCCATCTCATTAATCTGGGCGAAATGCATGCAGGGCGGCGTCTCGCCCTTCGACAGGGGCCCGAAGGCCTGGCTGGGCGCCGATTGGACGACGTGGGCGCTGCCGTCGATCAAGGCGTCGATGGCGGATTTTCCCGGCGGTGACACGGACCATTCGAAGTCCAGGCCTTGGTCTTTCAGGAAGCCGCCCGACATGGTCGAGATGAGCGGTGAATAGAACGCCGAAAAAAGCGTGAATTGAATGCTGATCTTGGCCATGGGCCGTGAACTCCCGTTGAAAGGGGGCGGCTGACGGCGCCCCGGACCCCTTGAAAGGTGTCACAGGGACAGCCGTCGATCAACAGGCACAACAGTGTGGCGAACACCCGCACGGCCCGCCACAGTCACTTCCGTGAACGCGGGAATGACGAGACTCCCGTCGCTAAGCCGCCTTCTGCAAATACGACCGGGTCAGGGTTTCGGCGATCTGCACCGTGTTCAAGGCCGCGCCCTTGCGCAGGTTGTCCGAGACCACCCAGATATTGAGGCCGTTCTTGACCGACGGGTCCTTGCGGATGCGGCTGACGAACACGGCGTCCTCGCCGGCGCATTCCTGGGGCGTCACGTAGCCCTCGTCGGCGCGGTGATCGACGACGACGATGCCGGGTGCCGCCTTCAGGGCATCGCGGGCTTCGTCTTCGGTGATCGGCCGGGCGAATTCCAGGTTGACGGCTTCCGCGTGGCCGATGAACACCGGCGCGCGCACACAGGTCGCGCTGACGGCGATATCCGGGTCCAGGATCTTCCGGGTTTCAACGACCATCTTCCATTCTTCCTTGGTCG
This sequence comes from uncultured Magnetovibrio sp., assembly GCA_964595005.1. GTDB lineage: Bacteria > Pseudomonadota > Alphaproteobacteria > Rhodospirillales > Casp-alpha2 > UBA3470. The sequence goes on from CAZQPC010000568.1 coordinate 1,373, forward strand.
AGCCGTCGTCCATGAACTTGTCAATATGCGGAATGACGTTGAAGGCCACCTGCTTGGAGAAATTCTCGCGGTGCGTTTCCGCCGGTTCATTGACGAAAATGCCGCGGGTCTGATTGAACAGCTCATCCATGCCCGACTTGCCGGCCCCGGAAACGGACTGGTAGGTCGACACCACGACGCGCTTGATTTTCGCTAGATCGTGCAGCGGCTTCAAGGCCACCACCATCTGGATCGTCGAACAGTTCGGATTGGCGATGATGCCGCGCTTCTTGTAGCCGGCGATGGCGCCCGGGTTGACTTCCGGCACCACCAGGGGCACGTCGGGCTCCATGCGGAAGTGCGAGGTGTTGTCGATGACCACGGCGCCGGCCGCCGCCGCGATCGGCGCGTATTTGGCCGATACACTTGCGCCGGGCGACGACAGGACGATATCGACGCCGGTAAAATCAAAGCCGTCCAGGTTCTGAACCTGCAAAATGTCATCGTCACCAAAGGACACTTCCGCGCCCACGGAACGCGCCGACGCCAAGGCGATGACTTCTTCGACGGGAAATTCCCGTTCCGCCAGGATCGACAGCAGTTCGCGCCCCACGTTTCCCGTGGCGCCGACAACGGCAACCGTATATCCCATTTTTCTTCTCCTCATTCTGGCCCGAAACCTTGGAGCGGGATGTTGTCTTACGTGCAAAAAACAACAAAAGCCCGCGTTTTGATCGCGGGCCCGTTCAAATTTGACATAACAAGTCCGGCCCGCGCTCAGCGCGTGGTTTTGGTCTCCCT
>CAZQPC010000569.1:0-2139 GCA_964595005.1 uncultured Magnetovibrio sp.
GGACTTCCCTGGACCGGCAACCTGACCATTGAGGCGATCTGAGCATGTGCGGGATTGCCGGCATTTTCAGACCGGCGCATGTCCGGAACCGGGATGGTTCAGTGGCCGCCATGATGGGCCTGATGCACCATCGCGGCCCGGACGGCGACGGCCGTTACACAAGCCCCTCGGGATTGTATGAGGCCGGGTTCCGGCGCCTCTCGATCATTGATCTGAAAACCGGTGATCAGCCGCTGACCAATCCGCAGGGCACCCGGGTTTTGGTCGGCAACGGCGAGATATATAATTACCTGGAACTGCGCCGCCAGTATGCGGATTATCCGTTCCGGACCCGCGGCGACATGGAAACGGTATTGGCCGCCCACGCCCATGACGGCGACGATTTTCTGATGGCCTTGAACGGCATGTTCGCCTTGGCGCTTTATGATACGCAAGCGCACGGCCTGACGCTGGTTCGCGACCGGTTGGGTGTGAAACCGCTTTACTATGCGCGCGGTGCCGGCGACGCCATCGTCTTTGCCTCGGAAATCAAGCCGCTGTTTGCGTCCGGGCTTGTTCAGCCGGAAATCGATGAAGCGGCCGTCTCCGCCTATCTGGCGCACGGTTTTGTCCCCGGCGCTGAAACCCTGTTCAAGGGCGTCAAAAAGCTACGGCCGGGGCATTTGGCAAAGGTCAATTCTACCGGTGATCTAACCGTCGAGCGTTACTGGCGGGCCGAGGGCGGCGTCCGTCTTCCCAAGGACGCCGACGGGATCGCCGAAGCGTTGACGGCGTTGCTGGAAGACAGCGTGCGCCTGCAGATGCGCAGCGATGTGCCTGTCGGCGCGTTGCTTTCGGGCGGTCTTGATTCGGGGCTGATAGTCGCCCTTGGCGCCGAGCATGCCGACGGCGCCTTGAATACCTTCACGGTCAGTTTTGAAGGCGCCGCCGTTGATGAAGCGCCGCTGGCCCGTCTGGTCGCCGAAAAATACGCCACCCGGCACGAGGAAATCCGGCTCTCCGCCGATAACGTCTCAAGCCATTTGCCGCTTCTCGCCTGGCATGCGGAAGAGCCCCTGGCCGACGCCGCCCTGTTGCCAAACTACTTGGTCGAGAGGGCATTGGGTCAACGGATCAAAGTGGCGCTCAACGGCACCGGCGGCGACGAGTTGTTCGCCGGTTACGGGCGGTACTTTCAGCTGCCCGTGGAACACGCCTACCTGACCGTGCCCGCGATGTTGCGCCGACATATCATAGAGCCGGCCTGGCGCATGGCAGCCCCCATGAAGGCCTGGCAACTGGCGCGGGCTGAAAAATTCGACGGCGATCCGGGCGGTTATAGCCACGATCACGGCTGCCAGTTTCCGGCCCCTTTACGCCATATGATTGGCAATCATCTGCCCGAACCGGTGCCGGCGCAACGCGCCTTTGCCAATGAGTTCGACGGTGATCGCCAGGCGCAATCCCTTTACGGTGACGTCAACACCTACCTGCCCGACGACCTGCTCACCCTCCTTGACCGTACATCCATGGCCGTCAGCGTCGAGGGCCGGGTGCCGTTTCTGGACCACCGGCTGGTCGAGGCGGCGCTGTCCGTACCGTCCGAAATCCGCGCACCCGGACAGTCCCAGAAATGGCTGGAACGCAAAATGGCAGCGGCCTATCTTCCCGATGCCATCCTGTCTGCACCAAAACAAGGCTTCGCCTCACCGGTGCCGGCGTGGATGGCCGGCGACCTTGGCAAGCTGGCCGACGATCTGCTGACCCGTCCCGAGGCCCTGGCTCGCGGGTGGTGGACACGCGACGGGATCACCAGGCTTACCCGTGATCCGACACGGCACGGGTTTCGCACCTACAGCCTGTTGATGCTGGAATTGTCGATCATCATGATGGTGGAGCGGCCGATCACCGACCACGCACCCAGCGAACATCTCTCAGAGATCGCCCATGCCGCCTGACCTTTTGTCGGCGCCGCTGGACGTCAGCGTCATCGTGCCGGCCTATCAGGCGGTCGACACCATCGGCCGCGCGCTCGCGAGTATCGGCGCCCAAACGGCTCGGCCGAAAGAGGTCATCGTCGTCGATGACGGGTCAAACGATGGCACCGCGGATATGGCGAGGACGTTCGGCCATGCTTTCGACGGCGTCCGGTTTGTCGTC
>CAZQPC010000570.1:0-2129 GCA_964595005.1 uncultured Magnetovibrio sp.
TTTACTGTTCCAGGGGTCACATAATATATTTATATCATCCGTCTCTATAAACCATCGCCGATCAAAGGTTGACCGAACCGCCGTCAACCATAAGTGTTTGTCCTGTCATAAATGAGCTCGCATCACTTGCAAGAAAAAGCAGTGTGCCGATGGGATCGTCTTGGTGGCCGGTCCGACGGATCGAGCGCGATGCGACCACCCGATCCGTATAGGCCATATGTGTTTCGTTATCCTTAATGCTGTCGCTTTCAATAAGCCCCAGGGCCAGCGTGTTGACCGTAATGCCCCGGTCTCCCAGCTCTCTGGCCATCGACCGGGTCAGGCCAAGAATGGCCGCCTTCGATGCAACGTAGGCTGTCATATTTGGCATACCTTTGTATGCAGTTCCAGACCCGATATTGATAATCCGGCCGAACCCGCCATCCGTCATAGCCGGTGCCGAATATTTGGCCATCAGGAAACTGCCGGTGACGTTGACCGCAAACAGGCGGTTCCATTCCGCCGCCGTGCCGTCTTCGAAGGGGCCCAGCCGTGCTGTGGCAAAAATGGCGGCATTATTGACCAGTATGTCGATGCCGCCCCAGCGGTTGGTAACGGCGTCACACATGGACTTCGCCGACGCATCGTCGCTGACGTCCAGATGGCGGTAGAAACAGTCGGTGCTGGTCTCACCGGCGATCTCGGCGGCGGCGGCGGCACCATCAACGATATCGCCCATGGCAATCCGGGCGCCGGCGGCTGCCAGGCCGCGGGCGAAATTCAGGCCCAGGCTCTTGGCACCGCCGGTGATGATGGCGCGGCGGCCATCGAGGGGCCGGGCTGTCATGGTAGCGGCCCGGTCGCCGGATCGAACAGTGCAGCGGCGGCGCCATCCGTCCGCCATGCGCCGCCGATCCAATGTCCGATCATGTCATCGCTCAATGTTTGCGTCCCTTGCGGCTGCCGATTTCGCTTGCCGGCCAGCACGCGCAACCCACTGGCCAAAGGGAATGATGCCGAAATGTCGTCAGCCGTAAAGTCAAGAATCACGGAAATTTGCGGTTTTTCGGTGTTGAGCGCAGATGACGGCATCTCCTGGCACTTCTAAACTATATGCTAACCGGTCCATATCCAGGAAGAAAGGAAGCCCGCCATGCAAGCCCAGACCATCGACCCGACCAGCATCGTTAATTTGAATGTCCCCAACTACACCCACGGCGTCAGCGTTACCGGCGCCAACCGGTGGGTGCAGTTGTCCGGCCAGGTCGGCGTCGGCCCGGACGGCAGCGTTGCGGACAGTTTCGAAGGACAGTGCGGCCAAGCGTTCGAGAACATCCGGGCGTGCTTGGCAGAGGCCGGCATGGCCCCCGACGACGTGACCATGCTGCGCATTTTTCTCACCCGCCGCGAGGATTTAAACACGCTCCGTGCCGTGCGCCGGGCATTTTTCGGCGACCGCGTGCTGCCCTCAACCCTGGTCTTCGTCTCCGGCCTTGTCGGCCCTGACTGGCGGGTGGAGATGGAAGTGACGGCGGCGACGGAGTAGGCGGAAAGTGGACGGCCGCCAACCAGAACATCGAGGCTATCGCCGCATCCAACCAACCACCCGTTTGCGACATTGTGCCCCACAGTGATCATTGACCGCGCCGCATCAATGTTAGGTTTGAATTAGTCAGGAAAGTCGCGAGCGACAAGGTGCGGATGTTTCCGGCTCAAATAGACGCAATGAAACGTGAGGACATCATGTCAATTGTTCGCAGCGAAGACCACCGTCCAAGAAAACTCGTTCCCTCTTCTTCCCACCTTGAAGACCAGGCACGGTTGGTACGGTCCATTCACGCCATGGAGGTCGCCCTCGCCGACCAAAAGAAAAGTGTCGATTAATTTTGCGAGGTCACCCAGGCCCTGCAAAAAGAGATTCATTCGTTGACCGGCAATTGTATCCGTTGCCACCAGGCGTTCATGCGGATCAATGTCGATCCGATCACCCGCAAGGTAAACCGGCTGGCGCAGACCATGGACACCTAATTGAACCAGCCCGCCGCCTCCTAACCAAGCCGTTTTCCGGTTCATCGCCGCCTTTATTTGATCGACCTTAGAGCATCGTGCGCTATTTCGTACGCACTGAGATCACTGTTGCGGTGCCGCCG
>CAZQPC010000571.1:0-2127 GCA_964595005.1 uncultured Magnetovibrio sp.
CCGAAACTGGCTGAACATAACGCACAGATGACGGCGGTCGGTCGGAACGGTGAACTTCAAGACCTTGACGGCGTGACGGTTTTCCTGGCCTCGCATGCATCGGACTACATCACCGGCCAGGTCATCAGCGTCGACGGCGGATACACGGCGAAATAGGGGATGGTCAATGAGAGCTTTGGTTTATACCCGTCCTGGAGAGGTCGTCTACCGTGAAGAACCCGATCCCATTGTCGCGGATGACGAGGTTTTGGTACGGGTCGGCGCTGTCGGAATTTGCGGCTCCGACCTGCACGCCTTTCAAGGACACGACGAACGACGAATCGCACCATTGATCTTGGGCCACGAAGCCGCTGGCAAAATCGTCGGCGGTGCCTTGGACGGCCGTAACGTTGTTATCAATCCGCTTGTGACCTGCGGGCAGTGCCGGGATTGCAAGACAGGCCGAGAAAACCTTTGTGCAAACCGTCAAATCATCTCCATGGCGCCGCGTCAAGGCGCTCTGGCGGAGTATGTGTCGGTCCCTGAACGGAACCTCATCGATGTCCCTGATGGCTTGAACATAGAAACCGCTGCATTGGCGGAACCGATCGCCACCGGCTGGCACGCGGTCGGCGTCGGCGCAGGCGCTTCATTCTGGCCGTTCGACGTATGCAGTGCTTTGGTGTTCGGCGGCGGCGCGGTTGGTTTGTCGGCGGCGCTATCGCTTCGCGCCAAAGGCTGCAAGAACATCCGCCTTGCCGAGACCAACGCCTTACGCAGAGAAACCGTGAGAGGGGCTGGATTTGACGACGTAGTCGATCCACTCGCGTCGGACGTTGAGTTGATCAACTCGGCAGATTTGATCATCGATTGCGTCGGCGGTCGAGCCACCAGAACGGCGGCAAGCCAGGCGATCCGTCCCGGCGGGACCATCGTTCACGTCGGCCTCATGGATGCAAACGACGGTTTGGATGTCCGCAAACTGACCCTGCAGGAAGTGACGTTCGTCGGCACCTATACATACACCATGCAGGATTTTCGAGACACGTTGGCCGCCATGGTTGCGGGTCAACTTGGGCCGCTTGACTGGTTCGAGGAACGTCCCCTGTCGGACGGCGCTGATGCTTTCGCAGACCTGATCAACGGGCGATCTGCGTCCGCCAAGATCGTTCTTCGTCCCGGCGGATAACTACGAAACTCCAATTTCTCTCAATGCAATGAAAGGTGAAAACTCGTGAGCAATCCAGATTTTCTCGTCCATGATTCGACCGACGTCGTCGGTGTTGTCGTGGTCGAAGGTATCAAGAAGGGCCAGACCTTGACCGGTTGGGTCATGGACAAGGACAAGACCGTTCGGATCAAATGCATCGATCCCATTCCCCTCGGCCATAAGGTGGCGCTGAAGGGATTGAAGGACGGTGACACGGTTCTCAAGTACGGCCACGACATCGGCAAGATTGTCGCCAACGTCGCCAAGGGCGGTCACGTCCACGTCCAAAACCTCAAAACGAAAAGGTGGTAATCATGGCCGTCAAAGCAAAAAAGAGGGTCGCCAAGAAGGCGCCGCGTTCGGTTCCCGCCGGCGCGCCGACGATCGAACAGATCGTCACCGATATGCCGGTGATCGTTCCCATGCCGCGATACCTGAAGACGCGAACAAAGACCATGGCAAAGCCGACGTTCCTGGGGTACCGGCGCGAAAACGGCCGGGTCGGGGTTCGCAACCATGTCGTCATCCTGCCGCTCGATGATCTGTCGAACGCCGCCTCCGAGGCGGTGGCGCATAACATCAAGGGCACGCTGGCGATCCCGCATCCCTATGGCCGCCTGCAGTTCGGCGAAGACCTGGAACTGCACTTCCGCACCCTGATCGGTGCCGGCAGCAATCCCAATGTCGCCGCCGTTATCGTGATCGGCATCGAGCCGGGCTGGACCCAGCGCGTCGTCGACGGCATCGCCAAGACCGGCAAGCCTGTTGCCGGCTTCGCCATTGAACAGAACGGCGACCACAACGTCATCGCCGCCGCCAGCCGCCAGGCCAAGGAGTTCCTGCACTGGGCTTCCGAGGCACAGCGCGAGGTTTGCGGCCCTGAAGATCTTTGGATATCGACCAAATGCGGCGAGTCCGACACGACTTCCGGGCTTGGC
>CAZQPC010000572.1:0-2115 GCA_964595005.1 uncultured Magnetovibrio sp.
CCGACCACTTGCATGCCATCTATGACGCCATGGACAATGATACACGGCGGCGCGGCAGGCGTCAGGCGTTGGAAGCCCTGGTGAATGGCGCCAGCAAACGGCAACCGCGATTTGTCTGGGTGGATAATATTCACTGGGCAGACGAACGCAGCCTGTCGCTGTTTGCCTCGCTGGCCCGCCAAGCCCATCGGCAGCCATTGTTGTTGGTTTTTGCGACCCGTATCGACGGCGACCCCTGGCCCGGCGACAACATGTCGGATTGGGACGCCGAGCGAGAAATCATCGAGGTCACCGCGCTCGGCGAAGACGAGGCGCGGGAAATGGCGGCCAACTTCGGCCTGAGCGATCCCGACATTATCGAACAATGCCGGGAACGGGCGGGCGGCAATCCCCTGTTCCTCGAACAGTTGTTCCGGACGGCCGCCCGCGGCACCGACGAAGCGTTGCCCGCCACAGTGCAGAGCGTCGTGCTGACCCGCCTCGACAGCCTTGACGCCGAGGACCGACAGGCGCTGCAGGCCGCCTCCGTGATGGGGCAGCGGTTCTCCCTGGAAGTCCTGCGATCTTTGCTTGGCCGCCCGGACTACACCTGCGATGAACTCGACCGCCAGGCGCTGGTCCGGCCGGACGGCAAGAATTTCCTGTTTTCCCACGCCCTGGTCGTCGAAGGCGTCTACAATTCATTACTCCGCGCGCAGCGTAATGAACTTCATGGTCAGGTCGCGGCTTGGTACAAGGACAAGGATAGCGCCCTGCACGCACAACATCTCGACCGGGCCGGCATGCCCGAGGCCGTGCGCGCCTATCTGACGGCCGCCACCGGGGAAGTTGCGGCGTACCGCTACGAACAAGCCCTACAATTTGCCGGACGCGGCCTGGAACTCGCGGAAACCGCCGAAGATCGGGTCGCCCTCATGTGCATGAAAGGCGACACACTGTTGTCGATTGGACAACTGGAAGAGGCGATGGCCGTTTGCAACGATGCTGTCGTGGCGGCTGAAACACCCGATGACAAGGTCCGCGCCCACATCGGCATTGCCGCGGCGGCGCGGGTGGCTGGCAATGTCGAACGCGGCATGGAGGCGCTCGATGCCGCCGACCAGTTGGCGGGAGCATTGGACCTGCACCGCGAACGAGCGCAGATCAACTATTACCGCGGAACCTTCCTGTTCAGCCTCGGCGACCTGGATGGCGGCCTGACGGCTCAGGAGCGCACGATCAACCACGCCCGGAAAGCCGGCGACCGCAGATGGGAGGCCCGCGGCCTCAGCGGCCTGGGCGACGCCCAGTATGCCTGCGGCGATTTCAGCATGGCCCATACGTCATTTCTTCAATGCCTGGAAATTTGCCAATCGAACGGCTTCGGCGAAATCGAGGTCGCCAATCTCTATATGGACGCCAATTTGCGTCGATATGTGAACGAGTTTCGCGAAGCCTGCGCGCGTATGGCGAAAGCCGTCGACATCGCCCACCAGGTCGGCAATTCGCGCGCCGAGATGCTGGCTAGCCTGTTGCTTGGAGAACTGCTCACGGAGGCGGCAGATTATGACGCGGCATTGAAATCCTTGAAACGCGCCCTCGAAATTACCCAAGGGTTCGGCAATAAACGCCTGGCCGCTTATATCACCAACCATCAAGCCCGGGCGCATGCCGGCGCCGGACGTCCAGGTGACGCCGAAGCCGCCATCGAGGAAGCCTGGCGTCTTAGCCAAGAGACGGATACGTCGTTTATCGGCGCCCGGATTTGCGGCACCCGGGCGATACTGGCCCGGGATGCGGTAAGCCGCGCCGAAGCATATGCCGATGGCGAGGCCATTATCGAGGCCGGGGTTCTAGCCCACAACGTCATGTGGTTCCTGCGTGACGCCACCGACGCCAGCCTGATCGGTGGCGACGCGGAAGGCGCATTGGCCTATGCCGCGCGGCTGGAAGAAACGACCGCTGAACACCCCATCCCATGGTGCGATTATTTCATTTCCCGCGGCCGCGCCCTGGCCGCTGCCATGCAGGGCGATGCGGCCCCGGACGAGTTGTCCGCCTTGGTTGAACAGACCCGCGAGATCGGCCTTCTGACGGCATTACCGGCCTTGGAAGCGGCGCTCACGGACTTGCGCG
>CAZQPC010000573.1:0-2113 GCA_964595005.1 uncultured Magnetovibrio sp.
TGCCGGCTTCGCTGAGCGGATGACCGTGCAATCCTTCGACTGGCGGACACTGAGCGAAATCCAGCGCCAAGCCCCCCAAGTGCCGACTTCCTACCTGACGGCGCAGCAAAACTGGCTCGACAACATCCACACCGGGAAGCCGGGCCCGTCGCCCTGGACCGCCGGTTTCGATATCGACGACTTCAAGGGCAGCCTCCCCGACATGGTGAAAGCCGCCGGCGGAGGCATCTGGTCGTCCTACCACCGCGAAGTCACGGCGAAAACCGTCAAACGGGCTCATGAACTGGATTTGTTGGTCAAGGTCTGGACCGTCAACGACGCGGCCCGCATGGCGGCGCTGATCGACATGGGTGTCGACGGGATCATCACCGACTATCCGGACCGCCTGCGCGCCGTCCTCGAAAAACGCGGCATGCCGATGCCGGCGCCAACTCCCATATCGCCGTGACGTGACCGCAAGGCGGGTCTAATCCGAAGGCGGCGGCGCTTCGTCCGTGGTGTGTTCCGACGGTTGCGGCGTGATGCTCATCAGCGTCACGCCATCGGCGGCGTCGAACCGATGCCAGATGTTCTGCGGCACCACGATAATCATCCCGGCCTTCAGAACTTGCGACTCGGTCCCTTGGTTGAAAGCCAAACTGATGACCGCCTCGCCTTTCAGAATGTGCACAATCTCGTCCGCCGGGTGACGTTCCCACGGACTGACGCCGGAAAATCCACCGGCATAGATGGCGCCGTCGCGGTATTCGGTGAGGCGGGCAAATGTATCCGTGGTGTCGGAATGGCGTGTGCGGCCATCAAGAAATTTCACGTTCGCCAACGCCGATTCCAGATCGATACCAACAGTCATCTCATCATCTCCCTCATTTAGACGGCGAAAGACCGCACCCCCCTATTGGCGCGCTTCAAGCCGCGACAACTGCACGCCCGCGGCAATGATCAGGCCGGCGCCAACAACCGTCAGCATGTCCGGCCATTGGCCGAACACGACGATGCCGATCAGGCCGGCGAATATGATGGTGCTGTATTTGTAGGGCACCAGGGCCGACACATCGGCGCAGCGCAGGCTGCGTATGAACAGAAACTGACCGGCAATGGCCACGGGGCCCATGAGGCCGTAGATAGCGAGCTCCGCCAACGGCGGCCAGCCGCCCATGTACAGCGCCGGGCCGGCGGCGAGCGCCACGGCGAAGCCGTTGGTATAAAGAAGCAGGGTCGATGACGCCACCCGGTGGGTCAGGTGTTTGATGACGATCACCTCACCGGCCATGATGAAGGCGCCCAGGAAGGCGACACCGGCGGCCGGCTCCATCAAAACCCGGCCCAACAGCTCCGGTGACGGTTGGGCGACAATCACCGCACCCGCCAGACAAACGGCGGCGGCGACCCAGCGCCGCGATGACACCTGCTCACGAAGCACAAATCCCGCCAGAAGCAGAATGAACACCCCATCGGCGAAACTGATGGCCAGGGCATCGGCGTAGGCCATGTGGGTGGTCGCGTAGATCACACAGGACACGCCGCCAACCCCGCACAAGGCCCGGAAGGCGATCAGCGGCCATACGGACGTCGTCAGCGGCGCGCCGCGCCCGGCCGCAAACAGGGCCACGGGAACGATCGTGATGAAGCCGCTGACGTAGCGGACGAAGGCGGCCTGCAGGCCGTTCAGGCTGCCGCCGGCGATACCCGGCAGGGCGAACATGGAGGCGAACAGCAAAGACGCCGCCAACATGTACAAGACGCCCCGCAACCGGTCGGTGATGACCGGCATGCGCCAATGCCACAGCGCCCCCAGGGGCGGCCGGACGACGGGGTGGAAACTTCGGGTGAACTCATCCATACACTCTATGTAGTGCAAACATAAATATTTAGAAGTGTTATAATTCGCATACTATCTATACATTAATGTATGAACTTTTCGAGCCGGATTAAGTTAGGCTGATGGCCATGAATTGGGACGATCTGCGCATATTCCTGGCCCTGGTGCGCGATGGCACGCTGTCGAAAACGGCCCGCAAGCTGAAGATTACCCAGCCCACCGTGGGCCGCCGCATCGAGCGCCTGGAACGCAACATCGGCGCGAAACTGTTCGACCGCCTGCCCGATGGCTATG
>CAZQPC010000574.1:0-1508 GCA_964595005.1 uncultured Magnetovibrio sp.
TTGTTGCGCTTGCCGCTTCGCTAAGTTGTGCACTGACGCGGACGCGCGGCCCGGATTTGCGGAAACTCCCTTCCAACACATACCGCACATCCAGTTCCGCGGCGATGGTCCGGGAACTGACATCGCGGCCCCTGAACGCGAAGGATGAATTGCGGTCAATGATGGTGAAGGATTGCAGATTCGAAAGTGCCGTCATGATGTCTTCGGTGACACCGTCTGACAGGTAATCCTGATCCTTATCACCGCCCAAATTGGTGAAGGGAAGGACGGCAATGGATGGGCGGTTTCCAGCCGGCGCCGGCTGATCCCCGTTCGGTTCTGATCGCGTCGTCTCTTCGATTTCGGAATTCGCAGCCTGTTCCGTGACGTCGGCGATGAACCGGAAGCCGCGGCGCGGAATGGTGCGGATGATCCGCTGGCGCTTGCCGTCATCATCCGTGGCGCGCCGCGCGCTGCTGATGCGCGAACTCAGCGCCGCGTCGGAGATGATTCGGCCGTCCCAGACCGCGTCGATAAGATCGTCCTTGCTGACCACCCGGTCGCGGTGCGCGATCAGGTGGACCAGTACGCTGAACACCTGGGACTCCAACGCCACGAGTGCATCATCGCGCCACAGTTCGACACGGTCCGTATCCAGTTTGAAGCGGCCAAATTGGTAAATCATCCCAGAACCCGCCAAAAAATAAGGACATTCTGAAGGAAAAATAAAGCGCTTCTGCAAGCACCGGAATCTCCCTCAGCGTAACCTCCCTATCAGACATTAGCACGGGCCGCGACAATAAGGAGGACGCCATGGGCTATCTGAAAGACTTTCAAATGGCCGCCCTGTGGGCCGGATTGACGACCTTCATCTGGTATGTTTTCGGCGCCCTGCCGCTGCACCTGGAAGTCGCCGGGCAGTTGCGGCTCAGCCAGGCGGAGGCGTCGAGCTGGATTTTCGTCATCTGGTTAGCCGGCGCCGTCGCCTCCATCGGTTTGTCGTTGGCCTATCGCCAGCCGATTCCCATCACCTGGACCATTCCCGGGCTAATCTATCTCGGCACGCTCAGCGGTCAGTACAGCTTCGCCGAAATCGTCGGCGCCAATTTGATGGCCGCCGTGGCCATGACTGTGCTGGGCGCCATGGGCATCGGCGCGCGGATCATGGCCTGGCTGCCGCTGCCCATTGTCATGGGCATGTTCGCCGGCTCCATCCTGGTCTACGTCACCCGCATGGTGGCGGCCAGTGTCGACGACGCCTTGATCGCCGGCGTGACGGTCATGGCCTATCTGATGGGGCGCTACCTTGCCGATCCGCGGTTGCCGCCGATCGGGCTGGCGGTTGTCGCCGGCGGCATGGCGGTTTATCTGTTCGGCCAGCCGGGCGGGCAAATGGTCGCCTGGGTATGGCCCGAGGTCGCCGTGCCGGGGATGCAGTTCACCTTATCGGCCTTTGTGGCCGTCAGCCTGCCCATGGTGGTGCTGGCGATGGGATTGGGCAACGTCCAGGGGCTGGGGTTCTTGTGCGC
>CAZQPC010000574.1:1518-2106 GCA_964595005.1 uncultured Magnetovibrio sp.
CAGGATTACCGGGTGCCGATCACCGCCATCTCCGTTGGCGTCGGTCTGACCTCCCTGGTCAACGCCCTGTTCGGCGGCCACGCGGCGACGGTGGCCCGGACCGGGGCCGCCATTCTGGCCGGGCCGGACGCTGGCCGGCCGGCGGGACGCTATTGGGCCAGCATCATTGCCGCCGCATTGACCGTTTTCGTCGCGCTCGGCGCCGGCACCCTGGCATCGCTGGTTTCATATCTGCCGCGAACTTTCGTCGTCACCCTGGCCGGGCTGGCGATCCTATCGTCATTGCAAAGTGCCTTGGAGACGGCCTTCAAGGGGGGCTTGAAGTTCGGTGCCCTGGCGGCGCTGGCCGTCGCGGCGACGCCGTTCACCCTGTTCGGCATCACCTCGGCATTTTGGGCAATTCTTGCCGGCTTGGCGGCGTCAATGATGGCGGAGCGCGGCGAACTGCGCGTCCGTTGGCGCAGCGGCGAGACCCGGCGCGAGATGCGTGACGTTGCCGTGCCGTAAAGCTGGAATTCTGGGCCTGAATTTGGCAAAAGTATCCGAACGGATACCCCAAGGTATCCAAATGGGCCCGGCATGTGTTAT
>CAZQPC010000575.1:0-2101 GCA_964595005.1 uncultured Magnetovibrio sp.
CTAGAACGGCGGCGATGCGTGCCAATCGGCACGCCCCCGAAACCCTTTCTCCCGTCTCGCCAATCCGTACAATGCCTTAGTTAGTTCACCCACCGGGCAACGGAGAGAAACCAGCCATGCTGCACACCTGCGGAGATCATAAGCCGAAGCGCATGGTGGTGTCCGACGGCAATGGCGGCGGTGCCGGCGGCACCAAACACCGGGTCGTCGATATCCACTGCCACCGCCAGTCCGTGGACGTCGGTCAACGCATGAAGGCGGAAGCCGAGCGCCTGGGGCACGCGGCACTGAGCTTCGGGGTGTCGTTGCCCGAATTGACCAAAGAGACCAACGCCAAGCAGCTTGAGTTTATCAAGCCGAAGATGATGTCCGTCGACGTGCGGCTCGCGGATATGGATAAGATGGGGGTCGACGTGCAGGCGATCTCCGTGCCGCCCTTTCAGTTCTATTATTGGGCCGAGCCTGAAGTCGGGCGCGACGCGGCCCGGGACATGAATGATCAGATGGCCACCGTCGTCGGCGACCATCCCGACCGCTTCGTCGCCCTGGCGACCCTGCCCCTGCAGAACACGGAAATGGCGCTTGCCGAGATGCAGCGCTGCGTCAAGGATCTGGGCATGCGGGGCATCGAGATTTCCACCAACGTCAATGGCGATGAGCTGTCCGACCCACGCCTGGCGCCGGTCTTTGCGAAAGCCGAAGAACTGGGCCTCGTCATTTTCATTCATCCCGAAGGCTTCACCCAGCCCGACCGCATGGCCGGGCATTATCTGATCAATCTGGTCGGCCATCCCCTGGAATCGACGCTGGCCATTTCCGCGCTGATCTTCGACGGCGTCCTGGCGCGCCATCCGGGCCTGAAAATATGCGTCGCCCACGGCGGCGGCTTCCTGCCGGCCTATGCGGGGCGCATGGATCACGCCTATCATGCCCGCCCCGATGTCAGGGATGGCCTTGCGAAACCGCCCGGTGAGTATCTCAAGCAGCTCTACTTCGATTCCATGGTCTTCGCGCCGGATCAGTTGAAATACCTGATCGATAAATTCGGCGCCGATCGCATTCTCTTGGGCACCGACTATCCCCTCGACATGGGGGAAAGCGACCCCTTGGGCCTGATCGGCCGGGTCGAGGGCCTGGACGAGGCGTCCGTGGCGGCGATTGCCGGCGGCAATGCGGCAGGGCTGTTGGGCTTGTAAAGGGCGGCCGCCACCTCGGCGCCAATTCAAGGTTGGCCCCGGCGCGTCGTTCCTTTAGCCTCCCGTACCAACAAGCAGAGATAGTGGGGAGGCCTCAATGAACGAACAACACGTGGACATCCAAACCGACGACGGCGTCATGCCGACCTTCACCTGCTGGCCCGAAGGAGACGGCCCCTTCCCGGCCATCGTCTTCTACATGGATGCCCCGGCGATCCGCGAGGAACTTTACGACATGGCCCGGCGCATGGCGTCGGACGGCTATTTCGTGATCCTGCCCGATCTGTTTTACCGTTACGGGGTCATCCGGTTTCCCGAACGCAGCCAGTGGGCGCGACTGGTTTGGACGGCGATCTTGAAGGATCTTTCCAACGCCATGGTGATGGAAGACACGCAGGTCTTGTTGAACTACATGGACGGCCACGCGGCGGTCAAGGATGGTCCCATGGCCTGCATCGGCTATTGCATGAGCGGCCGCATCGTGACCACGGCGGCGGCTACCTTCCCCGATGTGTTCGCCGCCAACGCGTCACTCTACGGCGTCGGCATTGTCACGGCCCAAGAGGATTCGCCGCATTTCCTGGTCAAGGACATCAAAGGCGAGATGTATTTCGGCTTCGCCGAGACCGACGGCACGGTGCCCGCCTATGTCATCCCGACCCTGCGCGCCGAATTGGATGCCCATGGCACCAACCACGTGTTGGATATCCATCCCGGCACGGAACACGGGTTCTGTTTCCCGCTGCGCGACGTCTACAACGAAGCGGCGGCGGAAAAGGCCCATGCCCACTTCATGGACATGTGCACGCGGCATTTGACGTAGAACAGCTGCCGCACCGAGGCCGGCAGCTTATACCAAGTTGCATTAATAATGACCCATAGAGACGGTTTTCCAGGGTTTTCGG
>CAZQPC010000576.1:0-2075 GCA_964595005.1 uncultured Magnetovibrio sp.
GCCCAGCAGGTCGGATTTCATGGAATGGCGCCGGGCCGCCATCCAGTTGATGTTGCCGCGCACCGTATTGATCTCACCATTGTGGCAGAGATACCGGAACGGCTGAGCCAGGGCCCACGATGGAAACGTATTGGTGGAAAACCGTTGGTGGACAAGGGCCAGAGCCGATTCAAAGCGCGCATCGCCCAAATCCAGGAAATACTTATCGACGTTGGGCGCCAGCATCATGCCCTTGTAACAAACCGTGCGGGCCGACATGGACGGCATGTAAAACTGGGCGATGTCTTCCAGGTCTGCATCCCAAACCAAATGGTGCGCCTGCTTGCGGATGACGTAGAGCTTGCGTTCAAATTCATCCGTATCGGCGCAATTCTCACCCCGGCCGACAAATATCTGACGGATCATGGGTTCGATGGGTTTAACCGTTTCACCCAGCCAGTCGTTGTCGACGGGAACCTCGCGCCAGCCCAGGACGTCCTGGCCTTCCATGCGCACGGTGCGTTCGATGGCTTCGATGCAGACGTTCATTTCGCGGCTGCCGCGCGGCAGAAAGGCCATGCCGACGGCGTAGTCGCCGGCCTTGGGCAGGCCAAAGCCCAGTTTTTCGGTTTCTTCGCGGAACAGCCTGTCGGGGATCTGGGTCAGAATGCCGGCCCCGTCGCCACACAGGGGATCAGCACCGACGGCGCCACGGTGATCCAGATTGACAAGAATCTGAATGCCCTGGCGGACGATGTCATGACTTTTGCGGTTCTTGATATTGGCGATGAAGCCAATGCCGCAGTTGTCGTGCTCGTTGGCCGGATCGTAGAGCCCCTGCTTTGCAGGCAACCCGGCCGGCGATGGCCAATCCCGTTGGCGCATTTTTACCTCTTCCCTTACGTCAGGCAGCCCGTTTAGATATCAAGGCTTGCCCGGTCTTGCCAGCGGCAATTTTGTCTCGATACGGCCCTTTAACAGGGGTTTTTGTCTTCAAGACGGCAGTCCCGGTAGATGGGACTTGGGCTTGTGGGGCGGGATTGGTATAAAACACCAATATTTAGCGGAGTGCAAGGTTTGGACGTCCTACATCTAGCGGTCTTGGCCATCGTCCAGGGGGTCACGGAGTTTCTGCCCGTCAGTTCATCGGGGCATCTTGTTTTGGTGCCCCTGTTCATGGATGTGCCCGATCAGGGCCTGTTGATGGATGTCGCCGTGCATGTGGGAACGTTGGCGGCGGTGATTTTGTATCTGTGGCGCGACGTCTGGGGCATGTGTTCGGGGCTCGGACGGATGCTCAAGGGGCGCCCCGATCCGGGCGCGCGTCTGGCCGGGCTGTTGATCATCGGCACGATCCCGGTGATCGCCGCGGGGTTCGCGCTCAATCACTACTATCCGGACGGCATCCGCGGCCTCAAGGTGATCGGCTGGACGACCTTCGGTTTCGGCCTGTTGCTGATGATCGCCGATCAGGTCGGCATGACGCTCAGGCGCATCGAACATCTGCGCTTCGGCGACGCCATCGTCATCGGCGTCGTCCAGGCCCTGGCCCTGATCCCCGGCACCAGCCGGTCCGGCATCTGCATGACGGCGGCCCGCATGATGGGCATGGAACGCCAAGACGCGGCGCGCTTCGCCATGCTGTTGGGCATTCCGGCGATCCTCGGGGCGGGGACCTTGAAGGGCTATGAGCTGTGGCAGACCGGCAACGCCCAATTGACCACCGATGCCTTTGTCGCCGCCGGGCTTTCCCTGGTCACCGCCTTGATTGCCATTACCCTGATGATGGCCTGGCTGCGGCGCGCCAGTTTCACCATCTTCGCCCTCTACCGCCTGGCCCTCGGCGGCTTCCTGCTGGCCGTGGCCTACGGCTTCACCGGATAACTCAAACCGGGTCCGGAGCGCGGCGCTCAATAGCCGCTCTCCAGATCGACGATGTTCAGCGGCGCCTCGCCGCGTTCGACCCGGCGGATATTGTCGGCCACGTACAGGGCCGCCGAGGTGGCCCCGGTCAGGCTCGCCGTGTGCGGTGTCATGCGCACCAAGGGGTGCGTCCAGTAGGGGTGACCGGCGGGCAGGGGTTCGGTGTTGAAAAC
>CAZQPC010000577.1:0-2073 GCA_964595005.1 uncultured Magnetovibrio sp.
AAAATTTGTTTTGAAAAATGACCTGGCCGGAATAATGTAAAATTTCATGTATATATGAATGCAAATAAATGCGTTCTGCAAATCCAGCGATCATACATCACATGTGGTCCCAAGACCTGGTTTGATCAAGGTCAAAGCGCACGCAAATCGCTGACAGCATATTGCCATGGGCCGTGAATTGTTGTGGTCGGGACAATTCCCGCTAAACTCTGCTCATTGGTGAGAAGAGCGGCAGCCAAGCCGCCGCCCGCTGCTGATCATGAAGGCCGGCTGATCATGGGGAGAGACATGAGCAACGCATACGATGACGCCTACCGCCGTTCCATCGATGACCCGGAAGGTTTCTGGGCCGAGGCGGCCCGGGAGATTGACTGGATCAAGCCCTGGGACAAGGTACTGGACGAGTCCAACAAGCCGTTTTACCGCTGGTTTACGGGCGCCGAATGCAACACGTGTTACAACGCGCTGGACCGCCACGCCGATGGCGGGCGCGCAGACCAGGCGGCGCTGATCTACGACAGCCCGGTCACCGGCGGCACGATCCGCACCTATACCTATGCCCAACTGCGCGACGAAGTCGCCAAGTTTGCCGGCGTGCTGCGCGCCCAGGGCGTGGAGAAGGGCGACCGGGTGATCATCTACATGCCCATGGTGCCGGAAACGGCGATCGCCATGCTGGCCTGTGCGCGCCTCGGCGCCGTCCATTCGGTGGTGTTCGGCGGCTTCGCGGCGAACGAACTGGCGGTCCGCATCGACGACGCCAAACCGAAAGTCATCGTCAGCGCGTCATGCGGCATTGAGGTCAATCGGGTGATCGAATATATGCCGTTGCTCAGCGGCGCCATCGATTTGGCGACCCACAAGCCCGACAAGTGCGTGATTCTGGGCCGCCCGGAGGCCGAGGCGGACCTGACACCGGGGCGCGACGTGGACTGGGCGTCGGCCATGTTGGTGGCGCAACCGGCCGAGTGCGTGCCGGTCGCCGCCACCGATCCGCTGTACATCCTTTATACGTCGGGCACCACGGGCCAGCCGAAGGGCGTGGTCCGCGACAATGGCGGTCACATGGTGGCGCTCAAATGGTCGATGAAAAACATCTACGATGTCGACCCGGGCGAGGTCTATTGGGCGGCCTCCGACATGGGCTGGGTGGTCGGCCACAGCTATATCGTCTACGCCCCCTTGCTGCACGGCTGTACGACCATCGTCTTTGAAGGCAAGCCCGTGGGCACCCCTGATGCGGGCGCCTTTTGGCGGGTCATATCGCAGCACAAGGTGGGCTGCATGTTTACCGCGCCGACGGCGTTCCGGGCGATCAAGCGCGAAGACCCGGACGGCGCCCTGTTGGCCGACTATGACATGAGCGCCTTTCAATCTCTGTTTTTGGCCGGCGAGCGACTTGACCCCGACACCCTGCACTGGGCCGAGGACAAGCTGGGCGTGCCGGTCATCGATCATTGGTGGCAGACGGAATCGGGCTGGCCCATTGCCTCGAATTGCCTGGGCCTGCACGCTTTTGACATCCGGCCAGGATCGCCGACCAAGGCCGTGCCCGGTTGGGATGTTCGGGTGTTGGATGACAGTGGTCACGAGGTTCCTGCCGGTGATATCGGCGCCATTGTCGTCAAGCTGCCGTTGCCGCCGTCGTCGCTGCCGACGCTTTATCAGCGCGACGACCTGTTCAGGGAAAAGTACCTCGATGAGTTCCCCGGCTACTATTGCTCCGCCGACGCCGGGATGATCGACGAAGACGGCTATATCTCGATCATGGCGCGCACCGACGACATCATCAACGTCGCCGGCCACCGCCTGTCCACGGGCGGCATGGAGGAAGTGCTGGCCGAACATGCGGACGTCGCCGAATGCGCGGTCATCGGCGTTGACGATCAATTGAAGGGCCAGTTGCCGGTCGGCTTCCTGGTGCTCAATGCCGGCACCGCCAAGGGCAACGACGAAATTGTCGCAGACGTCGTGCAGATGGTGCGCGAGCGCATCGGCCCCGTCGCCGCCTTCAAACTGGCGGTGGTCGTCGACCGCCTGCCGAAAACCCGGTCGGGGAAAATCCTGCGCGGC
>CAZQPC010000578.1:0-2069 GCA_964595005.1 uncultured Magnetovibrio sp.
GATGCGCCGGTGGTGGTGTTTTGCACCACGGAAAACGATATCGAGCATATCCAGAAAGCGATCGAGTCGGGGGCCAACGAATACATCATGAAACCCTTTGACAGCGAGATCATCCAGGCGAAATTCGCCCAGGTTGGATTGCTTTGACCCCAACGCCTGGCAGGAGCCCGAATTGTGGCATTGAGCGCGTTTAGAGCCGGAAGTTCTGCGGCCCAGCGAGCCAGCAACGCGCCCATCGGCATCATGCTTGTCGATGACTCGGCCGTTATACGTGGCCTTATCGCCCGTATGATCGATCCGGAATCGGATATGACGGTTGTCGCTTCGGTTCAGGATGGCCAGCGCGCCGTCGACCGGCTGACCCGCGACGCGGCCAGCATTGATGTCATCATTCTCGACATTGAAATGCCGGTGATGGACGGCATCACGGCGCTGCCGAAGCTGATCTCCGTGAAAAAAGACGTGAAGATCGTGATGGCGTCGACCCTGACGCTGGAAAACGCCGAAATAAGCATGAAGGCCATGAGCCTGGGGGCCGTGGATTACGTGCCGAAACCCACATCGACCCGTCAGATCGGCGGTGCCAGTGACTTTAAACGCGAGCTGTTGGACAAGGTCCGGGCGGTTACCGGCCGGGTCGGCACGCCCACGGGCGCGGCCTCTGTTGCGCCGGCACAGGCACCATCGAAGAAGTCCCTGTATCAACAGCCCATCGTGCTTAAGCCGAAACCGGCGGTTCAAAAAAAGCCTGAAGTCGTGGCCATCGGTTCGTCCACCGGCGGGCCCCAGGCGCTTTTGGAGGTGGTCAAAAAAATTCAGCCGGATATGCGCCAGCCCATCCTGATCACCCAACACATGCCGGCGACCTTCACAACGATTTTGGCCCAGCACCTGCAGACCGCCAGCGGCCGGCAAAGCGCCGAGGGCCGCGACGGTGATCCGGTTTCTCCGGGCCACATTTATGTGGCACCGGGCGATTATCATATGACCGTTGAAAGCAAGGGGGTGGGTAAGGTCATCCGTCTCAACCAGGAGCCGCCGGAAAACTTCTGCCGCCCCTCCGTCGACCCCATGTTCCGGAGCATTGCGGCCGCCTACGGAAATCGCGTCTTGGGTATCGTGCTCACCGGCATGGGATCGGATGGCGCCAAAGGGGCCGGCGATCTGGTCGCGTCGGGCGGTACGGTGATCGCCCAGGATGAAGCCACCAGCGTCGTTTGGGGCATGCCGGGCGCGACGGCGACGGCGGGCCATTGTTCGGCCGTCCTGCCGCTCGACAGAATTCCCGCCTATGTCAACGACTTCGTCTCCAAGGGCGTGCCATGACACCCGAACAGTTCAACTTCATTAAAGATATGTTGAAGGAGCGCTCGGGATTGATTCTCGGTGATGACAAGGGCTATCTGCTGGAAAGCCGGTTGACCCCCGTTGCCCGGCGCCACGAACTTGGTGGTCTCGATGAATTGGTTGAGATGGTCATGTCCCGTCCGACGGAAGCCTTGATGGTCGATATCACCGAGGCCATGACCACCAACGAATCGTTTTTCTTCCGCGACCAGAAGCCTTTCGACCTGTTCAAGGATCACGTGCTTCCCCATATGATCGAGCATCGGGGCGCGGCAAAATCTTTCCGTATCTGGTCGGCGGCCTCGTCAAGCGGCCAGGAACCGTATTCCTTGTCGATGATCTTGAAGGAGGAGGCCGCAAAACTTCCCGGTTGGCGGCACGAAATCGTCGGCACGGACTTGTCCAGCGAGGTCGTCAAGAAGGCCCAGTCCGGCGTCTATACGCAATTTGAAGTGCAGCGCGGCATGCCCATCACGCTGCTGGTAAAATATTTTGCCAAGCAAGAAGACCAATGGCAGATCAACCAGGAAATTCGCAACATGGTGCAGTTCAAGATTTTCAATCTGCTGCATGATCTGAGGCCGCTCGGTAAATTTGACGTGGTCTTCTGCCGCAATGTGCTGATCTATTTCGATCAACCGACGAAGGCCGCCATCCTCGAACGCATTGCCGAGCTGATGCCCGACGATGGCTTCCTGTTTCTCGGCGGCGCCGAGACGGTG
>CAZQPC010000579.1:0-2064 GCA_964595005.1 uncultured Magnetovibrio sp.
GTTTTCATTCCTTGGCCAATAGTCTAGCGGCAAATTTCACGATCTCAATGGTTCGCGAACCGGATTAACATGACCTCTGACCTGGAAACCGGCCTTGATCGAGGTCAAATCAGGACCAGCCCCTCAAGCATTTTCCCGCCACATATTTTGTGCCATCCTCCGTACAGATATAATGACGACAGAAAATCCGGGAGGTCCCCGTGGGCGGCACCAGCATCTACGACGACGCTTTGGACAAATCGCAAGCCAATTACGCGCCCCTGTCGCCGGTGACATTCCTGGAACGCGCCGCCGCCACCTATCCGAACCTGACCAGTGTCATTCACGGATCGAAGCGCTTCACCTGGGCGGAGACCTACGCCCGGGCCCGGCGGCTGGCATCGGCGCTTGAAAGACTTGGCCTCGGCAGAAACGACACGGTCGCCGTGATGGCGTCGAACACGCCGGAGATGTACGAATGCGCCTTTGGTCCGGCGATGATCGGCGCCGTCGTCAACACCTTGAACACGCGCCTCGACGCCGCGGCGCTGGCGTTTTGCCTGAACCATGGGGAAGCCAAGGTGCTGATCACGGATACCGAGTTTTCCGAAACGACGAAAGCCGCCCTGGCCGAATTGGGCCGCGACATCACGGTAATCGACATCGTCGATACGCAATCCGATGCCGGCGGTGAACCCCTGGGTGAGATGGACTATGAAACTTTCATCGCCGGCGGTGATCCGGAATTCAACGGGTCGCCGGTGGCCGATGAATGGAACGCGATCTCGCTGAATTACACGTCGGGGACGACCGGCGACCCGAAGGGTGTCGTCTATCACCACCGCGGTGCCTATCTGAATGCGCTGTCGAACGCCATCGGCTGGAACATGCCGCACCATGCGAGCTATCTTTGGACGCTGCCGATGTTTCACTGCAACGGCTGGTGTTTCCCGTGGACCCTGGCGGCCATCGCCGGCACCAATGTCTGCCTGCGCCGGGTCAATGCTGCCAACATCTTCGGCGCCATCGCCGATCACGGCGTTACTCATTTCTGCGGTGCCCCCATTGTCATGAACTTCGTCATCAACGCCACCGATGATGAGCGTCGGACCTTCGACCACAAGGTCAACGTCATGACCGCCGCCGCACCGCCGCCGGCGGCCACCTTGCAACGCATGCAGGAGCAGGGTTTCGACGTGACCCACGTTTACGGCCTGACGGAGACCTACGGTCCGGCCGTGATTTGCGCCTGGCATCCCGAATGGGATGAATTGCCGATCGAGGACCAGACGGAAAAGAAGGGCCGCCAGGGGGTGCGCTATCACGCCCTGCAGGGGCTGAGTGTCATGGATCCGGAAACCATGCGCCCGGTGCCCGCCGACGGCGAAACCATGGGCGAGGTGATGTTCCAGGGCAACGTGGTGATGAAGGGATATCTGAAGAACCCGGCGACCACCAAGGACGCCCTGGCCGGCGGCTGGTTCCACTCCGGTGATCTGGGCGTCATGCAGCCGGACGGCTATATCAAGCTGAAAGATCGGTCCAAGGACGTGATCATCTCCGGCGGCGAAAATATTTCGTCCATCGAAGTCGAAGATACCCTGGCCAAGCACCCGGCTGTCATGCTGGCCGCCGTGGTCGCCAAGCCCGATGACAAATGGGGCGAAACACCCTGTGCCTTCGTCGAGTTGAAGGTCGGCGAGGATGCCGATGAAGCGGAGATCATTCAGTTCTGCCGCGACAATCTGGCCCACTACAAGTGCCCGAAGAATGTCGTCTTCGGGGAGTTGCCGAAAACCTCGACGGGCAAGATCCAGAAATTCAAACTGCGCGACAAGGCGGCGGCGGTTTAAGCGCCGCTTAATCTTCTTTCGCGGCGATCCGATAGGCACAGCGCCGGGCGCCGGCGATGATGTGATCCGTGCGTTCAACGCGGACCTGATCGCCCAGCACGGTGCGGAAGACATCCAACTCCATGGCGCAAAGTCCGGTGCAGGCGCGGGCCGCGGCACAGACCGGGCAATGGTTCTCAATCAACAATATGCCGCCGTCGCCGTCATCCTCGACGGCCGCCATATAGCCTTC
>CAZQPC010000580.1:0-2060 GCA_964595005.1 uncultured Magnetovibrio sp.
TGCCTTTGACGGTGCCGTTGTAGCCGGTCTTGATGGCCGAATCGGCGGCCGCTTCGGCGGTGTAGATGGCATTGACCAGTTCATAGGTCTGGGCAATGTTCTTCGCGCCGGTCGGCATGCAAAGGCCGTCCAACCAGGCGAAGGCACCTTCTTTCGGCGCCATGTATTGCACCGGCTTGCCTTCTTTCATCAATTCGATGGCTGGGCCATCCCAGGTCTGGCCCAGGACCACACCGTTCTGCATGAGGCCGGATTTTTGCGTGTTGTGGTCATTCCAGAACTGCTTGACCCAAGGCTTATGGGCGACCGCGAACTTGGTGATGCCATCCCAGATTTTGCGCATGTTGGCTTCATCCTTGTAGGCGTTTTCAAACGGCGGCAGCTTGCCGGCGTCGGCCAGATAGCGGCCGATACCGGCCATCATTGAATGCGGACGGCCTTGAATCTTGCCCTTCATTTCAGGAATCCAGAGATCACCCAGGCTAAGTTTGCCGTATTCCGTCTTGAACAGGTCGGTCCGGTAGGACATGGCTTCCGTACCCCAGATATGCGGCAGGTGATGCTGGCCGCCGCCCCAGGTCCAGGCCTGCGACGCCTTGACGAAGGCATCTTCGACGTTGGCGAGGTTGGGGATCTTCTTGAGGTCCCAAGGCTGGGTCAGCTTCAGGGGTTCCCACTGGCCTTTGCGGTTCAGGGTCGGGGTGATCAGATCGAAGCCGCGGCCCTTCGAAGCCTTCAGCTTGTTGAGAAGTTCTTCGTTGGAGCCCAAGGGCGTCATGTTGACCTTGATGCCGGACTTCTTGGTGAAGCCAGCCAGGAATTCCTTGGTCAGATAGTTGGTCCAGACGATGGCGTTCAGTTCACCGGACGACGAAAAAGCGTCCTGAACGATCCATGGTCCGGCGGCGGCCACGGCGCCCGTGGCGGCGGCGCTTTTCAGCAGGGTCCGCCGGGTGAACGCCTTCGCGGCGCGCATGGTGGCGGCAGATTGGGTTTTCTTGGTGGACATTCGCGTACCTCCCTAAATGGGGCAATCGGCCCCGACCAAATAAATTTGAACCGCGCTTATTGTTGAATACACCTGCGCAGTTTTTCATCAAATGATTATGAGGCTGCGCGCAAAGCGCCGTCAACCGGAACCCCGGGCGCCAGAGCCGCCCGTTCGCCGGTGCGACGGGAAAATTGGCTGAAAGCCCCGTATTCCCCCGTTTATGCCATGGGGCCAGTTCGTCGAAATTTTTGAGGCCATGGTTGCGACCCGGCCCCAGCGGACCCGTTGCGCCGGACGTGCGGCTTCAACCGGCATTCACCGTTGGTACCGTTTCGTGGACCCAACGGGCGGCCGCCGTGACGCGGGCGTCGTCGTGCGGCTGACCCATGATCTGCAAGCCGACGGGCAGGCCGCCGGCCGCCATCATCGGCACCGTGACCACCGGTGCGCCCAGCATGGAACTGGGGTAATTGAAGACCGCGTCGCCGGTCGGCCGGGGCGCCAGGGGCTGGCCCGGCCTGTCACCGGGCCACAGTGGCGCCGGGCCCGGACAGGCGAATGTGATGGCCGCGTCGGCCAGGGAACTGAGCGCCGCGTAACTGAGGCGTGCGGTTTCGCGGGCCAGCAACAGGCTGCGGTAATTGTCCGGGCTCAGGGCTTCCGCCCGGGCGACGGTTTGCTGGGTGCGTTTGCTGACCCCGTCCGGGTGACGGTTGATGAGGTTGCGCAGCGCCCAGCGGTTTTCCCAGGCCGTGATCATGCCACAGACATGAGTGGCGTCGGCGATTGCCGTTTCCAGGGTATCGATAGCCGGATGATCGGCGCGGCGTATCAAGGTCACGCCGGCGCGCTGCAGGTTTTCCATCAGTTCGGCGAAGGCCGCGTGGCTGGCCTTATCGACGCGGTTCCAGCCCTCGGTCTCCAGGACGATCAGACGTTCCGGCTTCACCGCTACCGGTGGCGTGGCCGGGCCCATCAGGCCGCGGCGCCCGGGATCGCCGCCGGCGCGGCTGGCAATTTCAATGGCCACCTGCCACATGTCTTCGATACAGCCGGCGTGCGGCCCATG
>CAZQPC010000581.1:0-2046 GCA_964595005.1 uncultured Magnetovibrio sp.
CGAGGACTATGGATGGGTGACGGAACAACTTATGTCTGTCGCGGCCGAATGTTGCGACGGACGGGTCGTTTCGTTACTGGAAGGCGGCTACGATTTGGACGCGCTACGTGACAGTGTACAGGAACACGTGAAAGTTCTGATGGAAGCCTGAGGCTGCCTAGTCAATCTTCGGTGATGATTTCGGCCAAGCGTTCGGCCTGATCATTTAGCTTCTTAACCGAGAGATTAATGTCCCGCGTGGCGTTACCCGTTTGGCCGGCCAGCGACTTAACCTCGCCGGCGACAACGGCGAAGCCGCGGCCCGCTTGGCCAGCCCGATCAGCCTCAATGGTGGCGTTTAGGGCCAGGAGGTTGGTTTCGCTGGCGACCGCATCGATGCGTTGTGAGACGGTGCCGACTTTCTCAATTTCCGTCACCAGGTTGAGAATCTCTTGATTGATGTCGGTATCGCGTTTTTCCGCGTCACCGTCGAGTTTGATTGCTGTTTCAAGGCGTAGGGCAACCGTCCTGAGTTCTCGTACGGATCTTTCGATTTCATCGGTAGCTGAGCCTGTCTGACCGGCGAGGTTTTTGACTTCGTCGGCGACAACGGCGAATCCATTTCCTGTTTCACCAGCCCGGGCTGCTTCAATCCGAGCGTTGAGAGCCAAAAGGTTAGTCTGCTTGGCGACGGCCGCAATTTGCCGTGCGACCTCATCAACGGAGCCGATTTCACCAATCAACACGCCGATTTCATCGTCCAGATTTGACGTGCCGGATGCGGTTCCCCCGAACAATTGATCTTCCAAACCAATTTCTTCTTCGCTTTGCACGACAGTTTCCACCCCCTTGATCTCATTTTGAGCCTAACCTTAATAGGTTTATTGAACCTTAAAAGACACGTCCGGTAACATTTTCTGGAGGCGTGCGTGAATCTTGCTTGTCACAAATGCGGCAAGTAAACTCGCCTCGGTTTTCGCGAGGGCATCATGGCCACAGATAAAATTCCCGCAAATATCAGGAAATTGAGCTTCGAAGAGGCGCTCAGTGAACTTGAAGAAATTGTCCGAGATCTCGAAGGTGGAGATGCAAATTTGGATGAGTCGATCGCCGCATACGCTCGGGGCGCGCATTTGAAACGCCACTGTGAACAAATTTTGAATGATGCCCAGGCTAGAGTCGAGAAAGTCGTCCTTGCCGATGCCGGAAGTCCGGCCACGGAACCCCTGGATTCCGAATGATTGAACAATCGGAGTTTCTTGCCGGCTTGTCCGCCGATGCCGACGCCATTAACAAGCTGATGGACAATCTCCTCAAGGAAGGTGGCGGACACGAGAACCGTGTCGTCGAAGCCATGCGTTATTCGGCGCTTGGGAGCGGAAAGCGGGTCCGTCCATTTCTTGTGGTTGCTTGCGCAGATATGTTCGAGGTCGACAGGAGAAATTCCTTGCGGGCCGCCGCCGCTATCGAAATGGTGCATTGTTATTCATTGATCCACGACGATTTGCCGGCGATGGATGACGATGACCTGAGGCGTGGCCGGGCGACTTGTCATATCGCGTTTGATGAGGCGACGGCCATTCTTGCCGGCGATGCATTGCTGACGCTGGCGTTTGAAGTATTGGCCGATGATACCACGCATCAGGACGCGCGGGTTCGCTCCGATCTCATTTTGGCGCTGGCCAGGGCATCCGGCCATGCCGGCATGGTCGGTGGCCAGATGATTGATCTCTACGCCGAGGATCATGAACTGGATGTATCTGAAATAACCCGGCTGCAACGTATGAAGACGGGTGAGTTGATCGCCGTTTCATGCCAAATGGGTGCAATTCTCGGCAAGGCATCCGAGCACGCACAACATCTACTGCATGCCTACGCCCATGATATTGGTCTGGCGTTTCAAATTGCCGACGATCTTTTAGACGTTGAAGGTGACGCGGTGGAGGTTGGCAAGAACGTCGGCAAAGACTCAGATGCCGGGAAAGCGACCTTTGTTTCTCTGTTGGGTATTGAAAAGGCCCGTGATCAGGCGCAGATATTGAGTCAGCAATCTCAGGAACATCTTGA
>CAZQPC010000582.1:0-2033 GCA_964595005.1 uncultured Magnetovibrio sp.
ACCTCTTCGACGTGACAGCCGGATGCCGGCGCTTCCACCGAGACCACCCGCCGGCTGCCCGCCTCTCCCAGGGCATGGTGAAAGCCGCTGGCCCGGTCGGCGCGGCGCAGCAAGTCCACCGCATCATCAACGCCGGTACACGACAGCACGGCGCGGGTGATGACCTGGCGGGGAATGCCCGGCTGCAAATCGTGAACCCGGACATTGTTGATGGTCTGGACAAGTCCTTGGGCGTTCACCCCGAAGGTGTGGCCCGGCAACATGCCCGGATACATGAAGCTCTGGAACGCCGGGCCTGCCGATGGCGTCACATCGACCCAGAAACAATGCCCCAGAAATTCCGCCGCGCCGTCTTCGTTGTGGGCAATCACGGCGGGCTCATCGGCCGTGGCGGGCAGCAGGACACAGGTGCAGCCCTCCGCTTCGGCGCCGTCCGGCGCCAGCCGCAAATCGCCGCGGCAATTCCAAAGGAACAGCGTTTCGAAACCCAACCCGGCGCCGGCGGCCATGCCCTCGATCTCGCGCACGACGTCGGGAAACGCGCCGCGCGCCGCAAATTCCAGCGCGCCAAGGCGCTCGGAGCCACGCCAGCGCGCCGACAATTCCCGGAACTCAGGCGTGATAAAAACCCGTTCGCGGACCTTGTCCGCCACCGCGGCGCCGAAAGCTCGGCCGATGTCATAGGGTTCGCCAGCGGCTTCGATGCGGGTGATGGGGTTGGCTGATGGCATAATGGCCTGATCAATGTGTCGGCGGGCGATCATGACTTTTGCCACGGCGCCGAAGCGGGCACAATGCCCCGTCCAATTCCGGAGACCCTTGCCGTCATGACCAAAAACTCGAAACCCGCGCCGCGCACCATCGCCGCCCAGGCCGGTCACTATCTGGACCCGGTAACCGGCGCCGTGACGCCGCCGGTTCACCCGGCCACCACCTACGCCCGCGACGACGCCTATGAGACCGTCTACACGTCGACCTACAGCCGCGACGGCAACCCGACCTACGATCAGGTGGAAAAGGTCCTGGCCGAGTTGGACGGCGGCGCCGAGGCGCGGCTGTTCGCATCGGGCATGGCCGCCACCACCACATTCATGGAAACCGTGCCGTCGGGCGCCCACGTCGCGGCGCCGCGCATCATGTACCATGGCGGGCAGGAGTGGCTGCGCCATCTGACAACCAGCCGCGGTCTGCAACTGACGCTGTTCGATGCCGCCGACCCGCTTGCCCTGGCGGCGGCGGTCCGCCCCGGGGAAACGGCCCTGGTGTGGATTGAATCGCCGGTCAATCCGACCTGGGACGTCATCGATGTCGCCGCCGCGGCAACCGTCGCCCATGAGGCCGGCGCCATCCTGGCGGTCGACGCAACGGTGGCGACACCGGTCCTCATGCGTCCCCTGGAATTGGGCGCCGACATGGTCTTTCATTCGGCGACCAAGTATTTGAACGGCCACAGCGACGTCATGGCGGGCGTCCTGGTGAGCGGCCAAAAGGATGACCGGTGGGCGGAAATAGGCCGCCTGCGCACCCTGATGGGCGGCATCTGCGGCCCCTACGAGGCGTGGCTGTTGCTGCGCGGCATGCGGACCCTGCATCTGCGGGTCGAACGCGCGTCGGCAAACGCACTGGCCATCGCCCGGCATTTCGACGGCCACGCAAAGTTGGATGCGGTGCTCTATCCCGGTTTGGAAAGCCACCCGGGGCATGCCATCGCGAAACGCCAGATGCAGGGCGGCTTCGGCGGCATGATGTCGATCCTGGTATCCGGCGGCGCCGACAAGGCGAAGGCCGTGGCGACGGCAACGGAGCTGTTCATTCCGGCGACGTCGCTGGGCGGCGTCGAAAGCCTGATCGAACATCGGGCCACCGTGGAGGGCCCCAATAGCGCGGTGCCGAAAAACCTGCTGCGCCTGTCCATCGGCATCGAAGACGCCGATGATCTGATCGGCGATCTGGAAAACGCGCTGGACGCCGTTTGACGGATGGCCGCGGTGCCCGCCAATCGCCCCCTGAACTTCATCTGCCGCCGCGCCGAC
>CAZQPC010000583.1:0-2026 GCA_964595005.1 uncultured Magnetovibrio sp.
TACGGATTTCTTCATCAGCGTGCTGGTCAGCATCGACGCGGCGACCATGGAAAACGGCTGTCTGGAACTGTGCGCCGGTCATCATCAGCGCGGACTGTTCAAGTCCTGGGAACCGCTGAGCGATGCGGACATGAACGGCATGAATTTCCAGCCGGCCCCGACGCAGCCCGGCGACGTGGTCTTCTTTGATTGCTATGCGCCGCATCAATCGGCACCGAATATGAGCGGTTCGGTCCGGCGCATCTATTACGCCACCTACAATAAGGCGTCCGACGGTGACCACATGGCTCAATATTACGCCGATAAGCACAAAAACTATCCGCCCGACATCGACCGCGATGCCGCCAAGGAATACGTCTTCCGCGTCTAGGCGGGAGATGGCCGCGCCATGGACTTGGCGGTCCTTCTGCTTGTCCTCGGGTCGGCGGCCTGCCACGCGACCTGGAACGCCATCGTCAAAAGCGGCGGGCAACCTTGGCTGCGCATGGGCGTGGTCATCGGCACCAGCGGATTGCTGGGCTGCGCGCTGATCCCTTTCGTCGATTTTCCGTCCGCCGAGACCTGGACATTCATTCTTCTGTCGGCGGCCATTCAACAATTCTATTTCATCGGCATTTGCCTGGGATATCGGTTCGGCGATTTGTCCCACGTCTATCCCGTGCAACGCGGAATCGCGCCTTTCCTGGTCGCCATCGGGGCGGCCCTATTCGCCGGCGAAACGCTGACGGCACAGGGCATGGTCGGGGTCGGCATTATTGGCGCCGCGATCATCAGTCTCGCCGTCGCGACGACGAAATGGCCCGACGATGCGAAGGTTCTGGGATTTGCGTTGTTCACGGGCGCCATGATCGCCGCCTACAGCGTCGTCAATGGCATGGGCGGGCGAACCGCGGCGCATTTCTCAACCTACATCGTCTGGCTCATGGCCGTTGGCGACACGCCGTTCGGTGTGATTGCCGTTGCCATCAACTGGAAACGCGCCACGGGATCCGTCCGCCGGCATCTCGGTCTCGGCGCCGCCGGCGGATTGCTGACGGCGGCGGCCTACGCCCTGTCCATCTGGGCCATGACGATCGCGCCGATCACCTATGTCTCAGCGGTCCGTGAAACCAGCGTCATTTTGGCCGCCTGGATCGGCAGCCGGGTGCTCAAGGAACCGTTCGGCGCGAAACGCATTGCCGCCGCAAGCTTCGTCGTCCTTGGCGTCATCCTGTTGCAGACAAGCGGTGCCGGCTAAGCTGATATCTAAACCACTTTCGCCATGCCGGGCCGGCCGAATTCGGCGATCCTCGGGAACACCTCGGTGGTGGCCTTTTCCAGATCGGCGTCATAGTCGATTTCCACCCACGGCGTGCCGGTAATGTCCTCATAGCCGAAAGTGCCCGGCGGCTCCGCCAACAAGACATTGCACATGGCGCGCTCATAGGCGCCCTCGATCTCGCCACGGGCAATGATCGCCGCCGCCTGATCGGCAATCTTGACGGCGATTGCGGCGGACATCTTCATGAATCCGGGCCATTCGCCATAGGTGTCATGGTCTTCGGTCAGTTGCTTGCCGAAATCGACCACCCGCCCGTCAAGAAGGCAGACCTTGACGAAATCGTCGGTCGACTGGAACACGCGGTCCATGATGAAACAGGTTTCATGTGGCGAATGGACAAGCCGGCGCAGCAGGTCCGGGTGATACAGAACGTCCGCATCCATGAAAATCACCGGATCACCGGCGCGCATGACGTCGTCCCCGCAGGCCAGCGACAGAATGGGCCCTTCCCGGAATCGCGGATTGTATACGGTGCGCACGTAACCCTTAGGCGCAACGCGTTCGACTTCCGCAGCCAGGTCTTCCTTGCGGTGCCCGACAACCAGCACCAGTTCATCGACGCCGCAGTCGCGAAGCGCTTCGATGTGGCGGTGCAGCAGGCTTTCGCCCTCGAACCGCAACAGGGCCTTGGGCAATTCCTGGTTTTCATCGCCATAAAGGCGACGCGCCAATCCGGCGGCAAGCATGAGGGCTTTCATGGGCAAT
>CAZQPC010000584.1:0-2017 GCA_964595005.1 uncultured Magnetovibrio sp.
TTGCCAGGCGGATCAGTTCCTGGGCCGAGGTGCGGACCTGGGAGACGGTGCCCGGCGCCGATTCGATCGAATCGACGAACATGCATTGGATCGAATCGATGACCACCACATCAGGCGCGTCGACGCCTTCCAGGGTGGCGGCCATATCGCGCACCGACGTTGCCGCCGCCAGGCCGACAGGGGTCTCGGCCAGGTCCAGACGTTCGGCGCGCAGCCGCAATTGGTCGATGGATTCTTCGCCCGATATATAAGCACAGCTCATGGAACCCGACAGCGCCGCCGCGACCTGCATCAACAGCGTCGACTTGCCGATCCCCGGATCGCCGCCGACCAGGGTTGCCGATCCGGGCACCAAGCCGCCGCCGGTGACCCGGTCAAACTCGGCGATCTTCGAGACCCGCCGGGGCGGTTGCTTTTCCGTGCCCTTAAGCCCGACAAATTCAATGCGCCGGCCTTTTCGTGTGCCCAGGCCCTTGGGCGCTGATTCCGGCGCCTGTTCTTCAACCAGGGAATTCCACTCGCTGCAGGCCGGGCATTGGCCGGCCCACTTGTTTTGCGAGGCGCCGCAGTTCTGACAGACGTAGAGTTTTTTGGCTTTGGCCATGGCTCAATTAACCATCCGGGGACCGCCATACCAAGGGGAAAGCCAAAGGTCGCAGTCCGTGGGGGTTTCATACGGGTATATGACAGGCCCAGCGGGCCATTTCCGCCGACTTGCGGTGCCGATTCGCCTAGGCCTTGAGCTTTTCCAACTCTTCAACGCTGCGCGGCCAATCCTTTTTCAACAACCGCGACAAGGCCCGGTCCGCCAGAATCTTGCCGCCGGTCTGGCAGGTCGGGCAGTAATTCGTCTCATTGGTGGCGTAACGGATGCGTTGCACGGGGGTCTGACAGACCGGGCACGGCGCGCCGAACTTGCCGTGCACGGCCATGTCTTCGCGAAACGCCGTGACTTTTTCAGGAAAGCCATCACCGGCCTGATCGCGTAGACGGTCTGTCCAGGTCTCGAGCGTTGATTTCACCGCCACATGCAGCCCAGCGATCTCGTCGTCCGTCAGTTTCGATGTCAGCGTGATCGGCGACAGGCGTGCTGTGTGCAAAATCTCATCGGAATAGGCATTGCCGATGCCGCTGAAAAGACGCGGATCGGTGAGCGCGCGTCTCAAGGTGTGGTTGCCGGCCCGCAGGCGTTCGGCGAAAGCGGCCGAGGTGATGGTGAAAACATCCAGCCCGCCCGGTTCGTGCGCGGCCAGACCCTCTTCGCCTTCGACCACATGTAAAGACGCCCGTTTCTTCGATCCCGCTTCGGTGAGGGTCAGGCTGCCCCTGGGAAAGTCAAAGGCGGCCAGGGCCTGCTTGCCTTTCAAAGGCGCGCCGGCGTCTTTCCAATGCAGGCGCCCGGCGATCATCAGGTGCAGGACGAGCCAAATATCGTTGGCGAACCCAATGGCGATGCGCTTGCCGAGGCGGCGCAATCCGGTGACTTTCCGCCCATAAGCCGCATCCAGCGGCGGCGTCACGGTGCGCAACAGGAACGGGCTGTTGCGGCGGACGTCCTGCAATGGCTGGCCGCTGATGCGGGCCTCCAGGGCTTCGATATAGACGGTAATGTCGGGAAGTTCGGGCATGGGGCGAGTTTAGGCGGCTTGTCCAGGCCGTGTCATGTGCGATTGGTGTAAGCGCGATTTCATCCCCCTGAGGGAACGTTGCTGCAAGTCGCCCCTCTGGAATGGACACACCGGTCTGGCCAGCCCATCCATCCCCAGACCTCACGCTTGAGTTCGCTGTACCGTTTAGGCGCGTAACGCCATCTTGATCGGCCCCGTGGTGCGGCCGTGGATGAACTGGTCCAGGTAGGCGTTGCCCGAATCATCAACTTCCGACGGCGGCCCCGCCCAGATGATCTTGCCGTCGAACAGCATGGCGATCCGGTCGCCGATCTTCTTGGCTGAGGCCATGTCGCGGGTGATGGTCAGGGCCGTCGCGCCAACCTCCTGGTTGACGTGAACGATCAGCT
>CAZQPC010000585.1:0-2006 GCA_964595005.1 uncultured Magnetovibrio sp.
CCGAACGGTGATTGCACATAAGATCCCCAGAACCCTGTTCAGCGAGGAACACGTGGTCTTCCGTGAATCGGTCAAGCGCTTCACGGAGAAGGAAATCACCCCCTATCATGCGCAGTGGGAGAAGGACGGCCAGGTCAGCCGCGAGGTTTGGTTGGCGGCCGGTGAGCAGGGGTTTCTGTGTTCATCCGTGCCGGAAGAATACGGCGGCGCGGGCGCCGATTTCCTGTTCAGCACGATCCTTTTGGAAGAGATGGCCTATGCCAACGCCACGGGGCCGGGGTTCCATCTGCATTCGGAGATCGTCGCGCCCTACATTATGAATTACGGCACCGAAGAGCAGAAACACAAATGGCTGCCGAAGATGATCACCGGTGAATGCATCACCGCCATCGCCATGACCGAGCCGGGCGCCGGGTCTGATCTGCAGGGCATCAAGACGACGGCCATTCAGGACGGCAACGAATACGTCATCAACGGCCAGAAGGTGTTCATTACCAATGGCCAAATGGCCGATCTGGTGATCGTCGCGGCGAAAACCGACCCCAGCCAAGGTGCCAAAGGCACCAGCCTGGTGATTGTCGAACGCGGCGATGAAGGCTTCGAACGCGGCCGCAACCTGGAGAAAATCGGCTGGCACGCCCAGGACACCTCGGAATTGTTTTTCGACAACGTCCGGGTGCCGACCTTCAATCTGCTGGGTGAAGAGGGCCGGGGCTTCGTGCAACTGGTCGAACAATTGCCGCAAGAACGCCTGATCGTTGCGGTGAGATCCATCGCCACGGTGGAAGCCGCCATTCAATGGACGGTGGAATACACCAACGAACGCAAGGCCTTCGGCAAACCCATCGGCGCATTTCAGAACACGCGTTTCAAGCTGGCGGAAATCCAGGCCGAACTGGTCACCCAACGGGTCTTCGTCGACAAATGCATCGAGCTTCTGTTGGCCGGTGAGTTGGATGCCGTGACCGGTGCCATCGCCAAAATGCGGACCACGGAGTTTCTCTGCCAGGCCCTGGACGACTGTCTGCAGATGTTCGGCGGTTATGGCTTCATGGCGGAGTTTCCCATCGGCCGGGCCTGGGCCGACAACCGCTACGCGCGTATCGCCGGCGGCTCCACGGAGATTATGAAGGAGATCATCAGCCGCGACCTGACGGGCCAGAGGTAGCCGGGTGAGCGACGATGCCAAGACGCCCCCGAGCGTTCATCCGAGCCCGTACCAAGAACTGATCGGCTATGAAGTCACCGCCTGGGGGCCGGGCCACGTCACCGTCGAGCTTGAATTGGACGCGCGGCACAAAAACCGCCGCGGCAACCCGCACGGCGGTGCCCTGATGACGCTCATGGATGCCGCCTGCACCCGGGCCGGCGCCATCGATCCCAACACGGGTGAATTTTACAAGACAGCGACCGTCAATCTATCGACCAACTTCCTTGCCGTCGCGCAAGGCGGCAAGCTGCGCGCCGAGGGCCGCAAAACCGGCGGCGGGCGGCGCCTGTTCTTCGCCGAAGCCCATGTCTATGACGGCGAGGGCAATCTGGTTGCCACGGCCGTCGGCACGTGCCGGTACGCGCCGGCGACGTCAGCCGAGCCGCAGAATTAGTCCGCGTGGCGACGCCGGTTAAGTCTGTTCGCCCAACGCCTGATCTAAAATCGCCATGGCCCGGTCGATCTCCTCGCGCGTCGTCGTCAACGGCGGTGCGATCCGGAAGACGCTGGCCGTCGACCGGCGGCCAATGTTCAGGCATGCGCCCAATTCCATGCAACGGCGGCTGACCGCCATGCCGATGTCGTTGGCCGGTGTTTTCGATTGACGATCGGTGACCAATTCGACACCGATCAACAAGCCGCGGCCGCGCACATCGCCGATGATGGCATGGCGTTGCTGCAGATCGTGAAGCTGGGTTTTCAGGTGCTCACCTAACTCACGCGCCTGATCGGCCAACTGGTGCCGGGTAACGATCTCGACAACCTTGCGTCCGACGGCGGCCGGCAAGGGGTCGGC
>CAZQPC010000586.1:0-1992 GCA_964595005.1 uncultured Magnetovibrio sp.
TCGGCCCCATCGGCATCCCGAACGCTTTGGCGGCTTCATCGATCGTCGCCATGTCGTCGCCCTTTTCGAGACGCTGGAATGCTTCGAACATGTAAGGCGCAAGCACCCGGTTGACGAGGAAGCCCGGCACACTCTTCACAATCAGGGGAAACTTGTTGATCGCCGTCACGAAGGCGCAGCCTTTGAGCGCTTCTTCATCACGGCTGGAGGCGCCCTTGATGATTTCGACCAACGGCATCTGTGCCACGGGATTGAAAAAGTGAATGCCGATCAGGCGACCGGGATCGGCAAGCGGCTCAGCGATATCCTCAATCATGATCGAGGATGTGTTCGTCGCCAACACGGCGCCCGGCTTCAGACGAGGCTCTAGCTCGGCAAACAGCTTTTGCTTGATATCGAGACGCTCGACGATTGCTTCGATCACAACGTCGGCGCGCGAGACACGTTCACCGGTTGGATCGGCAATCAGTCTCTGTTTTGCCGCCTCACGCGTCGCCCGCGTTTTGAACCGGCGCTTGAAGAGCTTGTCTTGTGCGGCAATCCCTTTTTCGATGGCTTCCGGCGAAAGATCCTGCAGCGAGACCTGCATTCCGGCCGCCACGCAGAAGCCTGCAATATCAGCGCCCATTACACCGGCGCCAATGACGTGTACCCGCAAAGGCCTGAAATCGAGATCCTTCGGCGCCTGTGCTTTGAGCATTTCCGATAGCGTGAAAACCCGGCGCAGATTGCGCGAGGTCTCACTCACCATCAAAGGCGCAAATGCCGGCGTCTCGGCCCGCTTCATGGCGCGATAGTTGCCGCCATGTTTGCGAAACAGCTCGATCAGTTTGAATGGCGCCGGGTAATGGTCCTCGCGCACTTTCTTGCGCGTCTCAGTGACCATCTTGTCGGCAATCGAGCCACGGATCGGCCAGCGGCCCATCATCGCCTTTGCCGAACCTGCAGGCTTGGCCTTGCGCTTGCGCAGGATTGCCTTGCGAACGCTCCAGCGCAACTGCTCGGGGCTGGCGGCAAGCTCATCAATATAGCCTAGCCGCCGGCCGACATTCGAGCGCAGCATTGCCCCGGTCAGCATATTCTGCATCGCGCTGACGGGTCCGGCCTGTCTGATCGCCCGGGCAGTGCCGTTGAAACCCGGAAATAAGCCAAGCTTGACTTCCGGAAAGCCGACCCGCGTCGCGTCATCGCGCGTCGCGATCCGATAATGGCAGGCAAGCGCCAATTCCAGCCCGCCACCGAGACAGGGCCCATGAATGCCACACGCGACGGGAACTTTCAGCGCCTCCAGCCGATCCAGCAGATCAAGCACCGGCGTGATGCCATCAATCACCTTGGCTTCGGTATCAAGCTGATCGAACTCGCGGATATCGGCACCGACAATGAAACTCTTGGGCTTGCCCGACAAAATCCCGAGCCCGCGCACCCCGGCGTCCTTCGCGGATGTTTCCATCCATTGCACGATCTCGCCAAATTCCTCCAACGCGCGCCGTCCTAGCGCATTGGCACTCTCGCCTTCGCGATCGAAGACGGCCCAGGCGATGTCCTCGAAGTCGACGGTAAAACGCCAGTCTTTGAGATTGAGCGGGGACTGGGTCATCTGTGCCTCCATTGCAAACGCGGTCTATTCAGCAGCGCCCTGTAGCGCGCGCGAGTTGTGACCAACGCTGATGTAGTTCGGTTTGACCTCGGCTGGATCAAAATGATCAACGGCAATGACTTTTGCCGTCAGCGTATCCGCCTCGCGCAGAAGTGCGGCCTCGTCAGTGCTCAGGACATCCTTGGCAACAGCTTCACCAATCCAATCGAGCCCATGAAATCGGCGCACCGTGCCGGCACGAATAGCGCGTTCCAGCTTGCGCTCGACTTGTTCGGCTGCAATCACTTTTTCAAGTGTCACTTCGAGAATGCCGGTCGCATCGCTGGGATCTTTAGAGACGAAAATATCCCGCGTCAGGCGGTCACGAAATTCACCAGGCTCCAGGGCCCGCC
>CAZQPC010000587.1:0-1962 GCA_964595005.1 uncultured Magnetovibrio sp.
ACGGGAGAAAGGGTTTCGGGGGCGTGCCGATTGGCACGCATCGCCGCCGTTCTAGGCCCATATCCGGCCTTCGCGGCGGGCGCTAATGAGAATTCGGCGCGGCCCTCGGCATCACCGGGCGTAGCTGGCGTCGATCTTGTCGATTTTCCGCAACAACGCCGCATACTCCAATTCGCCGTAACCGTAGCCATCGGTGCTTTCGGCGAAGGCGTTGGTGTCGTAGCCGGACTTCGCCGCCATGTTGTCGGACATGACGTTCAGGGTGCCCGCCGCACCGGCGTCGATCTGCACCTGGCAGGCGCGCTCCAACCGGTACAGGCGCTGAAAGGCCGCCGCCACGGTCTTGCCGACGGTCATCAGGCCGTGGTTGCGCAGGATCATGGCGTGCTTGCCGTCCAGCGACGCGACCAGGCGCTCGCGCTCCTCCAGATAGAGGCTCGGCCCCTCATAGTCATGATAGGCGATATCGCCGTGGAAGGTGGTGGCGGTCATGGAGATTTGCAACAGGCCTTCCTCGAGCGCCGCCACCGCCATGCCGGCGCGGGTGTGGGTGTGCATGACGACCTTGTTTTCCTCGGTCGACGACATGTGGATGGCCGAATGGATGACAAAGCCGGCCTTGCTGACGCTGTGTTCCGTCGCCTCGACGACATTGCCCTCCAGATCGATCTTGACCAGATTGGAGGCCGTCACCTCGTCATAGTTGAGGCCATAGGGATTGATCAGAAAATGCCCCTCGTCACCGGGCACGTGGGCGGTCAGATGGCCATAGATCAATTCCGTCCAGCCGAAGTAATCAATGAGACGATAGGCGGCGGCCAAATCGACGCGCAGCCGCCATTCGTCGCCGTGCCAAACATCGGGGTTTGGATTTTCAGGATAAGGCCGTGAAGTCATTGGGCCGCCTCGTCAGTCCTTGTTGTGCGCAGGGGTGAAATCTGTGCCGTGCCGGGATGGTATCACCGGGCGCGACGATATGGAACCGTCATGACTTAAGGTCACGGGGCAAGTTCAATTTGTCTCCCGGAGGGGCGTCCAGGATGTTCGTGCCCTGGATGGGACGCGCGGGCGCCGACCCGGCGCCATCCCGCCCGCGGGTCGAGGATGCCGCGCCCGATCCGAAAAAAAGGGGCCCTCCCCGGCCCCGAAAATGCGTCTCTCCCGTGAGCGCAAGGCGTGGCCGCCGGCGTCAGTTGAGCCGGTTCGGCAATGCCGCGATGGCGTCGTCGATCATGGCGTCCGCCTTGGCCGGGGACAATTTGCCGCTCAGCAGTTCCTGGGTGGCGTCCATGGCGATGTCGACGGTGCGGGCGCGAATTTCATCGAGGGCGGCCAATTCCGCCTGGGCGATCCGGTCCATGGCCAGCTTCTCGCGGCGTTTCAGCGCCTCTTCCAGGCGTTCGCGCCCCTGCTGGGCGATGCGTTCCACCTCTTCACGGGCCTGGGCCTTGATGTCCTGTGCCACATCGGCGGCCTCGCGCTGCTTCTTTTGATAGGACGCCAGCAGGTCCTGGGCCTCCGTCAACAGGGTGTCGGCCTGATCGAGATCGGATTTGATCTTCTCGGCGCGGCTGTCCAGGGCACCGGTCACCAGACCCGGGACCTTGAAATATATCAACGCGCCGACGAAGCCGATAAAGGCGACGAGAACCCAGAAGGTGGGATCGTGAAGCATGGGCCGGTCTCCTATCCGCGGGCCTTGATGGCCGCATCAACGGCGGCGCCGGCGTCATCGGCGCTGGGCGCCTCGCCGGTCAGCCGCTCGGCGGCGGCCACCGTCACCTCGGCGGCGACATCGCGAATTTTGGCGATGGCGTCATCCATGGCGGCCGAAATGTTGGCCTCGCTTTCGGTGACGCGCTTCTTCATGGCGTCGGCCAGTTCCGCGTCGCGGGCCTGGGTTTCCGCCAACAGTTCGGCATTGGCCGCGGCGATCGCGCCCTGGGCCTCGCTGCGGGCTTC
>CAZQPC010000588.1:0-1959 GCA_964595005.1 uncultured Magnetovibrio sp.
GACGCGATCGACCTCGCGGAACGTGAATTCGTTGAGGTTCTCCAATTGCCGTCTGGTCGAGCCGGTAAAAAGGCACTGCGCCCCGTAGAGCTTGGTCAGCCCCTCGGTTCGCGACGCCAAGTTAGCGGTGTCGCCGATGACGTTCGAATCCAGCCGCTTACCGCCGCCGATGGCGCCGACCATCAATGGCCCGGTGCTGATGCCCAAACCGAAGCGGATCGGCGGCTGACCGTTTGCCGCGCGCTCTTCGTTGAACGGGACGGCGCGCTCCAACATGTCACGGGCGCATTTAAGGGCCCCGTCCGAGGCGCCGGGGAACAAGGCCATGATGGCGTCACCCAGGTACTGGTTGATGAACCCGCCGTGCGCCGCGATGAACGGTTCGACGACTTTCAGGAATTCGTTCAAGGTCGTGAAAATACCTTGCGCACCCAGTTGCTCGGAAAGCGTCGTGAAGCCGCGGATGTCGGCGAACAGAACACTCGTCTCGACAAGCACGCTGTCGCCTGTGTGGATTTCCTGGATGGAGTGACGTTGCAGGAGTTCAAGAAACTGGAACGGCACGAAACGGCTGTAGGACGCGGTTAATTCCTGAAGGTGCGCGTTGTGCTGGCGGATTTCCTCATTTAACTGGCGGTTCGTCCACAGCGCGCCGGCCTGGCGGACCATGACGGAAAAAGCCGACGCCTGATCTTCGGAAATGGCGTCATAGTAGTCTGCGGAATCTGCCGTGATCCCGCCGAGGAACATGCCGGCAAGCCGATTGGTCTTGTCGAAGAACGGACATATGATTGCCTGGTTGAGATTGAGATCCGCCCAGGTGGTCAACACATCGCCATCGGCATCGACGACGATGGCATCGGCTTCCTCGGGCATGCCTGGCGGAACCGGAAGCATCTCGGGAGTTTCCATAAACCCGAACTGGCTGACAACCTGGAACCCGGCACCGTCGCCAGCGACCCGTAGGAACAGCGCGACCTCGTACTCGAAAGCCTCGATCAGGCCTTCCAAAGCCAAGGTGTAGAAGGTTTCGTCATCCGCCGCATCCAAGGCCTGGCCGATAAATGTCTGCAGCACCTTGAACCGCGCCAATTCGCCGTCGACCAGATCCTTTGCCTTGATCAGGTCACGCTGCATGATGACCTGGGTCGCGGTCTTGTTTTCCAGGCTTTGGTTCTTCTCGCGAATGTCGCCCGTCAGCTTGCGGTTCGCCCACAACCCGCCAGCCTGACGCACCAAAACGCCATAGGCGGAGCGGTCCCAGTCGGTCACCAGGTCAAACAGGTCGACGCAATCCTGCGTGATCCCCGCAACAACAGTGCCGGTGACGTTGCCTTCGTCGTCGAAGATCGAGCAACTGATCGCCTGATTTAGGCGTAGAACAGACCAGGCCTCTACCAACGGGCTGGATTCGTCGTGAATCTGGGCGTCGTATTCAGTGAACCATTGGGATTCCATCGGCAACTGATCGGGCGGCGCGTCGATACCGAACGTGCAAACCACGTCCAGGGCGCCTTTGTCGGCGGCCGGCACCCCGACCAACGCGGCCTCGTATTCAAAAGCCTCGATCACCGTTTCCAGGGTCGCAATCAGAAAATTCTGTTCGCTGTCCGCCTGCAGACCACGCCCAATGTAGGTCTGAATGACCTTGAGGCGGGCCAACTCAATATCAAGCTGATCCTTGGCCCGGTTCAGGTCGCGCTGGGTGACGAGATGGCGCGCAGCCTCCGCCTCCATTTCGGCAATCCGGGCCTTCAGATCGTCCAAGTCGTTGGCCAACTCACCCATAAGGGTTCAGGCGGCTTCCTTGCGGACCAGCATATAAAGCGCCGTCGTGTAACTGTGGAACCAGTTGACATCAGCGATCTGGCAATACTCGCTGAACCCGTAAACGCCCAGCCACGGAACCTTCTCGCCACGGCATATGGGGTGCTGCATTTTGGCGATGATTTCGTCTTT
>CAZQPC010000589.1:0-1937 GCA_964595005.1 uncultured Magnetovibrio sp.
TACCGCTCGACCCAGCCCATCCTCTCCGGCGCCTCGGCCGTCGTCTCGAACAACGCCGGTGTTGATGACTTCGGTCTTGGCCTGCTGCTGCAGACCAAGCAGGTTAGGAAAATGGTCTCGTCCTATGTTGGCGAGAATGATGAGTTCATGCGCCAGTATCTGGCCGGCGAACTCGAAATCGAGTTTAACCCGCAAGGTACACTCGCCGAACGTTTGCGCGCCGGTGGTTCCGGCATTCCCGGCTTCTACACCAAAACCGGTGTTGGAACCCAGATTGCAGACGGTAAGGAGCACAAGGACTTTGATGGCGCGACCTATATTCTGGAACGCGGCATTCGCGCCGATTTGGCAATCGTCAAGGCCTGGAAGGGTGATGAGCAGGGCAACCTGATTTATCGCAAGGCGGCGCGTAATTTTAATCCGGTCTGTGCAATGGCGGGCACGGTTACCATTGCCGAGGTCGAAGAACTCGTGCCGGTCGGCAGCCTCGATCCGGATCTCATCCACACGCCGGGGATATTCGTGCAGCGGATCATCAAGGGCGAGCACGAAAAGCGAATCGAACAACGAACGACGCGGGCAGCATAATGGCAAAATCATCTCTCGGTCCGATTGAGGACATGGCGAATTCGGTAACGGAATTGACCGATCATTTCGTTGATGCGGGAATAAAAAAAATCGACAAGGCCCTCGGCAAAGGCGCTGCCAAGGAAAATCCGGCTCTGATCGCAGCCTACGTCAGGGCCAGTTCCCAATCTTTCGACACGATCGTCCGCATGGCATTCGAAGCACAAGAGGCTATGGATCTCGACCAATTGATCAATGATTTCGAGCAGGAGGAAAAATGATGCCGTGGGATCGCAATCAAATGGCGGCACAGGCGGCCCGGGAACTTGAAGACGGATTCTACGTCAATCTCGGCATTGGCATTCCGACACTGGTCTCCAACTACATTCCGGACGGTGTCGACGTCACATTGCAGTCGGAAAACGGCATGCTCGGCATGGGGCCGTTCCCGACCGATGAAGAAATCGACGCCGATGTCATTAACGCCGGCAAGCAGACAATTACGGAACTTGACCGCACCAGCTATTTCTCGTCCGCAGACAGCTTTGCGATGATCCGCGGTGGCCACATAAATCTGGCTATCCTCGGCGCCATGGAAGTGGCCGAAAACGGTGATCTCGCCAACTGGATGATCCCCGGCCGACTGGTCAAGGGCATGGGCGGGGCCATGGATCTGGTTGCCGGTGTCGGCCGCGTGCTGGTTATCATGGATCACGCGAACAAGAAGGGCGAGTCAAAGCTGCTCAAGACGTGCACACTGCCGTTGACGGGCGCCGGCGTCGTCAATCGCATCATCACCAACCTCGGCGTGTTCGATGTTGTCGAAGGTGGCTTGAAAGTCGTTGAGCTGGCACCCGAGGTTGACATGGACGAAGTGCGCTCAAAAACCGAGGCGACACTCGTCGGCTGATCGCAATTGAGGCTGGAAGGCGGTGCAGCTGGTTGGATGCCATGTGCACCGCCGATCAGAAACTCAATCAAGAATGCCCAGAATTTCCTCATCAGTCGGAAACCTGCCCGTTGCCTTCTTTGAATAGGCGAGATTTCCATCCAGCGTAATTTCAAACACGCCACCGCCGGAACTGACCAGTTCGACCGTCGTGGCCGGATGATTTCTGAGTATCAGATCACGCGCCGCACGGGCGCTTGGCTCATAGCCTCACTGACCGCAGTATTCGATTTCGATTTTCATCGTTTGGGCCCTTTCGAGGCGAGAAAATTCATTGCGCCAAAGATGGCAAGTCGCGGCAATATTGGCAATGGTGTTTTCTTGCCGCGTCACGGCAAGACGGCGCTAACTGATAGTGAGTATTCTGCTTCCCATCCTTGCGATGCCAGAGCATCTACTCGCCGAGGCAGCCCTAAATTGC
>CAZQPC010000590.1:0-1936 GCA_964595005.1 uncultured Magnetovibrio sp.
TTCCAAGATCCTGCCGGAACATGGCTATGAGATGGACAGCATCGTTTCAGTGCACCAACTGGTCAGCAATGCGATCATTCTGACCGGGCAGGAAACTGACGATGACGAAACAGAGGACGAGGCTGCCTGATTCAGGTAAGTCGAGCGGAGGAGCCCGATGAACGATATGTCAAACGATCCAAAGTCCAGCGACCTTGAGGACGTGCCACAACTGACGTTCCGGCGCTATGAAGAAGGCGAGACCGAGGCCGATATCGAGCTGGAAGAGAAGATCTTTCAGGCCGATACGACTTATAAATGTCCGACTTATGTGCACAAAACACCGCCCTGTCAGGGGTCGTGCCCGTCGGGCCACGAAATTCGCGGCTGGCTGGCGATTGCGCGCGGAATGGACAAGCCACCGGTCGAGGATATGCCATGGCAGGAATACGCGTTTCAGCGCATGGTCGCGGCCAACCCGTTTCCGGCCA
This sequence comes from uncultured Magnetovibrio sp., assembly GCA_964595005.1. Classification (GTDB taxonomy): domain Bacteria; phylum Pseudomonadota; class Alphaproteobacteria; order Rhodospirillales; family Casp-alpha2; genus UBA3470. Next base: position 471 of record CAZQPC010000590.1, read on the forward strand.
CTATGGGCCGCGTCTGTCCCGCGCCGTGTGAAGCAGGCTGTAACCGCAATGAGGTTGACGACTATGTGGGCATCAATGCGGTTGAGCAGTACGTCGGCGACTGGGCCAATGAAAACGGCGTCAAAATGGGCGAGGCCGGGATTGATACCGGCAAGCGTATCGCGGTTATCGGCGGCGGTCCTGCCGGTCTGGCGGCGGCGTATTACATGCGGCTGGATGGCCATGCGGTGACATTGTTTGAATCCCACTCCAAGCTGGGCGGCATGATGCGCTATGGCATTCCGGGCTACCGGACGCCGCGTGAGATGCTGGACACCGAGATCGGCCGGATCATCGACCTGGGCGTCGAGGTCAAGACCGGTGTGCGGGTCGGCACCGATGTCAGCGTTGACGAGTTGGAGAAGGCATTTGATGCCATTTACTGGGCGATTGGTGCGCAGACCGGTCGCCCGCTGCCGATCCCGGGTTGGGAAGGCACCGAGAACTGTATCAACGGCATCGAATTTCTGGATGCGTTCAACCAGGGCTATGTATTCGGCACCGCTCAGAAAGTTGTCGTGGTCGGTGGCGGTGACACATCCATCGACGTGGCCTCGGTCGCCCGCCGTCTGGGGCACATTACCGAGGCGAAACCCGCCGAAAGGGCGTCTGGCTCAGCGGTGGATTTCACCGCGCATGACGTGGCAGGCTCGCTGACCCGTGAGGGCATGCAGGCGACGCTGACCTCGCTGTTTCCAATCGAGCAGATGACAGCCGCCGAACATGAGCGCGAGGATGCCAAGCGCGAAGGCGTCGACATTCGTGGCAGTGTGATGCCGCTTGAGGTGATCAAGGACGATAGCGGCAAGGCGATTGCGCTGAAAATGTGCGAATGCAAGATGAACGGCAGCGCACCTGAAGCCATCGAAGGTACCGATTTCGAGATCGAGTGCGATATCGTGATCGCTGCCATCGGACAGATGGGCAATTTTGCTGGCATCGACGACATGGACGCGGGGCGCGGGTTTATCGACACAACGCCGAGCTATCAGGTCAAAGGCAGGGAAAAGCATTTCGCCGGTGGCGATATTCTCAAGCCGCATCTGCTGACCACCGCCATCGGCCACGGCCGTATCGGGGCCGAAGCGATTACAGATTTCCTTGATTATGGCGAGGTGGCCAAGCGGCCCAAGGTGGACGTGCATCACTTCAACTTGATGGAAGAGCTGAAGCAGCGCGAGCAGACGCCGGGCGAATACGACCACACCCAGACCCGTGGCACAGACGACGGCGAATTTGCAGTGCACAATTACGAAGACCGCGGCAGCGCCCAGATCATCCCGCACGGGGAATTGTTCAAGGGTCACTTTGGTTTCGTCAAACGCGAGCAACGCGATCAGGTTCAAATAGAGGGCGAAGACGTTCTGGGCAATTTCGAAGAACGCATCATCGCGTATTCCGAGGAACAGGCTCGACGCGAGGGCGAA
>CAZQPC010000591.1:0-1933 GCA_964595005.1 uncultured Magnetovibrio sp.
AGGGCAATGTCATTGACCCCCTGCAACTAATCGATAAGTTCGGCGCTGATGCCTTGCGCTTCACCCTGACCGCCTTCGCCGCCCAGGGCCGCGATGTGCGCTTATCTGAGCAACGCGTCGAGGGCTACCGGAATTTCTGCACCAAAATCTGGAACGCGGCACGGTTTTGCGAGATCAACGGTTGCCGCCCCGATCCGGTATTTGATCCCGCAGGGGTCAGCGAGACGGTCAACAAATGGATTGTCGGCAAGGTCATCGAGGCGGAGCGCGCCATCTCCGCCGCCATCAACGCCTACCGTTTCAATGAAGCCGCGCAGGCCGCCTATGGGTTCGTCTGGGGCACCTATTGCGATTGGTACCTGGAGTTTATCAAGCCGATCTTACAAGACGGTGACGACGCGGCGGCCAAGTTGGAAACGCAGGCGGCGGCGGCTTGGGCCTTCGACCAAATCCTGCATCTGCTGCATCCCATCATGCCGTTCATCACCGAGGAGCTGTGGGAGAAGATTTCCACCGGGCGGGCCAGTGCCTTGATTGTCTCGCCCTGGCCGCAACTCTCCGATGCGCTGATCGATGCCGATGCCAACGACGAAATGGACTGGATGGTGCGGTTCATTTCGGAAATCCGCAGTGTGCGGTCGGAAATGAACGTACCGCCGAAAGCCGAGGTTCCCGTCCATCTGGTTGGTGCCGGCGCCACGGCCGAACGCGTTCTGTCAAACGAGGCCGCCATGATCAAGCGGTTGGCGCGCGTCGGCGCAATTGATTTCGTCACCATGGACGATGATGCGGCCGCCCTCGTGGCCAAGGATGCCATTCAGTTCGTTCTCGATGAGGCGACGGTGTTCGTCAACGTTGCCGGCTCCATCGATGCGGAGGCGGAACAGGCACGTCTCGACAAGGAACTGGCCAAACAGCAAAGCGAGATCGAGCACTTCGAAAGGAAGCTGGCGAACGAGAAATTCGTCGCCAATGCACCAGATGCGGTCGTCGAAGCGGAGCGGGAAAAGCTCGCCGATGCCCAGGCTGCGCTTTCGAAGCTTTCCGATGCCCGCGAAAGGTTGTTGGCGGCGGGTTAGGACGTTTCCCGGGCCCTGGCGACGATTGAGCGCGTTTCAATTCGCTAACCCGTCCTTAACCCTGTTTCGGCTATACTGGTGCGATGGGAAACGCCACCAACGACGATTTCAAGGTTCCGGAGCTGAGCGAACATCCGACCCCCGATGAGCGGGCGGAATATGTGATCATGCGCCTGGAGCAGTTTATCCGTGACGGGCGGACCATTGATGAGGGCATGTCCTTCAAGAAATGGCAGGCCATGGCGCGCACGGAGATTGCCATCGCCGTCGCCGAGGCGGAGAACTCCCAGGACCACGATGAGATCAACTCGCGCCGCGTCCTGTTCATCGCCGCCGCCGCCATGATCACCATCGGGTTCTGGGGGACGGCCGTCAGCTTCCATGACGTCGGCCACCTGGCCGCCGGGATCGTCTGTGCCGTCGCCGGCGGTGTGTTGCTGTTCGTCGCCGGTCATTGGCGGGTTCGCAAGTGGAACAACCGTCGCAATTCCAAGGAACGCCGCAAACGCCTGGCGCGAATCGAAAACCTCAACAAGCGAATCAAGCGCCTGGAGACCGATCTCGAAAAAGAGGAAGATGTCCTGGAGGAAGCGCTGCGCAAACGCCGGCTGCTGACATCGCGCTGACGGACTGGCAGCACCAATAAGGCGCCCCGGCGACATTCAACGAGAATAAGACCCGCTAAAGCACCGGATCGAGGACGGCGATCAGCTTGTCCACGTCGTCATCCGTGGTGTAATGCGCCATGGAGGCGCGGACGACGCCGTCGTCGGCGTCGGCAATGCCGACCGCCTCAATTAGCCGCTTGGCATAGAAATGGCCGTTTGAGAGGCCGACCCAAGCGGCGGCGGTCA
>CAZQPC010000592.1:0-1924 GCA_964595005.1 uncultured Magnetovibrio sp.
AAAACCCTGGAAAACCGTCTCTATGGGTCATTATTAGTGCAACTTGGTATTAGATGCACAGTTGGGCGATATGGCTACGAATGATCTGAGGCTGCTCATTGTAACGAACAGTCGAACGCTTTTCCCGCCGTATTGATTGACCCATTTGAATTTTCTAAAGGTCGGTTTACAAGTAAGGTGGAAAATGCGCTTAAACTTGGTAAGCACCAAATTGCAGAGAAGGTAGCGTAATGGGATCAGGATCAACACGACCAAACAATGCCGATGACAAAATGATAGCGGCTATTGAGCGCGGTGATCGAGACGACTTTAAAGATCGTAATCCACCTAAAAATACGGATAAGAAACTCATCAAAGAAAAAGCAAAAAGAACAGAAAAAGCACAGGAAAAAACCGATAAGTTGAAAGCGTTGAGATTGGCTGCTGAAAAAGAAGGCAAGGCAAAATGAACACAGAAAGGAATTGCCAGACCAAATTCGATTGCTGAGGTTGGAGGCGGTCCGTAGCCACCGCGGACGAAGAGTCCCCTCCGCCATTTCAGCAGCGCGCCGGAGGGTATCGTTGTCAGCATAATGCCTGCCTTGGTAATGCCTGCCTTGGTTCAAAATGGAACCATCGAAGACGGGTTCTGGGGGGTCTGCATCGGATCCCTAAACGGACCATTGTGATTGCGGTCCTCTTGGCACATGCCGGGCGCTTCCGTTTTTCCCAGAGTTTGGCGCCGACCTCACCGTTCTTGGCACTCCATTTGCAGTGTTCGGGGTGGGAAAAACGGTGACGGACCATGTGGACACGACCAACGCTTCATCTCCTGGCTTTCACGGCGACCCTTTTCGGGGCCTTCGGCGCGCTTGCCGATTCGGCGCAAAGCCTTGAAAAGACATGGAAAATTTGCCCCTCGGCGGTGAACGCCCGGGAACGCAAGGACGCCATTCCGGCGCGGCTGATGGGCGCCATCTCGCAGGCTGAATCGGGGCGCTGGAACAAACAAAAGCAGGCAAATATTGCCTGGCCCTGGACCGTCACCGGCGGCCGGCGCGGCAAATTCTTCGACACCAAGGCGGAAGCCGTCGCCGAGGTCGAGTTTCTGATGACCCGTGGGGTGCGCAACATCGACGTCGGCTGCATGCAGATCAACCTGGCCGCCCACCCCAATGCCTTCGAGACCATCGAAGCGGCGTTTGATCCGGCCCTCAACGCCGCCTACGGCGCGCGCTATCTGAAGGCCATGCAGCGCCGGACCGGCAACTGGTTGAATGGAGCGGCGGCCTATCATTCCCGGACCCCGCACCTGTCGGCCAAGTACCGGGCCAAGGTGGTGCGCATCTGGAACGAGCTGCGCGGCCGGCCAGTACCCGTTGTGGAAACGGCCGAAAAGACCAAGGCCGAGCCGGAAGGCGCCCGTAAGCGGCGGCGCTCCGATATCGACTATGGCCGGTTGGCGCAACTGAACCGGAACTTCCGGGCACGCAATGGCGCCACGCCTGCCGCCGAACCGGTCGATGCGGCGGCCCGGCGCCGCCAAACCCGCCAAAAACAGATCACCGAGTGGCGTCAGGCCCAGGCCCGGGGCACCAATCTGAATGTCCTGGCCGGCCTCCGCCAGGCGGAACGCGCCAAGCGCCGCAAGCGCGAATTGGTCAGCTTCGGCAAGCGCGACAAGGCCGCCGCCTTCGCCGAACGCCGCCGCCGGCAGGTCAACGACTGGCGTTCCAACCGGCGCGTCGCCTTCAAAAGTCCGGATATCACGGCGGCGAATAACTGAACCGCCGACGGCGGGGCAAGATCAACTCCGACGCCAATTCGCGGCAGATCGCGCCGCCGAATAATCTGACCCCGCACTTTCAGGCCTGCGAATCGCCGAACGCGTTCTAATACCAAATTGCATTAATAATGACCCATAGAGATCGTCCGTACAGCCCGC
>CAZQPC010000593.1:0-1909 GCA_964595005.1 uncultured Magnetovibrio sp.
CTAGCCCGAAAGAGTCATAAAAAGGTGACCGCCGAACCATATCTTGCGTTATAATTCAGTTGCTTAAGCCAATTATTACGCGAGGTTCGGCGGTGACGGATTGTACCCTTCCCAAGCTTGAATTGCCAGTCTGTAAGAGACGCCGTGTTGAGGTGGATTTTTCCGGTGGCGAGATCTCCTCGAACGGCGGTGTCGGTTTGCTGCATCTGGCGGAGCGCCGGCTTGGTCTGCTCTCGGATTTGGCCCGGCGTTTGGACGATGGCCGACAGGCTGGCAAGGTCCGCCACGGCCTCTCGCCACTGCTGCGCCAGCGGGTGTTTTCGGTCGCCCTGGGCTATGAAGATGCCAACGATCATGATGCCTTGCGCGATGATTTGGCCTTGCAAACCGCCTGCGGGCGGGTGGAGCGGTTGGCCAGCGCCTCGACCATCGGCCGTCTTGACCGGGCCGCCGACCGGTCTTGGGCCTGGGCCGCCCATGAGGCCATGGTGGAGAGCTTCATTGCCTCCTTTGATGCCCCGCCCGAAGAGCTGATCCTGGATTTTGATGCCACCGACGATGCCGTGCATGGCCGCCAGGAGGGCCGCTTCTTTCATGGCTACTACGATCATCACTGTTTTCTGCCGCTGTACGTGTTCTGCGGCGATCAACTGTTGGTCAGTTACCTGCGGCCCTCGAACATCGACGGCGCCAAGCATGCCTGGGCCATCCTGGCCCTGTTGGTCAAGCGGCTGCGGCGGCAATGGCCGGAGGTGGGGATCATCCTGCGCGCCGACAGCGGCTTCTGCCGTCATCGCATGCTGTCGTGGTGCGAACGTCACGATGTTGGCTATATCGTCGGCCTGGCCGGGAATACCCGGCTACATGAGCAGGCCTCAATGTGGATGGCCTGGGCCAAGGCTGCTTATGAGTATACCGGCGAGAAGCAGCGCCTATTCGCGGAGCTGCGCTATGGGGCGAGGAGCTGGACAAAACGCCGCCGGGTCATCGCACGCCTGGAACATGGCCGTCCCAAGGGCAAGAAGGGCGGTGCCAATCCGCGCTATGTCGTCACCAACCTCGGCGCTCACGGGCAGCAACTCTATGACGGCCTCTATTGCCAGCGCGGCGAGATGGAGAACCGCATCAAGGAGCAGCAACTTGACCTCTTCGCCGACCGCACCTCCTGCCACAAGTGGTGGCCCAACCAGTTTCGTTTGATCCTGGCTTCCCTGGCCTATGGCTTGATCGAGGCGATCCGGCGTCTGGCCTTGGCGGGCACCACGATGGCACGGGCCCAGGCTGGCACCATCCGCCTGAGACTTTTGAAGATCGGCGCCGTGATCACCCGTAATACCCGGCGCGTGGCAATCCACCTCTCCACCGCCTGCCCCAACAAGGCGCTGTTCCAACTCGCCGTCGCACGCCTCAAGCCGGGATAGTGCCAACCGTCGCGCCAAACCAGGTTCGGGTCGCCCGCCAGCGAAGCTATCGCCATGTCTCGAGACAGAAAAACAACCAAAAAAACCGGGCAATGGCGGCCAAAGCCAAGCCGAAAGGCAAAAAAAGACCACGTCAGATCAAAATACCCAGAAACCAGACAAAATCACTCAGATAAAACGACCGCAGCAGCCTTCATGACGTATCCGGGCTAGTGGTCTGGGTCAGAAATACGTCGTGTTTAGGGCGGCCATACAGGCCCCTCGGCTCGGAGCGCGGTCCGCCGCGATGCCAACCATCATTAGGGCCGCGCGACGACGTCCGGGCCCTATAATAGGGACACAATAGGGCAGCGGCGGAAACGACAAGTGGTACGCGGATTTGACCCTTCCAGAACGTTTTTCAGCAGCCAGTTAGAGGCTTCCTGGTTCAGGGCCGGTGCTACAGTTTTTGTGTATTGACGGCGGCGTCCACGTAAAGCACTTCACGG
>CAZQPC010000594.1:0-1895 GCA_964595005.1 uncultured Magnetovibrio sp.
ATGGCCCAGCCTTTCTGCACGGCCGGGCGTTCGCACATGGTGGTATACCAGCGCGCCACGTTCGGATAGTCGTTAAGATCGATGGTCTGCCAGTCATGCCGCGCCGTCCAGGGCCAGACCGCCATGTCGGCGATGGAATAGCTGTCGCCGTTCAGCCATTCGTTGTCGGCCAAGCGGCCGTCCATGACTTTGTACAGGCGCTTGGCTTCGGCCAGATAGCGTTCCTCGGCGTAGGGCGCGACGCCCGAGTTGTATTTGGTGAAGTGGTGGACCTGACCCATGAACGGGCCGACGCCGCCCATCTGCCACATCAGCCATTCGATGGTCGCCCAGCGGGCCTTTTCCTCGCTCGGCATGAACTTGCCGGTCTTCTCCGCCAGGTACATGAGGATGGCGCCCGATTCCATCATTTGGATGCCGGTGTCGGTATCGACGATGGCCGGAATTTTATTGTTCGGCGCGATCTCCAGAAATTCCGGTTTGTGCTGGTCGCCTTGGCCGATGTGGATGGGGTGGACCGTATATTCGAGGCCCGTTTCCTCCAGCATGATGGCGACCTTGCGGCCGTTCGGGGTTGTCCAGGTATAGAATTCAATCATGGTTGGCTTTACTCCAATGGTTCGTGTTCAAATTATTTAACTGCGGCGGGAAAATTCTGGGTTTGTTTTAATTCAACTCGGCATCAGTGCAAGTGCCCGATGGCCCCGTCACGGGAAAATGATTGTGGCGCCAATGGAACAAACCAGCACGGCACGGACCATTAGACCTTGAACCGGTCAAAGACCCGCCCGAAGCGCCAGCGGTGAAAGACCACCCGGTCGAAGACGCCGGCGGTGGTGAACGGCATCTCGTCTTTTAACTGCGTCGCCGTTTCCATGTCCGGCACGTCCATGAGAAAACAACTGCCGATGTGGTTTTCGCCGTCGTCCGACAGGATCGGCCCGCGCGCCATGACGCTGTCGGCGCGTTCGGTCAGGTAGGCCAGATTGTGCGGCGTCGTTTCCTGCCTGAGTTCGGCCGTGCCCTCGCCGTCGAGGGCATGGAACATGACCTGAATGTTGCCTTCCGTGCGCGGGCAGTCCCGCCAAGTCAGTCCGTTATGTGATTGCCAGCGGTGGATCATCCAACGCTTTTGCACGCCGCCGATGACATAGGGCTCGTCGGTCACGTGTTTCTCCGCCGCGGCGCGGTCCGGAAATTCAATCAGGCGCAGGCTGCCCAGATCGGCGGATTCATCATCCGACGTGAACGGGCCGGCAAACAGGGTCTGGGCGTCGAAATCCTTCAGATAATCCAGGTGGCGGGTGCGGTATTCGTCGCGCAACGCCGCGGAATCGGGCTCATCAAAGATCAGAATGGAGAAGTGCATGATATTCCTTTCGTGACGGGCCTTTCGCGTTCGGCCAGCCCATCATAAGGCGCATTATGCGAATTTGGAATATTCGAATTTAAATAAAAGTTATTTTTTTTATCGATTTTATTGATATAATCGCTAAATTGTCGATGAGAGGCCGCGCTTGTGATCTCTCAGGGGAATATTTGGTAACAACGTTGGAAACGGCGGCTTTTGGGGATTCTTCGAGGTTCCGTTTCGATCCACGGGTTTCAGGGAGAAGACGATGAAGAAATTTACGAATTATCTTGCCGTGGCGGGTGTGGCCATGGCCGCCGCCGCATTCGCCGCACCCATCAACGCCGCCGAACTGCGGGTCGGCACGGCCAGCCAGGGCGGTGCCTTTTATCCCGTCGGCCAGGCCATTTCCTCATTGGTGAACAAATACGCCGACGGCCTGACCATGGTGCCGGTCGTCACCCAGGGGTCCGTGCAGAACCCGCGCCTGGTCAACAAGGGCGAGGTCGACATCGGCATCACCAACAACAATCTGGCCGTTTTC
>CAZQPC010000595.1:0-1891 GCA_964595005.1 uncultured Magnetovibrio sp.
TCAATCAGGCCTCGACCTATCACGTCGCCGGCAATGTGCCAGGCCGCATGGGCAATGCCCATCCCACAGTCGTGCCCTATCAGGTGTTCGAGACCGCCGACGGCCACATCATCCTGGCAATCGGCAATGACGGCCAGTTCGCCCGCTTCTGCGACGTCACTAACCTGCAGCATCTCTCCGGCGACGACAAATATGCCACCAACCCGCAGCGGATCATCAATCGCGACAGCTTGATCGAGCAGATGATTGATACGCTGAGGTCACGCTCCTCCGCCGAATGGATCGAGGTCCTGGAGGCGGCAGCCGTACCGTGTGGGCCGATCAACGATATCGATCAGGTGTTCGCCGACCCGCAGGTGCAACACCGCCGCATGCAGCGAGATCTGCCGCAGGAGGACCTCGGAACCCTGCCGGTAACCGCTAATCCGATCCGCTTGCGCTCGCATGACACCACCGCCCCGACCGCCCCACCGCACCTAGGCGCGCAAACTGTGGAAGTCCTGAGCGGCGTGCTCAATTTAGGAGCCGCTGAAATTGATAATCTGTGTCAAGCAGGGATCATCGAAAAGCGTTAGAGTAATCGACTGACTACATCAGATGCGATTGAACGAGAAACCTGAGAGGCCCCAATGTCGCAAGACGACCTTCGCCGCAGCGCTCTGGCCTACCACGAGCAGAATCCGCCGGGCAAAATCGCAATTCAGGCAACCAAGCCTCTGGCCAACCAGAACGATCTTGCACTGGCCTATTCGCCGGGTGTCGCGCATGCCTGCCTGGCAATCGCGGAAGATCCCGCGATGGCGTCTCGTCTGACAGCGCGTGGCAATCTTGTCGGCGTGGTCACCAACGGTACTGCAGTTCTCGGCCTCGGCAACATTGGTCCACTTGCCTCGAAACCGGTGATGGAAGGCAAGGCGGTGCTGTTCAAGAAGTTTGCCGGCATCGATGTTTACGACATTGAGGTGAACGCGACTGAAGTTGAAGCTTTTGTCGAGGCTGTAGCCTGCCTGGAGCCGACTTTCGGCGCTATCAATCTTGAAGACATCAAGGCACCGGAATGCTTCGAGATCGAGCGCCAGCTCAAGGCCCGAATGACGATCCCGGTGTTCCATGACGATCAGCACGGAACCGCAATCGTCGTCGCCGCCGGCATTCTGAACGGCCTGAAGGTCGTCGATAAGAAGATCGAAGACGTCAAGCTCGTTTGCAGCGGTGCCGGTGCCGCCGCACTGGCCTGCCTGAATCTGCTGGTCGGCCTCGGTCTCAATCGCGAACACATCACGATCGCCGATATCGAAGGCGTCGTCTACAAGGGCCGCACCGTGTTGATGGACCCCTACAAGGAGCCCTTTGCCCGCGAGACCGAAGCCCGCACACTCTCGGAAGTGATGGCCGGCGCTGACGTGTTTCTTGGGCTCTCGGCGGGTGGGGTTGTGAAAAGAGAGATGGTCGCCGGCATGGCGGCCCGGCCATTGATATTCGCACTGGCCAATCCGACGCCGGAGATCATGCCGGAGGAGGTCCTGGAAGTTCGCGACGACGCCGTCATGGCGTCCGGGCGCACGGACTACCCCAACCAGATCAACAACGTCCTTTGTTTCCCCTTCATTTTCCGAGGGGCGCTCGATGTTGGTGCGACACGGGTCAATGAGGAGATGAAACGCGCCGCCGTCGTCGCCCTCGCATCGATTGCCGAAAGCGAGGCTTCCGACGTCGTGCTCTCGGCCTACGGTGAGGACAGCCTCAGCTTCGGCCCGAACTATATTATCCCGAAACCGTTTGACCCACGCCTGATCACTGAAATCGCGCCAGCTGTTGCAAAGGCCGCAATGGAGACAGGTGTCGCAACCCGGCCGATTGAAGACTTCGAGGCCTACGAGGAAAAGCTATC
>CAZQPC010000596.1:0-1885 GCA_964595005.1 uncultured Magnetovibrio sp.
GAAAAACGGCGCCTTGGAGATCGGCACGTTCGGCGCCGAGCCCTGGACCGACGGCATGCGCCAGGAACTCGATACACGGCTTGGGATCAAGGCCTGCGATTTTTACGGCCTTTCGGAAATTATCGGGCCCGGCGTGGCGGCCGAATGTTTTGAGGCGCGTGACGGCCTGCACGGCTGGGAAGATTGCTTCCTGTTTGAGACCATCAACCAGGAAACCGGTGAGGTGATCACCGACGGATCCGCCGGCGAGTTGGTCATCACGACGTTGTCGAAGTGGGCGCAGCCGATGATCCGTTACCGGACCCGGGATATCTCGCGCCTGGAGGACGCGCCCTGTGTGTGTGGCCGCACACATCGCCGCATCATGCGGATCACCGGGCGCAACGACGACATGCTGATCATCCGCGGCGTCAATCTCTATCCGTCAAATGTTGAAGCCGCGCTGCTGACCCGGGCAAATATCGAGCCCCACTATCAGCTGATCATCGAGCGCGACGGGTCAATGGACACCATGCGGGTCGACGTGGAAGCCAGCCCCGGCGTGGCGGAAGGCGACTACGGTGCCATCGCCGCCGACGTGCAGGGCCACATCAAGACCCATCTTGGCGTCACCTGCGAAATCAAGGTCATGAAACCGGGAGACGTGCCGCGCTCCGAAGGCAAGGCCGTCAGGGTGCGCGATCTGCGGCCCAAGGATTAAACCATTGCGGACACCGCGGCGGGAGACGCAGCCGGTCGGAAAGCATATGTCAGAAAATTCTCCGGGATAAGGAGAAGCAGGGTAAACTGTTAGCGCAATTCCATATGTCACCGTATTTCCCGGCGGTCGCATCGCCGGGAATGCAGCACGACGGGTGATCCGGCTTGATGGCGGCCTCGTGGCATGGCTCTTCAGGAACGGGTCAGGTTTCCCCTGGATGATATGCCGGCCACTGAAATTGAAAGTCTGTCCATGAAAATTAACGTAGCAGTCCAGATCGATGCCAATGACGGGTCCACCGATGAGATGGTCCTTAACAATCTCAGGGATGTCGGGTTTGTCGAAGGCACCGATGCCGATGGTAATGCCTGCCTGACCTTCGAAGGCGATATTTCCGTCAATGATCTTGCCTACGGCGCATCCATGTTCAAGAGCATGCGGGGGCGCTAGGCGATCGGCTTTTTTTGGGGCATGGGCTTTTTGTGCTATAATGTGGGTGTCGCATAGTTCCCCCAAAGCCATGCGACGCCATGTTGCCCACCATAATCGGTAGGAGGGCACAATACTGAGCCGGCTGGCCGTCCCCCCGACGCCAGCCGGTTATTTGTTGGGGATATGGCGATGATCGGCGCGGTGGCCGGCTTTCGGGGAGCGGCCGCCTTCATCTGCTTCGTTGCATACCGTTGAGATTCCAGCACCCATACAGATGTCAAATCAGGCTGAAATCGCGCCCGTGTGATGACTTGAGAAACCGTCGGGAAGACGGGTGGCCTATTTCTTGGCGAAAATCCGCGCCCAATTATTCCGGTAATCGTTGGTCACGTTCTTTTGGCGCTCCGGATCAACGGAAGTGCTTTCTTTCGCATCAGAGCTTGTTTCTGATTTTGCCGGCTTGCTGGTTTCAGTCATTTCGTGGTCATCTCCGAATATCGTGGTTGTCGCCCGAAATCAGGCCAATTTGTTACCCATGTGTGACCCGTAGGAGAAAAGGGGCTAGCCCTTTTGAAGCTAACCCCTTGTCCTAATTGGCTCCGGCGGCAGGACTCGAACCTGCGACCTAGCGGTTAACAGCCGCTTGCTCTACCAACTGAGCTACACCGGATCAGGTGTGGAGGCGCGGACCGGAATCGAACCGGTGTACACGGCTTTGCAGGCCGCTGCGTAGCCACTCCGCCACCGCGCCAG
>CAZQPC010000597.1:0-1872 GCA_964595005.1 uncultured Magnetovibrio sp.
GACATCGGTATGTCCCGAAAGCATGACCCCGGAAAGTTCCGGATTGCCAAGCGTGGCATAAAGATTGGCCTTGGTGCCTTCTTGGTTGTGGACCAATTGGCTATCAATGCCCAAACCCTGTAAATGGTCCTGGATAAAGGCGATCAGTTCGAGATTCGATTCGCGGCTGGTGGTGTCAAACGATATCAGGCGTTCGATCAGTTCAATGGATTTGCTGTCGGCCATATCGGTTCCGTGCGGTCATCTGGATGGAGGGCGAGAAAAGCAGGTTTCGCCCGGCGCCGCAATTCGGCATATAAACTAAATTGACGCCGCGGCTACAGTTTGCAAGCTTCGGCGAGGTATTGGGGTGGCCGTTTCAGATGAGCGAGACGAAGGACGAACGAATTCACGAATTCCTGGTCGCCTGCCGGGCCGATCAGTTTGCCTTCCTCACGTCGATCATCAACGTGGTCAGCGAAAACCCGCCCGGAGAAAGCCAGGCCCTCTGTGAGCGTGTCGCGGAAATGATCGCCCAACATGAACTGCCGGTGACGATCCATGAACTGCCAAAAGAGGTTGTTCAGGGTTCGGCCTATGAAAACCTGGCCAATCTGGTGGTGCGGCGGGAATTTGCTCCCGGCCCGACGGTTGCCCTATCGACGCATCTTGATACGGCGCCGGCCGGCGGACAATGGAAACACGACGCCTTCGGTGCGGAAATCGTTGATGGCCGGATGTACGGTCGCGGTACAAGCGAAGGCAAAGGTGATCTGGCGGCCTATCTATATGCCTTGTTGGCACTGGATAGCATGGCCGATCAACTGGCCGGCAGTGTCGAATTGCATTTGACGTTTGACGGCATGGCCGGCGGTGAGCTTGGTGTCAAATGGCTTCTCGAATCGGAATTCGTGAAACCGGATTTGGCGATCGTGCCGGGTGCGGCGCGGGCGATCGGTACGGCATCAACGGGTGTTCTCAATCTGGGCGTTGAAATTCGCGGCCGGTCAGCGCCCGCTGGCCGGCCTGGATCCGGCGCCGATGCCATTGAGGGCGCGGCACCGATCTTGGGCGCGCTCTATGACTACCGTGATTCGCTCGGTAATCTGAAGTCGAAAATTCCAGGAATTGCTTCGCCGACCATGGTGATCACCGAGATTTCCGGCGGTGCAAGTCCACTGATGGTTCCGGATCAGGTTCACTTCTCCATTGACCGCCGCGTTCTGCCCGAAGAGGCGCCTGATACCGTGGAGGCCGAAATTACTAATGTCATCGGTCGGTCGGCGGCCCAAGTTCCCGGTGTTATCTGTAAGGTTCGCCGCCGCCGATTGTTGCCAAGTTTCCATAATGACGACCGGACCAAAGCATTTGCTCAGGTTTTGGCCGGACATTTGGAAAACGTCGTGGGAGAGGCACCGGTCGAGTACGGCGTGTCCCATGAAACGCCGGCGCGTCACTACGCGAACGCCGGCGTACCGGCAATTCTATATGGCGCGGGGCCGGATTTTCTGGAGCCGCCGATGTCTGTGGGGCCTGACGAGTTTCTGGAATTGGATGATTTGCGCATTTCCACGGAAGTCCTGTCAAAGGCCATGGCCGACTGGTTGCAAGGACCTCAATTTCAGTCCGATCCGGCGCCGGAGACAGAAGAAGCCACTACTTTTGATGAGGAACCGACGGCGACCACCTAAGCGACGAGAATCGCTGAGAGAGTGTTGCCAGCGCAGGCATGCTCACCTAGTTTCGCCGGGCATTCAAATCCGCCAAGAGTTGGGCGGGCATAATCGAGCAAGGCGGCCGAAATCCATGCGCGTCATCGTCAATGCCATTTCCGCTAACACCGGCGGCATCGTCACTTATACCACCAATCTCATAGAGTTTGTTGCCGCCCGC
>CAZQPC010000598.1:0-1871 GCA_964595005.1 uncultured Magnetovibrio sp.
AGATTCGGATCGTCGGATCGTCAACGGTTTACCCATTCTCGACGACGGTCGCCGAACAATTCGGTAAAACCTCGTCCTTCAAAACCCCCATTGTCGAAAGCACCGGCTCCGGCGGCGGATTGAAGCTGTTCTGCGCCGGCATCGGCGACCCGCACCCGGATGTCACCAATGCGTCCCGCCGCATCAAGAAATCCGAAGTGGATCGTTGCGCCAAGAACGGCATCACCGGTGTTGTCGAAGTCAAAGTCGGCTACGACGGCATCGTCCTCGCCAACTCGAAGAAAGCCGGCGTCTACAAGCTTTCCCTAAAGGACGTTTTCCTGGCCTTGGCCAAAGACATCCCGACGGAAGATGGCACCACTAAGCCGAACCCGCACAAGACATGGAAAGAAGTGAACCCTGCGCTTCCTGCCACCAAGATCGAAGTTCTGGGTCCGCCGCCGACGTCGGGCACCCGAGACGCTTTTTCGGAATTGGCCATGGAAGGCGGCTGCAAGTCCTTCAAGTGGGTCAAGGCGCTGAAAAAAGCCGACAAGACGGCGTACAAAGCTCTCTGCCATGCGGTTCGTGAAGACGGCGCCTACATCGAGGCCGGCGAAAACGACAACCTGATCGTTCAAAAACTGGACGCCAATCCGGACGCCTTAGGCATCTTCGGATACAGCTTCCTGGATCAGAACGCCGACAAAATGCAAGGCAGCATCATTAATGGCGAACGGCCGGAATTCGAAAATATCGCCGCCGGCAACTATCCGGTGTCGCGACCGCTCTTCTTCTACGTGAAGAAGGCGCATATCGGCTCGGTGCCCGGCATCAAGGAATACATGGCCGAGTTCACCAGCGAAAAAGCCTGGGGACCAGACGGATACCTGGCTGACAAGGGCTTGATCCCCATGTCGGAAAAGGAACGGTCCGCCTGGTATGAAAAGGTCAACGCACTTGCCAACCTTTCCATGTAATCCCCTGCTCGCCGGCGCGGACGAAGGCGGAAAAACCGTCACGTCCGCGCATCAACGGCGGGTCATCGTGGAGAAGGCGATCATGGTTTGCTTGGTCGCCGCCTCCACGGTCGCGGTTCTGACGACCATCGGGATTGTACTCTCGTTGCTCGTCGAATCCTTTCAATTTTTCCGGATGATCCCGATCACCGATTTTGTATTTGGCCTGCATTGGTCACCACAGACAGCGATCCGCGAAGACCAAGTCGGGGCCACCGGCGCCTTCGGTGCGATCCCACTCCTTGCGGGAACTTTACTCATCAGCGCCATCGCCATGTCTGTATCGGGCCCCGTCGGTCTTATGGCCGCCATTTATCTGGCGGAATACGCCTCACCGAGATTACGTGCCATCGTCAAGCCGACCCTGGAGGTTCTGGCCGGCATTCCCACCGTTGTATACGGATTTTTCGCGGCCATCGTGGTCGCGCCCATTCTACGATCCGGCGGCGAAAGCCTGGGCCTGGACATCTCGTCGGAAAGCGCCCTGGCGGCCGGACTTGTCATGGGGATCATGACCATCCCCTTCGTCTCGTCGATTGCCGATGACGCCATCACCGCCGTTCCGGCATCCTTGCGCGAAGGGGCGTTCGGCTTGGGGTCAATGAAGTCCGAAATGGTCAAAAATGTCGTGGTCCCCGCCGCCCTTCCCGGCATTGCCGGCGGGCTCATGCTTGCCACTTCGCGAGTCATCGGGGAAACCATGATCGTCGTCATGGCCGCCGGATTAACGGCCAACCTGACGGCAAACCCTTTCGCCGCGGTGACCACCGTCACGGTCCAGATCGTTACACTGCTGACCGGCGACCAGGAATTTGACAGCGCCAAGACCCTGTCGGCTTTTGCCTTGGGCCTCTTGTTGTTTGTCGTGACCCT
>CAZQPC010000599.1:0-1864 GCA_964595005.1 uncultured Magnetovibrio sp.
CGCGTTCATCCCCTTGGCGCCGGTCGGCGGCACGATGTGCGAAGCATCGCCGGCCAGAAACAAGCGGCCGCACGACATCGGCTCGGAGAAAAAACTCCGCAGCGGCGTCACATCCTTTTGAAAAATCTCACCGCGCTCAAGCGTCCAGCCGGGGGTCCCCAATCGCGTGTCGAGTTCGTCCCAGATCCGATCATCGGACCATTCATTGATGTCCTCGTCCGGCCGACACTGAAGATACAGCCGCGACACATCAGGTGAACGCATGCTCAACAGGGCAAAGCCGCGCTCATGATGCGAGAACAGCGCCACATCTTTCGACGGCGGCGCATTGACCAAAACGCCGAGCCAGCCGAAGGGATAAACCTTATCGTGGGTCTTCAGGAGGTCGGTTGGAATTGCCTGTCGTGACGGCCCGTGAAACCCGTCCGCCCCGACGACGAAATCAGCCGTTACTTCGTGCGCCGCGCCATCGTGGGTGTATGTCACCGTTGCGCGATCGCCTTCGATGCCCTCGATGGCCGTGACCGGGGCCTCATAGAGGACATTGTGGCCCGCCGCATCAAGGCCACCCAACAAATCCTTGGTGACCTCCGATTGGCCGTAAACGGTGACGCCGATGCCGATCAATCTTTCGAAATCGATAAAGTGATGCTCATTGTTGAGGCCGATGGCGACACCCGGATGGTACATGCATTCCTTTTTCAGGCGTTCGCCGATCCCAGCCTTGACCATCAGATCAACGGCGTTTTGCTCCATGACGCCGGCCCGGATCCGGCTTTCCACATAATCGCGGCTGCGCCGTTCCAGAACCAGGCTTTCAATCCCGCGCTGGCGCAAAATCCAGGCTAATAGCGAACCGGCTGGGCCCGCACCGACAATCGCGACCGGCACCTGCATGGGTTTGTCTCCTCGATTGGTTGGTGAACGGTGTTTCTAGTTGTTTCGTTATACGATACAATGTATCGACTATTGAGACGTTATAATGAATCCAATGTGACTTGTCAAGAGGAACGCCGAACTGTCCCGAAACGCGCTCGGCGGCGTCCGGCAAGGCAGACCCGTTACGCGCAACATGACCGGCGACGCGATGCCGGGCGGGGCGTTGGCGATTTCAACAATAACGGACGACCGAGCGGTCGATGTCCAAGCGAAGCAATTCGCTCTCTTGATTGCGCGGCTGAAGTGCCAAAGGGCGAACTCTTGGTTTCCTGAACCAGGGCGGTAGGTGCTATGGTCGATTTTTCCATTCGTCATTTAGGCAGGGCAAACCATGGCCGAATACATTCCCCCCGCACTGGATTGGGTGCGTGAACAAGTTGAGCTTTATGAAGGCAGCGGCGGCACCGAAGGGACAACCCTGCGCGACACCGGTTTGCCGGTCATCATCGTTACCCACACGGGTGTAAAGACCGGCGGCATCCGGAAAATTCCGTTGATGCGGGTTAAGGTGGACGCCGGTTACGTGTTGATCGGTTCCTACGGCGGGCGGCCCAAGGACCCCGTCTGGGTCAACAACATCCGGGCCAACCCGGACGTCGAGATCCGCGACAAAACCGAGGTCTTCAAGATGCGCATCCGCGAGGTTGAAGACGATCCCGAACGCCAACGCCTATGGGACGCCGGCGCCGCTGCCTTTCCGCCCTATAACGACTATCAGGAAAAGGCGCCGCGCAAAATTCCGGTGTTTTTTGCCGAACCGATTTAGGCGGGCAGGGGCAGGCAAAGGAAATTTACGCGCTGGCCACCAACTTTGTCGGCGGCGCGCCCATGACTTTCGCGAAGGCCGCCGTAAAAGCGCTGGGGCTGCGGTAGCCATGATCCATCGCAACCCGGGCGATCGGCGCGCCCAGGGACAATGTCTCCA
>CAZQPC010000600.1:0-1859 GCA_964595005.1 uncultured Magnetovibrio sp.
TCCCCGCTTGACCATACCGGACCGAAGCGTCGAAGATTTGCCAATCACATGGCCGTCATTCGCCGACACCCGATCATAGGAGCCCCCATGACCATCGAACATCTTGATTCCGGCGACATCCTCAGCCAGGCCGTCACCCACGGTGACACGGTCTATCTTTGCGGGCTGACCGCAACAGACCGCAGCCTCGATATTACCGGCCAGACGAAAGAGGTCCTGGACAAGATCGACGACCGGCTGGCGAAGTGCGGGACCGATAAATCGCAGCTGTTGATCGCCACCATCTACCTCACGGAAATCGCCTTGAAGCCAGCCATGAACGAGGTCTGGAAAGACTGGTTGGGCGATCTCAATCGGCCGGCCCGGGCCTGCGTCGGCGGCATCGAATTGGGGCCGGACGTGGTGGTGGAAATCGTCGTCAGCGCGGCCAAGTAGCCGGCATATCGCAGGTGCCGGGCGACGCCCCTTCCCCGCCGCTGCTGCCGGGCGCGCTCAGGGGTATCATCTACATGATCGTCATGACCTTTCTGTCGGCGACCATGAACTCCGCGGCCCGCCATGTGTCGCAGACCATCCACCCGTTCGAGCTGGTATTTTTCCGCAATCTGTTCGCCTTTGTGTTCGTGCTGCCGATGCTGGCCCGCTACGGCCTGGTGGCGTTGAAGACCAATCGCCTGGGCGGCCATATGGGACGGGCCAGCCTGAACGTCGTCAACATGCTGTTCTTTTTCTTTGCCGTTTCCATCACCCCCTTGTCCGAAGTCGTGGCGCTGGGCTTCACGGCGCCGATCTTCGCGACGTTCCTGGGCGTGTTCATTTTGCGCGAAGTGGTCGGCCTGCGCCGCTGGTCGGCAATCATCGTCGGTTTTCTTGGCGCGTTGCTGATTTTGCGGCCCGGGTTTGAGGCGGTATCCTTCGGCCAGGGCATGACCTTGATGGCGGCATTGACCTGGGCCGGCTGCCTGCTGATCATCAAATCGCTGAGCCGCACCGAATCCGCAATCACCATTGTCGCCTACATGGCGATCCTGATGACGCCCCTGTCGCTGGTGCCGGCGCTGTTTTTCTGGCAATGGCCGAACGCCACGGAGTTGATGTGGCTGGCGCTGATCGGATTGACCGGCGGCTGCGCCCAGTTTCTGCTGGCCCAGGCCCTGCACGAAGCGGACCTGAGTGTCGTCATGCCCTTCGATTTTATGAAACTGGTTTGGATATCGCTGATCGCCTTCGCCGCCTTCGGTGAAATCCCAATCTTGACGACCTGGCTTGGCGGTGCCGTCATCTTCGCCTCGGGCGCCTACATCGCGCACCGGGAATCGACGTCGGAAAACCGGTAACGGCGGGTTGCCACATGCTCAGCCATTTCGGAATTCGAATTTCCTCATGGCTTCGCCGCCAGGCCGGGTCTGAAAATCGCCGCTGAAACTTTCCGCCATCAGGCACGTGGCGATCTCACTTGAACTTTTTTTTGAAACCCGCCCCGTGCTCAATAGATTTTTGACAAATCATCCAGCAATTCAGCCCGCTCCGCCGCGTTTGCATAGGGCAAAAAACGCTGCGCACTTTTCATTCCAGCCAGTTGGTATCGCGCCAACGCGAGGTCGGCTGTCGTCTTCGCCTGATCTTGGTTGCCAGCACGATGGTGAGCTGCAATCAAAAACATGAACGACATGGGGGAATAGCGGTTCACCGGCACCTGATTTTCTATGAGATCAATGACCTCAGAGTAGTCGCCTAGTCCGAATTTCGCGTACGCGTGATACAGCCTGTACGTTGCATGATGTGGATCGAGTTTTTTCGCAATTTCGATAAATTCGCAGGCCTCGACTCCGCGCCCTTGCCATACGTGCATATAACAC
>CAZQPC010000601.1:0-1842 GCA_964595005.1 uncultured Magnetovibrio sp.
ATTGGAGAAACCGATCTATTTCCGATTTAGAGTTAAATCGTTGTTTTATATTTATAAAATGGTGCGCCCGGGAGGACTCGAACCCCCAACCTGCTGATTAGAAGTCAGCTGCTCTATCCGGTTGAGCTACGGGCGCCCACACCCGCGATGATTTCGGCGGGTTATTGGAATCGGAACCGCGAGGAGTAATTGTCCGAATAATTCTTGCCCTTGATACGCCGCCGTTTCGGTTCGGCGACCTGATAGGCGACGCCTTTGCGGTCACAGAACGCCACGGCCTCTTCCTTGCTTTGGAAGGTCAGTCTGATCTGGCCCTCCGTGTCGCCGGAACTGATCCAACCCATCAACGGGTCGGCGCGGCGGGCTTCCGCCGGCTCATATTCCAGAATCCACGCGGTGGTTTTGGCCCGGCCCGACTGCATGGCCGTCTTTGCCGGTTGGTATATGCGTGCTTCGGTCATCGTCACCTCACGTCAGCGGTTGTTTCCTCCGGCCCCACTGATGCGGCCGAATTTGGTCGGGGAGACTGGATTCGAACCAGCGACCCTCTGCTCCCAAAGCAGATGCGCTACCAGGCTGCGCCACTCCCCGATGCCTGGATTTCTGCGGTTTTCCGGGAGTTTTGTCAAGACTGCAAATAATTCAAACCCGGATAAAATGGCCCAATGCGGCCGTTGCGTCGCAAATAATGCCGTTCGTTCACCGAACCGGTTCGCGGCTTGTTCGCGATGGCGCAATCCGATGATTCGGTTGGGTCCAGGTACTTTCCATCGAAGCCGTGGAATTGAGTGACATCGTTCAAGCCGGCCGTTATGAGTTACCCGATTGGTCAATTAGTGGGTGCACATGGTGGATTTTAAGCAGAAAATTGCGGTACCTTTTTATTCCGTGTTGGGCGTCGCCGCGTTCTTAAACTTGGCCTATGTCCTTTACGGTTATGTCACGCTTGGCACTTATCTTGATCACGCCGAACCCGATTCAGCGATATTGGCATGGCGGTTTGCCAGCGGCCTGCCCCTTTATTATCCCATCGAAGCGGCGGAACATCTCAACACGGCCTACGGTCCCATGTTGTACATTCTGACCGCCTTGCCGCTTAAATTGCTGGGGCCGTCGATTGCGGTTAGTAAACTGCCCTCGACATTGGCGCTGGGACTTTCAGCCGTCATTTTCGGATTTTACGCATGGCGCCGCTACGGCGGCGCCTATGTCGGTTTGGGCGTTCTGACATTCGCCAGCTTTCCCCTGATTGTCGCGCCGGTATCGTTCTGGGTGCGCCCGGAAGCGCACACGATTTTACTTGTGACGCTGGCGCTTTTATCGACGTTGGCCGCCGAAAACGGACGCCCATGGATCACCGCCATCATCGTCGCGGCCTGTGCCGGGCTGGCAATGAATTTGAAAGTTCATTCGTTTATCTATTTCGTGCCCTTGGTGTTCCGCTTTTGCTCTGACAATTGGCTGCGCACCTGGCCGGTGATGGCCGTTGTATCCGTGTTCATGTTTCTCATACCGTTTTCGCTGCCCAATGTTTCGATCATCAATTATATCGACGGTATCGCCGCGGTCGTTGGCGAGCGATCGGTGGCCTTTCCGGCCCTATTGAAAGCCTTGAAATGGACACCGTTGTTTCTGCTGCCGGGTATTCTTTTGCTCATCTCGAGGATATCCGGCGGCCGCAACGTCAAGCGCGCCGACCTCATTTATTTTGGCGCCCTGGCAGGGTCGATGGTGATCGCCTATTACCCGTCCTCCGTCGCCGGTTCGACATGGCGTCAAATGCTCCCCTTCTTTCCCCTGACGATGGACTTGTTTTTGAGAGTCCTCGGCCAGATGGAGGAT
>CAZQPC010000602.1:0-1840 GCA_964595005.1 uncultured Magnetovibrio sp.
CATATCATTAGTTGAGGCGGAGGGCATGCAACCACAGGAATTAAGATGTCCGCTATTGGTCCAGGCTGTGTAAAAACCCTTGCCGATTTTTGTTTTCGAGGCGTCTTTTGGTTTCGATGACCTTCGGGATCGATTTTTCCGGATTTGGGGCTCTGGGCATCTTGAGGGGTCTCATGGGCCGGCTTCGGCGATATTTGGCCGGATTGGATGCAGATATAGGCTGATATGGCCTATGCCGCCCGGATTGCCGCGATCAGCGGCGCGATGCCGATGATATTAATGACGCGTTTGAGATTGTAGGCCAACACGTGCAGGGCCATTTCGGTGCCGACCCGTTTCAGCGTCTTCATCTGGAAGTGGGTATAGCCCATCCAGTATTTTATCGTTCCGAACGGATGCTCGACCGTCTCGCGGCGTTGGCGCATCTTCTCCGGGTGCTCGTCGAGACGTTGCTGAACGGCTTCCAGAACATGCTCGTGTTGCCAGCGGGTAATTCGGCGCAACTTGCCCGTGGTGCATTGATCCTTGATGACACAGGTCTGGCAGGCGTTGGTCCAGTAGCGCCGCAGCATCAGCCCCTTTTCCTCATTTGTGAAGCGGTAGACCAAGCGCTCGCCGGCAGGACAACGATAAACATCATCGGCGGCCACATAGACAAAGTCTTGCTTCCCAAACCGGCCCTTGGCCATGCTGCCCGAGGTTAGGGGCTTAGGCAGCGTCACCGTGATGCCGTCTTTATCACAGGCCAGAATCTCCACACTGTTAAAATAACCACGGTCGGCAACCACATCCAGTTCGTCGGCCTTGAGGGCGGCCTTCGTCCGCTTCGCCATGGTGGCGAGTTGCGAGCGGTCGGTACCTACGTTGGTCACCTCGTGGGCGACGATAAGGTGATGCGTGGTGTCCACCGCCGCCTGCACATTATAGCCGACCATACCGCTGCCCCGGCCGCTGGTCGCCATGGAACGGGCATCGGGATCGGTCAGTGATATCTGCTGGTCCGGCGTTGCAAGCATCCGGGCCTCAAGCTTTTCCAGGCGCTGCATCTCGTCTTTCAGGGTGGCGATCTTTTCCTCCAACCGGGCCGTCTTGGTCTCGAGCGCCAATGACGGCTCTTGCCGGTCGGCGCTGTCCAACTGGTGCAGATAGCGAGCAACACTGTCGGTGATCTGCGCCAGGCGGCGTTTCATCTTGGCCCGCGTGAAGTTCCGCTCACGGCTGTTGACCGCCTTGAACTTGGCCCCATCAATCGCCACGCTTGCCGCGGCGAATAGCTCAAGCTGGCGGCACAAAGAGACGAACCGGGCGCAGACTTTACGGATCGCGGGACCATTGTCTTTACGGAAGTCGGCGATCGTCTTGTGATCCGGCGCCAGGCGGCCCGTCAGCCACATCACTTCCACATTGCGACCGGCCTCACGTTCCAGCCGGCGGCTCGATTGAACCCGATTGAGGTAGCCGTAGATATAAAGCTTCAGCAAAACCGAAGGATGATAACCCGGCCTGCCGGTCTCCCGGGGGGCAACTCGGACAAAACCCAAGCCGCCAAGATCAAGTTCATCAACAAAGACATCAACGACGCGAACCGGGTTGTCCTCGTTGATCCAGTCGTCCAGGCGATCAGGGAACAAGGTGCTCTGGCTGCGGTCCTCGCCTTCAATAAAACGCTTCATAAAAACTCTCCCGCCAAAACTATGGGAGAATCATATCATGCACCGCGTTTTTACACAGCCTAGGTCAAAAGCAGACATTTTCCGCACCCCTCAAAAATGTCCGCTTTTGGGGGGTGGTCTCAACTGATCGACGCAACACTTTATCTTAAACGCAAAGATGGAGTGTG
>CAZQPC010000603.1:0-1801 GCA_964595005.1 uncultured Magnetovibrio sp.
CCTCATGAATAAAGATATTTTCCTCTTGAACTTGCATAGTAAACCTTCCTTGTATGGCTATTATACCACAGCTGAGACCTTATTGCATGCTAGCGAGAAAGATATGCTTCCTTTCCTAGCTCGATACAGTTCATTCGATGTGAGCCATCAGGAAGGCGATACACCCACTTGAGGTCCTGATCCGGACAGAACGTTGTGATGCGATCAGCATCGATTGTGTTCTCGGCAACCATCTCGCCCTGATGCATCGCCCGATGTGCAAGCATCGGTTCGCCGGTGACGTCGCCGATGGCGTATACGCCACGCATCGATGTCTGGCACCTGTCGTCGATGTGCACGAATTGATCGGCCATGGTCAGACTCAATTCCTCCAGCCCTACGCCTTTGGTCCGTGGCCGCCGACCGACACTTACGAGTACCGTATCGACCACTATCGAAGTCTTGTCGCCGGCTCCGCTTTCGATCTCAAGCGCTTCCCCGGAAAGCCCAATTGCCCGGCTTCCAGTCATGACGTCGATACCGAGTGCTGCGAGCCGCTTGACCACCGGCCGGGTCAACTCCGCATCGTACTGCGGCAGGATTTCGGATTCGGCCTCTACGACCGTCACCGTGGAGCCGAGCTTCGCGAGCGCGGTTCCGATTTCCAGGCCAATATAGCCGCCGCCAACGACCGCCAGGCGCCCAGGCACGTCGGCAAGCGCAAGTGCCTCTGTCGATGAGATCACGTTTCCACCAAACGGCATCAACGGTAGCTCGACCGGCGCGGAACCGGTTGCAATGACGATGCTCTCAGCGCGAATGCGCCGTTCGCCGTCGGCGCTCGTCACGGACACCGTCTTGCCATCTAGAAAACGGGCGGTACCGTGGACGGTGCGCACCTTCGCCTTCTTCAGCAGCGCACCAACGCCGCCATTCAGCCGCGCCACGATGCCATCTTTCCATTCGATCGTTCGAGCAAAGTTGATCGAAGGAGACGATGCGGAAATTCCCATCGCCATGTTTTCTGCGAACGCTGTCAGTTTGTGAAATTCGTCGGCTGCATGGATGAGTGCCTTTGACGGTATGCAGCCTACGTTAAGACAGGTGCCACCAAAGCGATCTGCCTCCACGACCATCGTGTCGATGCCGAGCTGGCCGGCGCGAATTGCGCACACGTAGCCGCCTGGGCCCGCACCGACGACCAAAAGTTTGCACGACAAGTCGGTCATATCTCTACCTTTCCACAAACAGCATGGCAGGCTTCTCGAGCAGTGTTTTCAGCTTCTGCACGAACACCGCCGCATTCCAGCCGTCGATGATGCGGTGATCGAAACTGCACGATATATTCATCATCGTGCGCGGCAGAAATTGTTGACCGTCCCACGATGGCCGCACCGCCATCTTGTTGATACCAACGATTGCAACCTCGGGATGATTGATGATCGGGGTGCTGGCGATAGCGCCGAGCGGGCCGAGCGACGTGACGGTTATGGTGGAGCCGGAGAGCTCTTCGCGCGCGGTCGTGCCCTCGCGTGCGGCGCTCGCCAGCCGCGTAACTTCACCAGCACTTTCCCACAGCGAATTGACCTCGACATGGTGGGCCACTGGCACCGTCAGTCCATTTGGGGTCTGCGTTGCGATGCCGATATGGACACCGCCAAACCGGGATATGACGCCGGTTGCATCATCGAAATGCGCATTCATCTCTGGCTGCTCGCGCACCGCCTCAACTATGGCTTTCATGATGAACGGGAGGACGGTCAGTTTTGGCCGCGTCCCTGTGTGTGTGGCGTTCAGTTCTGCGCGAAGGTCTTCCAGGTTG
>CAZQPC010000604.1:0-1797 GCA_964595005.1 uncultured Magnetovibrio sp.
TTCGGAAATGCGGGTGCGGGCGATCCATGAATTTGAACGCGCACTTTGTGCGGCGCCGGGCTATGTGGCGCGCTACGGCAATCCCGGCTCCGGCGACGATTTGGTCTCCGACGATCACAAGTGCCTGTTGTTGCGCTATCCGGGCGCCGACGAGTTTTTCTGGATGCTGGAGGTGAAGGGCACGCCGCAGCGATACGATTTCACCGGCCCGCTGGAATCGGACGACGGCGACGTCCTGACCACTTGGGCCCTGGCCGGCAGCGGCATCGTCAACAAGCCGGTGTACGAAATCTCGGAACTGTTGCAGGCCGGCGACCTGATCCGGGTTGCCGAGAAGACGCCGCCCACCAGCCTGCCCTTCGCCTGCATCTATCCGCACAAGCGCCTGCAGGATCCGAAAATCCGCCTGTTCATCGATTACGCCGTTGGCGAATGCAAACGCATCCTCGCCGGCTAGAGACTCGACATAATCCTTCCTCCCCCCTTGAGGGGGAGGCGTAGGTGGGGGGAAGAAAGCGCCGTCCGGCGCGAAAAAGAATCTTCCTCCGCTTCGCGTACACACCCCCACCTCGGTCCTCCCCCATCATTGCCAATCATTTGGCATGGGCCAAATAGGGGGAGGAAGAGTTTGGCTCAATCACCTCAGCGCTTCATAACAACTCGACGGCGTCGCACACGCCACCCGTTTCATCTATGGTGGTTGGACCAAGGAAAAACCAGGGACTGACCATGGCACAACCCTATGCGGAACCGTGCGCTCGCGGGGTCATTGAAGGCGAACCCTGTCCGCGCGCGTTAGGCGATGAGATCCCGGCAGGGCGCCGCGCCATGGTGCTGACGGCCTGCGTCATCGCGTCGTCCATGGCGTTCATCGACGGCTCCGCCCTGACGGTGGCCTTGCCGCGGCTCCGGGCCGATCTGGGCGCCGATTTGGCGGCCATTCAATGGGTCGTCAACGGCTACGTTCTGGCGCTGGCGGCGCTGACGCCGGCCGGCGGGGCGCTCGCCGATGTCCACGGCAAGGCGCGCATGCTGACCCTCGGCTGTCTTCTGTTCGGCGCCGCGTCGATGGCCTGCGCCCTGGCCCCGGATGTCGGCTGGCTGATCGCCGCGCGCATCGGCCAGGGGATCGCCGCGGCCCTGCTGACCCCCGCCAGCCTGGCCCTGATCGGCGCCACGTTCCCGAAAGACGAACGCAACAAGGCGATCGGCATCTGGGCCGCCGCGTCGGCGCTGACCACCGCCGGCGGTCCGGTGCTCGGCGGCTGGCTGACCGAGACCTTCGGTTGGCCGTCCATATTCTGGATCAATCCGCCGCTTGCCGTCGCCGCCGTCGCCATCTTGCTCACCTGCGCCCCCGAAGACCGCCGCGAGCCGCGACGCTTCGACGTGGTCGGCGCCGTGGTGCTGGCGGCCGCGCTGGCCGCCCTGGCCTGGGCCCTGAGCCAGATCGGCGGCGGCGAGGCGCCCGCGGGGGTTGACGCGGCAGCGGCGTCAAAGATGCCCATCGCCATCGCCGCCCTTGCCGGCGCGCTTGGTCTCGGCGCCTTCGCCTGGTGGGAACGCATCAGCGCCCACCCCATGACGCCGCCGAGGCTGGTCCGCAACCGGGCCTTTTTCGGCTTGAACGGGGCGACGCTGCTGATCTACGCGGGTCTCTCGATCATGTTCTTCATCCTGTCGTTCGAGTTGATCGATCACCGCGGCCTGGCCGCCACCGAGGCCGGCTTGGCGTTTCTGCCCTTCACGCTGGGCGTCGGGCTGCTGTCGAAGGCTTTCGGCGGTCTGGCCGACAAG
>CAZQPC010000605.1:0-1792 GCA_964595005.1 uncultured Magnetovibrio sp.
ACCCGCAACACGGCGCACAAGGAAAAGCCCGTCTGGGAAGAGCTCAGGCGCCAGTGCACGGACGCCGAGATCGTCGAGGTGTCCATGGCGTGTGCCATGTTCAACATGATCAACCGGCTCAATGATTCGTTCATGACCGAATTGGAAACCGTCGAATACAACGAAAAGCAATGGGACGCGGTGGAGGATCTGTCGATCGATGACATCGAGGCCTACGCCGGGCGTTTCGCCGCCGCCGGCCAGGGCCTGCGCGGCCAAGCCGATTGACCCGACCAGATAAGGAGACCGACCATGCAACGCATGCCGAAAATTGAACGCGAGAACATATCCGGCGACCTGGGTGCCTTCTTCGATGCCGTCACCGGGCTGTTGGGCCGGGTGCCGAACTTCTACCGCACCATCAGCCACGCGCCCTGGTACGCCATGCTGCTGTTGCCCTTCAACGCCTCGGTGCAGCGCCAGTGGGCGGGCAGCCGGATGACCGGGCGGATCAAGGAAATGGTGGTGATCAAGACCAGTCACGTCAACGGCTGCAAATATTGCTACGCCCACAACACCGCACTTGGCCAGGCCGCCGGCATCACCGAGGAAGAAGTCATCGAGATCAGTTCCGAAGACTGCCGGTTTTCCCAGACCCTGTCCGACGGCGAAAAGCTGGCGGTGCGCTGGGCCGAGGCGGTGACCCTGAACACCGCCGCCGCCGATGATGCCCTGTACGCGGAAATGAAGGACTGTTTCACGGACGCCGAAATAGTCGAACTGACCATGGTGTCGGCGATGTTCAACATGATCAACCGCTTGAACGATTCGCTCCGGGTGCCGATCGAAGACCTCGATGAAATCAACCTGATCAAGCGTTCCTTGAACATGGATCCGGCGAAGGTGCGGACCTATGTGCGCTGGGTTGCCGACAATTGGCCGGACGAATTTAATAGCCTCAACGAGGCCGCCGAACAGGCCGCCTCCTGGCCGGCGGAAGCGGCGGAATAGGGCGCACCGCCGCGCCTAGGTCATTTGCATGAACTGCTGGATCAGCGCGACCAGGGTTTCCGGCGCGTCTTCCTGGCAGAAATGCCCGGCGTTCGGCAGTTTGACCACCGGCCCGTCCGGGTAGAGGCCCCGGAAGTCGGCGATCTGGTAGGCGGGATCGATGCCCCGGTCGCGCATGCCGACGGCCAGCATGGCGGGCTTCGATTTGATCCCGTCCAACAACGGAAAGCCCTCCTTCACATAAGGCACGATGCGCCCGAGCAACGCGTCCAGGGGAAATTCGATGGCCCCGATACAGTCCGCAGGCGTCGGGAACGGCGCGGCGTAGGCGCGGATCCAGGTGTCATCGACGGCGGCCGAATTCTGAAAGCCGATAATCTTCATGACGGCGAGCACGTGGCCGTCCAAATGGCCCAGCACATCGCTGAGCGTGCCGGCGTCGTGGTGCTTCTTGACGTAGGCGAACCAGGGCGTCAGGCCGCCCTGTTTGGCGCCGCCGTAGCCGGTGATGGTGTTCATCAGGCAAAGCCGCTTGACCCGGTCCGGGTTGCGGACCGCGAACGCCGCGCCCATGGGCCCGCCCCAATCCTGCATCACCAGGGTGATGTTGGTGAGGTCCAGATGTTCGACCAGGGCGGTCAGGTTTTCCGTGTGGGTTTTCAGCACATAGTCGCGGCCCCCGGGCGTTTGGCTTTTGCCGAACCCCATATGATCGGGGACGATGACCCGGTGCGACCGGGCCAGCGGCGGAATGAAATTCCGGTACAGGTATCCCCATGTCGGCTCGCCGTGCAGGCAGATA
>CAZQPC010000606.1:0-1787 GCA_964595005.1 uncultured Magnetovibrio sp.
GCCGGCACTTGCGCCACGGAGGGCTTCGGCATTGCCGGCGGCGCCGGCTGGGTCGATCTTACCGCGGGCGCGGCCGGAAGAGGCCTGGGCGCCGGGCGGGGCTTGACCGGGAGCGTCGACGACGCAGCCCCCTGGCGTTGAATGGTGGGGGCGTATTTCGGCCGTTCCGTATCGGCCGTGAGACCGCCACCGGTTTTGTCGCGGGCCTGCGCCTGTTGGTCCACGGAGGCGAGATTTGGAAAGCCTGTATCGGAGCCCGGAGGGGCCTTGCCCCGGTCGGCGGCAAGGCCGGTATCCTTGCCGTCCTTGGTGGTTTTGGCGTCTTTGCCGTCCTCGCCGGCGAAAAAATCGACGGTGCCCCGATACCATTCGGCCGGATTGACGGCGTCGGGCACCTGGGAACAAGCGCCGATGAAAGACGCGCCCAGGACAGCGCCCATCACCATCCTGGCCGTCTTGCCCGGCAATCCGAGCAATGGGACATGGTTTACCATTCTTTGTGGACCCCTCATTTTCTTCAAACTCCTAAGGATCGGCATATTTCCTTGGAATGGCACGTTGCCCTAAAAAGGTTAACCGTTTACAAACATCGAAAAATTATGTTGCACCGCAACATAATAGGAGGCATAACCATGACGCCCCCTACATTTTCCGAGGCAGATGATCATAGAGGATTGCAATGACCGATCAACCAGGCGGTAACAACGGCAAACCGGACGGTGCCGAAATTTCCCAATCCATGGCCGAAATGGCAGAAACCTCTCAACGCCTGATCGGCGAATTTCTGGCCCGCCAAATGCCGGGCGCCAAGGCGCCCGGGTCCTGTAGCGAAGGCGATTCAGACGCGGAAGACTTCAACCCCGATCCCTTGAATATCGGCGGCGCGTTTATGGAATTGACATCACACATGATGTCCGACCCGGCGAAGCTGGTGGAGGCCAATCTGGAGCTATGGCAGGATTACGCCAAATTATGGCAGAACACCGCGACTCGCATGATGGGTGGCGAGGCCGAGCCGATGATCACGCCGGAGCCCGGCGACCGCCGGTTCAAGCATGAGTCCTGGAACGAAAACAATGTCTTCGATTATATCAAGCAGTCTTATCTGCTGACCTCGCGGTGGATGCAATCCACGGTCGGCGATGTCGAAGGCCTGGATGACAAGGATTCCCAGAAGGTCGATTTCTACACCCGCCAGTTCGTCGAAGCCATGTCGCCGAGCAATTTCGTCATGACCAACCCCGAGGTTTTGGCGGCGACCGCCGAAAGCGGAGGAGAGAATCTTGTCAATGGCTTGAAGAATCTTCTTGAGGATATGGATGAATGCACGGGCAAGCTGAAAATCAAAATGACCGACGAGGACGCCTTCGAGGTCGGAGTCAATGTCGCCGAAAGCACCGGCAAGGTGGTTTACCGCAACGATTTGATGGAACTGATCCAGTTCGACCCGTCGACGAAAAAGGTTGCCCAGCGCCCGCTTTTGATCATCCCGCCCTGGATCAACAAGTACTACATCCTGGATCTTCGCAAGGAAAACTCGTTTATCCGCTGGGCCGTCGGACAGGGACACACCGTGTTCGCCGTCTCGTGGGTCAATCCGGACGAAACGCTGGCCGAAAAAACCTTCGATGATTACATGCTCGAAGGCCCGCTGGCGGCGCTCGACGCCATCGGGCAGGCGACCGGGGAGGCCAAAGTCAACGCCATCGGCTATTGCATCGGCGGAACCCTTCTCGCCTGCACGCTGGCCTACATGGCGGCCAAGAAGGATGATCGCATCCAGTCGG
>CAZQPC010000607.1:0-1783 GCA_964595005.1 uncultured Magnetovibrio sp.
CCACTGACACAAGGCAGGACGATCAATTCCGAGGCGCCGCCGCGCCTGGCCGCCGCAACGGCTTCTTTGATCTCCGCCTTGTTGGCCAGCCCGGTGGAGATTACCAACGGCTTACCGGTCGCCGCCGTGCGTTCGATCAACGGCAGATCGATCATCTCAAAAGACGCGATCTTGTAGGCTGGTGCGCGCAAACCCTCCAACAATTCGACGGCCGAATAGTCAAAGGGTGAGCTGAATACGGAAACCCCCAGCTGACGGCCCTTTTCAAACAGGGCCGCATGCCAATCCCAGGGTGTGTGGGCCTCCTCATAGAGGTCGTGCAACGAGCGTCCGTCCCACAAACCACCTTCGATAACGAAGCCGGGGCCGTCATGATCAATGGTGATCGTATCGGCCGTATAGGTCTGCAGCTTGACGGCGTCGGCGCCGGCTTCTGCGGCGGCCTCCATCAGCGCCAGGGCGCGGCCCATGTCACCGTTATGATTGCCCGACATCTCAGCCACGATATAGGGCGGGCAGCCGGGGCCGATCTCGCGGCCGGCGATCGATACGCTGCGTTTAGGTGCGTTGGCATTCATGTCATCGGACTCTCGCCGAAAAAACCTTTATGCAATCCTAAGATAGGCCGTTTCCGTCATTTGTGCATGGTCCATACGGTCAAGCCGTCGTTCTCCGACAACCGCCGCATCCCGACCGCCTGGGCAATGCGCTCAGACGCCGGGTTGCCCATCTTTACTTCGGCGCGGATTTCACCATCCAGTGTTTCCACCATGCGGGCGACTATCCGCCGCCCCTGGCCGCGCCCGCGCGCTTCCGGTGCGACGATCCATGATAAGGTCCAGATGCCGCCGTCGCGGTCCGCCCGCACCGATCCGATGGGCTGGCCGTCCAGCATGGCGACGCAAAGCATTCGTTTCGGATCCGCCAATACCGCCTGCAGCCAAGCCAGATGCGACGGCCGTTCAACGGCATCGGAGGTTTTCGACTGGCGCCGTGTTTCTTCTTCGTTGCGCCAGTCCAACAGGAGATCGGCGTCGGCCATCTCCGCCGGGCGCAAGATCGGCGTGACGCCATCTACAAGATCGTTCAGGGCGGCAACCACCCGCGCCGTCCCACGCCCGTCACATAGGGATGCGGCGCGGCGCGACTGGGCAGACATATCGCCCATTAAATCCCCGGGCGCGTCAAAGAAACCGGCGACATCATCCGCCGTGACATCTTCATGCCATCCCAGCGACGACACGGCGCCGGCCGCCACCAGGGCCGCTTCATTGGTGCGCTGATTATCGGCGGCGATGACCGCCAGCGTCGGCAGGCCAAGCGCGCAGCGCTCCCATGACGTGGTGCCGCAGGCGCCGATGGCCAGGTCCGCCTCAGCCATCAGCGATGCCATGTCGTCGGCATCGACGATAACCTCGGCCGGCGGCTGCAGGTCCGCCGCGATCTGCCGTACGTCGCCCAGATGCGGCGCACCGCTGCCCAAGACGGCGGTCACCGACAGGCCTCGACCGGCGAGGCCGCGCAAGGCGCGGGCGGTCAAATTCGCCGGGTCCGTCAACCCGAAGGCAACCAGTACGTGCGACAAGGTCGCCGTCTCACGGCGGCTCAGGACCTGATCACGCGTCTCGGCAAACGCAGGCTTCAACAGCCCATGTCCCGGACCCATTAAAAGCCGACACAAATCCGGCACCAACCCGTCGTAGTCATTTGGGCGGCGTCCCAAACTCTGATCGACAAGGATATCGCAATCGTGCGGACGGTCGGCCAAATCGTCGATGGCCAG
>CAZQPC010000608.1:0-1772 GCA_964595005.1 uncultured Magnetovibrio sp.
GGGTTCATGGCCGGAACCGATAAATCGCGGGCCGAGTCGATCGGCGACGGGCCGGCGATCATCCTGGTTGAGCCGCAATTGGGAGAGAACATCGGCATGGCGGCCAGGGCCATGTTGAATTGCGGCCTTGTGGATCTGCGTCTCGTCAACCCGCGTGACCAATGGCCGAACCGCCACGCGGTTGCGGCGGCATCCGGCGCTGATGTGGTGATCGAAAACGCCAAACTTTTCGGCACCGCCGCCGCCGCCATCGCCGATCTGCAGATGGTTTACGCGACCACGGCCAGGGCCCGCGACATGACCACCGACGTGGTGACGCCCAAGGAAGCCGCGGCCCGGATGAAACGGGATCGCGTTTCGGCCGTTCGCTCTGGGGTGTTGTTCGGTAAGGAGGCCAAGGGCCTGTCCAACGACGACGTGTCGCTGGCCAATGCGGTCTTGCGGGTGCCGCTCAATCCGGCCTTTACGTCATTGAACCTGGCCCAGGCGGTGTTTGCCATCGGCTATGAGTGTTTTCAACTGAGTGACGGCACGGATGCAGCGGCGATGGCGATCCCCAAGGAAACCCGGCCGGCGACGAAGCAGGAGTTGGATGGATTGTGCGCCCAATTGGAAGATGAACTGGATGACAGCGGGTTTCTCCGGGTCCGTGAAAAACGTCCCATCATGGTCCGCAATATCCGCAATGTTTTTCAGCGCGCCCGGTTCACGGAACAGGAAATCCGCACCTTCCGCGGCATCGTCACCAGCCTTAGCAAGAAACGCAAACGTTGAGACCTAGCGCACGAGGCTCTAAACCCGCGTCGACAGCCAGATCGCCAGTTTCGACCCGGCTTTGATAGCCCCGGTCAGGACCTCGTAACCGGGGGTGCGCCGGGCGCCGTGTTCGAGGCCCGTTTCGCGGTGTTGCGATTCTTCTTCACGGAACTTCGCACAGGTCTCTTTCAAGGGCGCTTCGTCGGGGTAGGGCTCCAGCGCTTCGATCTGGCTCTGATAATGTTCGTCGATGGCTTCTTCGACGGCCACGGTACAGGCCATGGCAGCCTTTTCACCCATCAAGGCCGTGGTCGCGCCGAGCGCAAATCCAGCCACATGCCAAAGCGGCATCAGGGCCGTCGGCCGGACCCGGCGTTCGGCGACCAGCTTGTCAAAAGTCTCCAGGTGCGCCTTCTCCTGGTCTTGCATGTGTTTGATGACGGGCCCGGATGCACCCTTGCCCAGCACCGCCAACTGGCCTTCGTATATGCGCACGGCGCCGTATTCGCCGGCCTGGTCGACGCGAATCACCTGTTCGACCAATTGTTCCTTGGTCGGGTCACCGGGCAGGCGGTCCGGCGGTCGTGCCGGCGTCGGCTTGGATTTCCTGCGGGCCATTTAGCCGGTCCTCAATTGTTTGGCCGCCCTTAAGGCGGCGCTCCCCAGCGCCAGGGAGGCCATTGCATTGTAGGTTGCCATGGAAATCCCGAACAGGGTCCAGTCAATCTCGTCGCAGGCCTTCTCGGGCTTTTGCTGCAATAGGGTCTGGAACTGGTTCATGGAAATCGCCTGATCCGGCGAGCCGCCGCCGCACGCCGCCGCCGACGCCCACCAGTGCTGTTCGACGCCGACATGATAGAAGGCGATGCCGGCGCCGATCAGGAAGACGGCGGCGGCTACGGCCACCGCACGCGCCTTCCATTCGGTTTGGTGGGCGGGCAGCAGAAACGCCGCCATCCCCAGGACGCCGGTCACCACATAGGCGCCGTTGCGGCGTAGACCAATCCAGTTGTTAC
>CAZQPC010000609.1:0-1771 GCA_964595005.1 uncultured Magnetovibrio sp.
TACGATGCCCTGGATGACGTTGACGGGGCGCGGCCTGGGGATCGTGCCGTCGGACAACTACGAAATGCTGGTGCGCCTCGGCCGCGACCCCCTGGTCATCAAGCAGACCCGCGTCGGCACCATTTACGGCCTGGTCAACCTCATGGACGCGGCCCTGGCGGCGGCGCCGCAACTGAAAACGCCGGCGCTGATCCTTTATGGGGAGAAAGACCAGATCATCCCCAAGGCGCCGACCCGGCGCCTGCTGAAAACACTGCCGGCCGGCCGGCACCGGGTCGCGCTTTACGAAGGCGGCTATCACATGCTGCTGCGCGACTTGCAGGCGGCAACGGTCTGGAAGGACATGGCGGCCTGGATCACCGAGCGGCGTACGGTCTTGCCGTCCGGGGCCGACCGGCGCAGTCTCAAATCACTTGGCCTGACGGAGAAACGGCAATGACGCACGAATTCAAGGACACGCCTTATTGGTGGGAAGCCGCGCCGCGCCCCGATTTGGCCGAGGCGCCGGTGGCGGCGGCCTGCGACGTGGCCATTGTCGGCGCCGGCTTCGCCGGTCTGACGGCGGCTCTGATCCTGGCCCGGGCCGGCCGCGCCGTCCACGTCTTCGATAAGGACCGCCCCGGCGAAGGGGCGTCGTCGCGCAACGGCGGCATCGCGTCGGGCAACATCAAGATGGAGTTTTCCACCATGGTGTCGGCCATGGGGGAGCAGACCGCCAAGGCCATCTACGCGGAAGGCGTGGCGGCGCGTGAGGACCTGGCCAAGTTCATCGAAGACGAGAACATCGACTGTAAGTTCAAGATGACCGGGCGCTTCACCGGCGCCTACCGGCCGAAGCACTACGACCGCCTGGCCCGGGAAGCGGACTTCCTGAACACGCACCTGAACCTGGGGGCCGAGGTGGTGCCGCGCGCCGAACAGCATAAGGAGCTGGGCACCGACGTTTACCACGGTGGCGTCGTGCGGCCCGACATCGGCGGCCTGCACCCGGGTCTTTTCCACCAGGGGATTCTAGAGCGCGCCCTGGAGGCCGGCGTCACCGTGCACGCCTACACGGCCGTCGAAGGCTTCACCCGTGAAACCGATGGCTTTCAGGTTCGCACCTCCCGCGGCGACACCAAGGCCAAGGAGTTGCTGGTCTGCACCAACGGCTACACGGGCGCCGCCACGCCCTGGCTGCAGCGCCGGGTGGTGCCGATCCCGAGCCAGATCATCGCCACCGAGCCCTTGCCGGCGGAAACCATGGCGCGGCTCATGCCGAAGGGCCGCATGCTGGGCGAGACCCGCAACACCTATCACTATTACCGGCCGTCACCGGACGGCACCTGCATCATTTTCGGCGGCCGCGCCGGCGCCGGCACCGACGACCCGAAAGAGAAGTTCCGCCACCTGCACGGCGGCCTGGTGGAGCTGTTCCCGGAACTGAAAGACGTCGGCATCACCCATTCGTGGTGGGGCTACACGGGCTACACCTTCGACTTCCTGCCGAAATCCGTGGTCAACGACGGCGTCCATTACGCCGCCGGGTTCTGCGGCTCGGGCGTCGTCTGGGCCAGATGGTTCGCGAAGAAGTCCGCCTACCGGATCGTCGGCAACGCCAATGATGCGGAAAGCGCCTTCGACGGCCGACCGGCGCAGACCCGGCTGCTGTACAACGGCAATCCTTGGTTCCTGCCGCTCGTCATTGCCTGGTATGGGTGGAAAGATAAATTTGGTCTCTAGAGCATCGTGCGCTATTTCGTACGCACTGAGATCACTGTTGCGGTGCCTC
>CAZQPC010000610.1:0-1753 GCA_964595005.1 uncultured Magnetovibrio sp.
TTCCTGGGCCTGGCCGTGTTTGAGCGGATCGCAAAGCGGCTTCGCCTGACCGACGCCGGCCGGCTCTACGCCGGCAAGGTGGCCCAGATCATGGGCGAGCTGGAGGCCGAAACCTTCCGCCTGATGGCCCGCGACCGCATCGACAATGTGCTGACGCTGGCGACCTTTCCCACATTCGGCTCGTTCTGGCTGATCCCGCGCCTGAACGGCTTCACCGAGGCCCATCCCGATATCCAATTGAACCTGATCACCGGCGCCGTGCCCTTCGATTTGGACGGCCGCGACATCGACGTCGCCATCCAGCACGGCCATGGCGATTGGCCGGCCACGGTGGCGCACCGCGTCGCCTCGGAACGGATGGTCGCGGTCTGCGCCCCGGCGCTGGTCGGCGGTGCCCCCGACCAGCTCCCCGGCCAGCTCCCCGAACTGCCGCCGGAAGCCGTGCTGCGCCACACGCTTCTGCACCTGCAATCGCGCCCCCAGGCCTGGAACGACTGGCTGGCCGCCCACGGTGTCGGCGCCACGGCACCGGTCGGCGGCCCCAGCTTCGAGTTCTACAATTTGGTCACCCGCGCCGCCGTCGCCGGCCTGGGTGTGGCGATCATGCCGACGATCTTCGTCGAGGATGAGCTCCGCACCGGCCAGCTGATCGCGCCTTTCGGCCCGGCCATGGCCAGCCCCAACGCCTATTACCTGGCCTACCTGGAGCGCAAGGCGCAGCTGCCGAACGTCGCCGCCTTCCGCGATTGGCTGTTGGCGCAGGTGTAGGCGGGGCGCAGTGCCCCACACCTTTCCACGGAACGGGCGTGAGGTCTGGGGAGGGATGACGCGGGCCGTCGCGCCGGGGCAGCGGCGTACGCCCGAGGAATGCCGGCCGGACCGATGCGTCCTTCGGCGTTGCCCCTGCCGTGACCTCACCGTGAGTTTGTCGAAGGATGGGCGGTTTGATCCCCCGGATTCCCGTTGATTCACGGAACAAGTGCAAGACGATGATACGACGGCAACTTCGGCAGCTTCGATATTATCTACGACCGGGCGACGGACAGCTTCACCGTCACGGACCTCAACGCCACGGCCTTCGGGGACGAGGGGACGGACACGATCTCTGGCGTCGAGACGCTGCAATTCGACGGGGACGGCGTGAGCAAGGACCTGAGCACAAGCCCCGTCGCCTGGGCGGCGATGGCGGGGATGGCGAGCGGCGGGGAGGCGGCGTGGAAGTTGTTCTCGACGGGCGGTGAGGCTGACTCCAATGGCGACGTGGACCTGAGCTTTAGCGTCGAGACCACGGCGGCGGCGATCTCCACCGGGGCGGCCGGGGCGTTGGGGTTCGATAACGGGCTCGGCGCGGTCTATGAGACGGACCACGGGCACGTGCAGGTCTATGCGGATGCGGGGGGCAGTGCGGGCGAGCAGGGTTACTATGTCTATAAGGCGGACAGCGGCTATACGGGGGAAGACGGGTTCACGTTCAGGGTGACGGACCAGGCCCATGGGAGTCAGGGGGGGCTGGCGAGCACGGCGGAAATCTCGGTCTATGCCGGGGTGACGATGCCGGACATCACGGAAGACGATACGATCAGCTATGACCACTATGCCGGGGGCCATGGGGAGCTTTCTGGGGCGGATACGTTCACGGGCGGCAGTGGAGAGCACGTGATGCAAGGCGGCGGCGGCAACGATACGCTGGACGGAGGGAGCGGGCAGGATACGGCGGTGTTCGCGGGGGATTTGGATACCTATGACGTGGTTT
>CAZQPC010000611.1:0-1738 GCA_964595005.1 uncultured Magnetovibrio sp.
GGCCAGCCCGACCAATACATACTCCACCGGCGTCGCCCCCAAATCCTCGGAGGCGAAGACTTCCGGATGGTCGGCATCAAAACTGAAAGTTGACTTGCGCGCCTGTTCTTCGCCAAGCCCGAAGAAACTTTCGACGGTTGAGTGGCTGTGGGTGCCGTTCTTCCATTCGCACGACGCGCGCCATTTGAATTGCGCCGCTTCGGGGGCCTCGGTCAACGCTTCGCGGGCGCCCAGTAGGGCCTCGACGTTGACACCATTGTCGATGGTTGGCTCGGCCATTGTTCTTCTCCCTGTATCTACCCGTCCCAGTGGCATGGTGCGGGTTGTTATTGGTTGTGTTGGCGATGATCGTAGCATGCGACATCCGGTAGCGGAACCCGTGCCCGGAAATCGATCAAGCCACCTCGATTATGGAAAAAAAGAGTCCAAGATGGTGGGCTGGTGATGCTATGGTCTTAACAGATTAACAGTTCCGCAAAAGCGGGCGACAGGGAGGATTGACGACAGCCGGCAAAACCGTTTTGCAACGGTTCCGGCGGGATGTCTTTCGGCCTTGCCGCCCCGAACAAGAAGGGGAGGTTCCTCCACATGCAAAAGTCCCTCAATATCGATCCGGAGAAATGCACCGGCTGTCTGCAATGTGAGCTCGCGTGCTCTTATGACAACGAAGGTGTGTTCAATCCGTCGAAGTCGCGCATCAAGGTCTTCAAATTCGAAGATGCCGGACGCTTCGTGCCCTATACCTGCACCCAGTGCGACGATGCCTGGTGCATGCAGGCCTGTCCCGTTGACGCGATTTCCGTGGATACGGCGACCGGCGCCAAGGTGGTATCCGACACGCTGTGCGTGGGCTGCAAGGTCTGCACCATTGCGTGCCCGTTCGGCACGGTGAATTACAACTCGGCCAGCGGCAAGGTCATCAAGTGCGATTTGTGTGAAGGTGAACCGGCCTGCGTGGCGGCCTGCCCGACGGCGGCGATCACCTACGTGGACGCCGATTGGACCGGTCTCGACAAGATGCGCAATTGGGCGGAGAAAACGGACGCCGGCGCGCAAGCTTCGGCATAGGGAGGATGTATCATGGCATGGGCCAAACAAATTCTGCGGGTTGACCTGACCAACGGCACCTGCACGAACGAACCGCTCAACATGGAATGGGCGCAGAACTATCTCGGTCAACGCGGCCTGGCGACTAAGTATTACGTCGAGGAATGCGACCCCAAGGTCGATCCTTTGTCGCCCGATAACAAGATGATCATGACCACGGGGCCGCTGACCGGCACCTGCGCGTCGACGGCCGGCCGCTATTCGGTGGTCACCAAGGGCGCGCTGACCGGGGCTATTGCGTGTTCCAACTCCGGCGGCTTCTTCGGCAACGAAATGAAGAACGCTGGCTACGATATGATCATCTTTGAAGGCGCGGCGAAAAGCCCCGTTTATCTGATGGTCGGCAACGACAGCGCCGAACTGCATGACGCCTCGGAATTCTGGGGAACGTCGGTTTGGGACACGGAAGAGGGCATCAAAAAGAAGCATGGTGATCCGCAAATCCGGGTTGCTTCAATCGGCCTATCCGGCGAGAAGGGCGTCAAGTTCGCCTGTGTCGTCAATGACATGGACCGGGCCGCCGGGCGTTCATAAGTCGTTTAATAGGGATATAGGTCGATCATTTTCGAGTAATTGTGAATTCCCCTTTTCAAAATCTGTATGACTCTGGCTTGTAGTTCCTCTTGTGGAA
>CAZQPC010000612.1:0-1736 GCA_964595005.1 uncultured Magnetovibrio sp.
GTCCGCAGAACCCCTTTCGGCTCGGCAACGCTGAACGGGTCGGCCTGTTCGTAGAGGCTATGGGCGGCGACCGAGGTCGGTGTCGCGGAACGCGACAGGTTCATGCTTTCAAGCTCGAACCCGCCTTCATCAAGCGTACCGAGCATCGCGTCCCGCCCGCCAGGAATACAGCACAGGGACGCGCATTCGATGATTTTCGCCATGTGCATGGCCGGTCCCATGGGATAACCAAGCAGCGCCGGCACAGCCGCAAACGGTGCCGTGTCACAGGCCCGTCCGGCGATGATCACCTCGGCCCCTTCAGTGAGCGCCCGCAGAAACGCTTCAACCCCCATCTGGCCGACTATATGGGCTGTGTTCTCGACAGTCGCGGGCGCAAGCGGTGCAATGGCGCCAATGGGCGCCACGTCCCCGGCTGCAATGGCCTCAATGATCCGATCAGCCGGCATGTCAGCGCTAATCGATGCCATTCGGAAGTTCAACCGATCTTCCTTGGCGATCTCTTTGACGATCTCAATGACGGTCCGGAGTTGTGAACCCGTTCCGGCCGTGCCGGCACTGCCGATGAGCAACGGGATGTTCGCTCGGCGCGCCGCCGTAAGAACCATGTGAAGGTCGCGGCGGGTCATTTTCGGGGTCGTTGCCATTTCGCCACTGCCTAGGTAGGCGGGACCCGGATCGATTGAGCCCATATCGGCAGCAATAACGTGCGGATCCCGTGCGAGCCCCTTCAGAAACGACTCCTCGATGATGCCGTACCCCAACTGTCCGCTCGCCGCCAGAATGCGCAACGGCGGCTTCGGGGACAGATCCGAAAAATCGGCTTTCAATTTCTCGATGGCGTTCATAGGTCCAGACCCAACAACGGCCCATGCTGTTGGGCACCATAGACATCCCGATCCCCGGGCGTCCCTGCGACAACCTTGCGGTCCAAGACGATCTTGATTGCGTTGGCCGGCGGATAGGGAACAATCCGGACTTGATCCTCCCGGACACCGTAGAGTGCAGCAACGCCGGCTTCATTGAAATTCGGCGATTGCCGGGCCCTATTGAATTCCGCTTCCGTATCGAACAGAAGATCAATGGTCAGCTGGGTCGGGCCCGCATTTTTGCTGCGGATAATCCGGGCGCAATCAATCAGTTTCACGACCGCCTGCCTGGCCGATCAAGCGGCTAAGTTCGTCCGTTGACGACAACGCCTCCAAATTCATGACGGTATCGTAAATGGCCTCGGCTTCCGCCTGGCGCCAGGTTCGAGCGGTCAAATCTTGATACTTTGTCTTGAGTTCATCAGCCGAGTATGGATCGCGCCAATCGCCACGATTGGTTTCGGTCGCCGCCTCAAGCACGGCGCCGTCGTTCATCGAAATTTTGACTGAGGCGGGACGGTGCTCCGGCAGCCTTGCCGACATCTCGGCGTTGTCGCGGACCTCGACTTTGTCCGCCAGCGCCTGGATCGTCTCGTTACGAATGGCATCCCAGGTAAAACTGCGAACCCCGCTTGAGCCGTTGACCAGCGTTGTCGCGATGGCAAACGGCACGCTGAACTTGCCAGCCAGCGTATTGGTTGGGGTTTTCTCGTCTAATTCGGCCGCCAGGAAATACGTCTCGACGTCAATTGAATGGATATTCTCGATATCCAGTTCGCCGTTTGCGGCCTGAACGATTTGATCCAGGGCATCCAGCGCCGCATGATTGAACCGGCAGCACGAATGGAGTTTGAAATAGTTTTAAAA
>CAZQPC010000613.1:0-1720 GCA_964595005.1 uncultured Magnetovibrio sp.
CGGGCTGTACGGACGATCTCTATGGGTCATTATTAATGCAATTTGGTATTACTCATTGCGGCCGGTTATTTTATCGGTTCGCCAATTGGGGCGGGTGGCCGTACACCTGTTCATAGATCGCCTGAAACTGCTGGCGCGACGCCGAACTCTCGAAATCGGCCAGCAACTCGCCATGCCGGAACCCGCAATGTTCCAACTGACCTTCATATTCCAGCGAGAAGGACCAGTCGATCGTCATGCCCGGCAGGCCATGGGTGGAGATTGCCGCCTGCACCGGATAGGCTTTTGATTCGGTGATGACCCTTTCGGTTTGCACATACCCGGCCGCTTCCGTGCCGCATCGAAACGTGTGCCGCAAAACGCCGGCCTCGATTTCCTCGGCCTCGCCGATCCGAACGTTGGTGTCGCTGCTGACATCGGCACCGCTGATTTCGCGGAACAGTGCCTCGATAAGGCGCGGCGGGCCGGGCAGGCTGGTCAGCTGGTC
The DNA here is from genome assembly GCA_964595005.1 of uncultured Magnetovibrio sp. Classification (GTDB taxonomy): domain Bacteria; phylum Pseudomonadota; class Alphaproteobacteria; order Rhodospirillales; family Casp-alpha2; genus UBA3470. The sequence goes on from CAZQPC010000613.1 coordinate 488, forward strand.
CCAGTTCCCGTGTTCCGGCTCTGCCGGGTAACCGCCGACCAACTTCATCTGCATGGCGTTGCTCCCACCGACTGGCACCCCCCCCGGACTGCTTTCAAGTTCCTGTAATCATACACCATCGATGATTGGTCGAACAGAAGCCGGCGTGACGGTCCTCAAGGGGTAAGGCGCAAAGCGTTGCTGACCATTGTGGATGCCACCGATCACATGCGGCGCGAAAGCGAGCCGCCACCGTAAACTGCCTATTGCCGAGCCCCGCGGTCAGCCAGTTTCGCCCTCTAGCAAAGTAATTGATAATACTCAAGTTAATATGGAGAGTACGTATCCGGTTGCGGAGAGGGTATGAAAGTTGATAACAAATACCTGTCAGTGAATGCAGGAGGCATCCCATGCGTTTAATCACGGGCTTGGAAGTAATGGCATGACTAGGGTTCTCAGTTGGGGCCTGTTCATTGCCTTTGCCGCCGCGCAGTTGTTTTTGCTGGCCCCGGACATCATGTCGAAAACCGGCGACAACTTGAAGATCGCGGTGGTCGGCCCCATGAGCGGCCCCAGTGAGGCCGCCGGCAACGCCATGGCCGCCGGCGCCCAGCTTTTGGTGAACCGTTTTAACGCCAGCGCCGGACCTGACAAGCGGCGCATCGAATTGATTTTCCGCGACGATGAGAACGACCCGAAAATAGCGCAGGCCGTGGCCACGGAACTGGCCACGGACAGCGATGTCCTGGCCGTCCTCGGCCATTTGTCGGATGCGACGTCGGCTGCCGCCGCGCCGGTTTACGCAAAACATGGCCTGCCCATCGTCACCGGCGCCAGCGGCCTGCCGAAAGTCACCGTCGGCAACGAATGGTATTTCCGGGTCGGTCTGACGACGGTCCATCAGGGCACGTTCCTGGCCAACTACATCGCCAGGGTGATGAAGGCCGAAGAGATATTCATCGTCGCCGCCGACGGGCCCTACGGGAAATCCCTGAGTGCCGCCGTTGAGGACGAGCTGAACTTCCAGCGGCGCTTGGGTGCGATCAGTGTGAAGGTCGCCAAGAAGTGGACCCTTGATGCCAAGTCCGAGAGCCTGGAAAAAGACGTCGAGGCGCTGGCCAAGGAACTGGCCGCCAGCTATGCCCGCCAACCGGTATTGCTGGCCGTGCCCGACGAGATCAGCGCGACAGTCGTCAAGGGCATTCAATCGAACCCGCGGACCCGTTTCGGCCGCTCCATACCCTATGTTTTGAT
>CAZQPC010000614.1:0-1712 GCA_964595005.1 uncultured Magnetovibrio sp.
GAGCGCGTTCAAGAAGTGGTTCGGCAGATTATGTAGATCATTAGAAGGGTTCTGAGGCTTGTCGTGAAGGTCATTCGGTCGTAGCGATCGCCCGAAAATGGTACACTCACGGTACACTTCGCCGTGAAAAACGGTGATTTTGGGTGGTAACCGGTGACAACCGCGATCAGCTAAGTCGTTAAAATCGTTATCATTGACTGTCGGGGCTTGTCATTGAGAGCCGGTCTCCTAAGATTCCTAATCTGGGGGTCACAGGTTCGAATCCTGTCGGGCGCACCAAATTTTGCTATGTTTATATGCCGAGGACCGAGGACTTAAGGATCATGATCTTGATGCGAACGATTTCGGCGGTGGTTTTTGCCACGCTGATCGGCGGCGCTGGCGCCGCGGCTGCCGATGATGCGGAAAACCTTTTCTGGCAGTCCATCTTGAACAGCACGGACGGGACCGAATATTGCGCCTATCTGGAATCCTATCCGAAAGGCGCCTTCGCGCTCCTGGCAAAGCTGCGGGCGAAGAAATTCGGCGGGGATTGCGCCACCGGCGGCGCATCGGCAAAAGCGCCGCAGGGAACCTCAGAGCCGAAGAAATCCAAAACCGGTGATGCGGCGGCGAAGGATTTTTTCACGTCGGACAATTACTATGCCGGCAAACGGGCTTTTGATGCCGGCGACTACAAGAAAGCCGTTGAATTCTGGATCGTTCCCGCCGAACAAGGCGTCCCCGAGGCGCAGGCGATGATCGGCAACATGTATCATGGCGGCTTCGGGCTTGAGAAAGACTATGCGCAGGCATTGTCGTGGTACATGAAAGCCGCCAAACAGGGTGTCGCCCAGGCACAGTTGGGGATCGGCAGTCTTTATGGCGACGGTAAGGGCGTCGAAAAAGACTACGTTCTGGCCCGCATGTGGTTCAGCATTTCCGCTTACGGCGGCAATGAGCGCGCCGAGTACAATTTGAATAAAGTCGCGCAACGCATGACCGAGGCGGAAATTTCGAAAGCCGAGAAAATGGCCTTGGATTGGCTCAAGAAACATAACTTGAAATAGTCGGCCGGCGACGACGCGGGCGGGCGCCCTGACGCCGCCGCATCGGCGTCACGCCGATCGGCTGCAAATCCGAAAACACCGACGCTTACTGGCCGATGGCGTCCTTCACCACCGGCACGTAGTCCATGTCCGTATAAAGAATATGGCCGGTCAGCCAACCCTTCAGGAACTCCAACAGGGCTCCGGTGTCGAAATCGTCGGGGTTCTGATCGTAGGCTTCCTTCAGGGAGAACACGCGGGCCGAAAGCCGGCGGTGTGATTCGGCGTGTTCCGCCAGGTCGTAGTAGCCGGCGTGGGCCATGAAGTTTTCTTCGCGCACGAAGTGCTCATTGACGTAATTGACCAGGCCTTCCAGCGTGTCGGCGACGGTTTCACGGTCGGCCTGCTTGCTGACCTGGTCGTGCAGTTCATTGACGAACGTGAAGAGGGTGATGTGGTCGTTGTCGATATCTTCGATGCCTGTCGCGTATTCTTCGCGCCACTCCATGAAGGGCATGGCGTCCTCCTATCGTGCGTCCCGATTTCAAATCATGGTTCAACGCCAAACGATAACAGCGCCGCCGCACCTGAAAATTGATGGAGATCAAATCGGTGGATGTTTTTCCGATGCTAGAGCATCGTGCGCTATTTCGTACGCACTGAGACGGTCAGTCCGGTTTGCCG
>CAZQPC010000615.1:0-1710 GCA_964595005.1 uncultured Magnetovibrio sp.
CTAGGAGCCTGTCCCTGTAATTGATTTTAAGGACGCGTTTATCTCGTGACAATTTCCAGGCACGGTATTTTCAGTTTTTGAAACGGGCTTTCCACTCATCCGGTCGCCTTTGCCAGCTTGAGCAGGTTGTGCGCGGTGCAGATGAGGGACCATTCGGCGTTGGTTTTCTCGATGCCGCGCATGAGGAACTGTCTGAACCCACGTGCCTCCTTGATCTGGCCGAAGACCGGTTCCACCACTTGTTTTCGTAATCGGTAACGGCTGCGGTGACCGGCCTTTCGTAGTTTCCGGCGCATCGCCTCGGCTCTTGGCCGGGTTTCCTTGTTTAACGCATCGCCCGATTTTTTCCAACGCCCCGTCGCCACATAGGCGGCGATGCCCCGCTCCTCCAGGCCCGCCAGATTAGCCTCCGAGCAATAGCCGGTATCCGCCGAGAGCTCGCGCGGTTTGCGGCCCAGATTGCTCTTGATCGCGTCCGCCAGTGGGAGCAATTGGCCGTGATCCGTGGAATGATCGCTGACATGCTGCGCCACGATGATCTGATGCGCGGCGTCCACGGCGGCTTGCGCATTATAACCTTGGATAAAGCCGTCGCGGCCTTTCATGATCCGGCTCTGCGGATCGGTGAAGTTGCGTTGCGCCTTGTCCTTGGGGGTGCCCGGCGGATGTTTTGCGTTGCGCCCAGCCCTTGGCCTCTTCGACTGTTTGGCTTTCTCCCCGGCCTCGGCATCAGCCTTGGCCCGCGCTTCCGCTTCCAGCGCCGCCTTGGCCTCGCGGATCTTCGCCAAGCGCTTCTGTTTGTCCGCCATCCAATCAGGCATCTCGTCACCGCGAAGCTCAGGGCCAAAGGCCGCATCCTCCGCCCGGTCCGCCGCCTCGGCCGCCGCAAGCCAGCCCGCAACCTCCGCCGCAAGCTTGTCCGCCGCCGCCGCCATGCGCCCGTAACTCATCGCCTTATGCTTCGAGGCATTCGCCTTGATCTTGGTGCCGTCCAGCGCAACATGGCCAAGCTTCACCAAACCCGCCTCACGGCAAAGCACCAGAACCTGGGAAAACAACTCCGAAAGAGCCTCTAAATGACGCTTGCGGAATTCCGAAATGGTGCGGAAGTCAGGTTGCTGCAAGCCCGTCACCGCCATGAAATCAACCCGCTCCTCGCACCCGCGGGCCAAGCGGCGCGAGGAATAAACCCCCCGGCTGTAGCCGTACAACAACAACGCTACCATCATCCCAGGGTCATAGGGAGGATAGCCCCGCGCCGAGATATAGGCTTCCAAAATCGCCGATAAATCAAGTTGCTCGCGAACCAGATCACGGACAAAATGCGCCATATGACCGACCGGAACAAAGTCCGACACCGAAGGCGGCAGCAACATATCCTGGTCAATCGGCCAGGCCCGAAAGGTTTTCTTGCTCATGCCAATCTTGAATCACATCCGACACAGAATAGCCATGCCAAAATTGACGATTACTCGGACAGGCTCCTAGCACCGAATTACAGGGCACGAGGATGGACATGAGGTTTCAGCCGGCGGTAACAGCGATATTGTTTGGCATTATCACGGCAGCCCCCTTGGCGGCCGCGGGCCAGGGTATAGTGCCGGAAACCATCGCCATTCCAGCGGGCAACTTCATTGCCGGTTCCGATCAGGCTGAACGCGATGCCGCCTATGACCTGGATCAGGCAGCCTATGGCCATGACCGCACCCG
>CAZQPC010000616.1:0-1688 GCA_964595005.1 uncultured Magnetovibrio sp.
ACCTGCGACCCCCAGATTAGGAATCTGGTGCTCTATCCGACTGAGCTACGGGCGCCCGGTGCGGCACCGCGCGCATCCGGATTTGGTACCACAGCGCCGGGCCGGCGTCAGTTCGAAAATCATCGAAATACCACCTGTTTCCGGGCGATCTGGGTACCGACGCCGCCCTTGGTGAACAATTCGATCAAAATCGCATGCGGCACCCGTCCATCGATGATGGTGGCCGCGTCGACGCCGTTGTTGACGACTTCAATGCAGGTTTCAATCTTCGGAATCATGCCGCCCTGCACGGTGCCGTCATCGATCAATGCGCGGGCGTCGGCCATGGTCATTTCCGGAATCAGTTCTCCGTCCTGGCCCAGCACGCCGGCGACATCGGTCAACATATATAGACGCGCCGCGCCGACGGCCCGGGCGATGGCGCCGGCCGCCGTGTCGGCGTTAATGTTCAGGGTTTCGCCATCGGGCCCCAAGCCGATGGGCGCGATCACCGGCGTGATCTTGCCCTCGTTGAAGGCTTCCAGGACATGCGGATTGACCCGTTTCGGATCGCCCACCAGGCCGAGATCAAGAATGCGTTCGATATTGGAATCGGGATCGCGCTGGGTCCGCTTCAGGCGCTCGGCCTGGATCAGGTTGCCGTCCTTGCCGGATATGCCGACCGCATAGCCGCCGGCGGCGGAAATTCCGGCGACAATCTGCTTGTTGATGGACCCGGCCAGCACCATCTCGACCACGTCCACGGTGGCCTGGTCGGTAACCCGCAAGCCGTCGATGAATTCCGAACGGATCTGCAATTTTTCCAGCATGGCGCCGATCTGCGGCCCGCCGCCGTGGACGACGATGGGATTGAGCCCGACCTGACGCAGCAAGACGATGTCGCGCGAAAACCGTTCCGCCAGTTCCGGGTCACCCATGGCATGGCCGCCGAACTTGATGACCACGGTCTTGCCGGAAAACCGGCGCATATAGGGCAGCGCCTCGGACAGGATTTGCGCCTGGGCGAGGGATGAATGGGCCGCGGTGTTATCGTCTTCGGTGCTCATGGCGGCAACCTATCGCAGATCACCGGATGGGGCCAGTGAGTTTGAGGGCGCGGCCCGCCCCTTTTCGATCACGGAGAATTCCCGTAACTTAATCGTGTTTATGGTGCACCTCCGCACCCGCGAGGCATGCTGACGTGGATTTGTGGCAACAGGTTTTGGAAGTTTTCCGGTCGGTCGGTGAGTTTGTCGTGACACGGCCGGACAACGCCACCGAAGCTGCCATTCTCTGGTATATCGCCGTCGGCACAGCTGTGATCAGCCTGCTAGGCCTCGCGTGGAAATTCCTTTACGCCAATCCGAAACAACGCCGCGACAAACAGCGACGCCAGGATCAGCGCAATCGTCAGGACGCCCAGCTGAACCGCATCCAGGCAAGATTGGAAGAAATCGCCACGCCATCAGGCGGCACGAGCCCGGCACAGCACCAATCCCTGACCGCAACCCTGAACGAGGTCAGTGACCAGGCGGCGGCCGGCGACGACCGCATGGCAGCCGCCTTGGATTTGCTGGGCGAAGGCGAGGTCGACGAAGCGCTGGCATTGCTGATCGCCGAAGCTAGGGCCCAGGAAACCTTGCAGGATGCAGCTGCCGCCAAAGCCGCCGCCGCCTATCGGCATGCCGGCGCCATCGCTCACATCGCCG
>CAZQPC010000617.1:0-1676 GCA_964595005.1 uncultured Magnetovibrio sp.
CCGTCCGCCAATTGGCCATCTCCAGAAACCGAGAAATGTAGGTGTCCCGGGAGATCGTCATCCAGGGGTCTTTCCAGATCAGGTACAGAACATCCCTGGCCGGTGACGTTTGATCAAAGGCGGCGATTTCCGACTCCATCTCCTGACAAAGCCTTTTAGCTTCGGCCTGCCGGTCGAACAGGCCGCCAAGCATTCGGAATAGGTCATAATTGTCAGTCACCTTGATGGGATGGGTGACGATAACGGACAGCCCCATTTCGCTCAGCGCCTCGGCCATCAGCTTCGGCGTCTCATCGACATTGACGATGGCATGCGTCGCACCGGTTTCGCGGACTTTCTCCATGTTGATGCGCTTGGTGCCGCCGACGCTCGGGATGTTTTCGATATCCGGCTTCGGATGGACGCAAAACGCCGTGCGCCCCGCTAATTGCCCAGAGAGCCCCAATTCGAACACCAACTCGGTAATGCTTGGCACCAGGCTGAGAATGCGCGCATCCGCGTCCGCGGGGTCGTGGACAGTGCCGGCGTCATCGATGAGGTTGGGTGCGGACATGGGCGATTTATGCGCTTGGGGGTGCCCCAGGGAAAACAAAAAAAGTGACGGTGGTTATTCCGCCGCTTCCAATTGCTCACTGAGCGCCAGCCAGGTTTCTTCGACACTCGCCAATTCTGTTTTGATGTCGGCATGACGGACCTGCAGGTCCATGAGCGTCGCCGTTGACCCTTCATAGACCTCCGGGTCGGCCAACCGATCTTCCAATGACGACCGTTCGGCGGTCAATTTCGTCATCCGACTTTCGTGATCGCGAACGGCCTTGCGCAGGTCCGCCGTCTCTGCCCGTCTTGCGGCCCTCTCGCGCCGGGCGTCTTTGCGGTTGGTGGCGCCGTTCTCTGCGTCACCCCGGGATTCGCGGCGCTTCGCACGCCTGGCCTCGATCAGTTCGCGTTCGTAATCCTTCAGATCGCCATCAAAGGCGGTGCAGGCGCCGTCGGCGACCCGCCAAAGATTGTCACAAACCAGTTCGACCAAATGGGCATCATGGCTGACCAGAATGACGGCGCCATCATAGGCATTCAAAGCCTGCACCAGGGCTTCGCGGGCGTCCACATCCAGGTGGTTGGTGGGCTCATCCAACAGCATCAGGTGCGGCGCTTCCAGGCTCATCATGGAAAATAACAAGCGCGCCTTTTCACCGCCGGACAGGCCCTGACAGGTGACGTCGGCGCGCTCGCCTGAAAAGCCGAACCGGCCCAGGTGGCCGCGCACCTTGGATTCTGTTGCCATGGGCATGAGCCGCGCCAGGTGCTGATAGGCGGTTTCCGACAGCGTCAGTTCCTCCGCCTGGTGCTGGGCGAAATACCCGACCTTCAATTTCGACGACTTGACCAGCTTGCCCTGCATGGTGTTCAGGCGTCCGGCCAGCAACTTCACCAAGGTCGATTTGCCGTTGCCGTTGGCGCCCAAAAGCGCAATCCGGTCATCCATGTCAATACGCAGGTCGAGGCCGGTCAGGATGGCATTGCCGTCATAACCGACGGTCGCTTCGTCCAAGGCGATCAACGGTGGCGACAAGGGATCGGGGTCGGGGAAATCGAAGGTTACGGTGCGGTCGGCGGCGGCGGAGGCAATAGGCTCCATGCGTTCCAGCATCTTCAGCCGGCTTTGTGCCTGGCGG
>CAZQPC010000618.1:0-1671 GCA_964595005.1 uncultured Magnetovibrio sp.
CCATCAACAAGGACGAAGAGGCGCCGATCTTCCAGGTCGCCGACTTCGGCCTCGTGGCCGACCTCTTCACCGCGGTTCCGGAGCTGATCGAAAAGCTCTGACCGACCATCGAACGACAAGCGGCCTCGCCGGATGCGGGGCCGCTTTCCTGTTCGTCGAAACACCAAATACCCCGTCTCTCAACTTTCTCGCCGCGTTTGATCTGGGTCAACGACGGCGATGGTCACGTTATGGATTTTGCACGCGAACGACGGGTCAGCCATTGATCGCTGACCGGCCGATTCGCCAAAAAAACAATGGAGACGTAATCATGACCGTAACAAGACGCGAAACATTCATGCTTGCCGCTGGCACACTTGGCGCGGCGGCACTAGCGTCGGCACCTTCGCTTGCATCAGCCGCATCCTCGGACGGAGTCGAGACATTCGTTCAGGTCAACATGTGGGACCGCGGGCCCGACGTGATGGGTGCCTTTGACATGTCCGAACGGATCATGCTGGGTACGCCCGGCGCGGCGCTGAAAGACGACCCCGGCGCTCCCATGGGCTTTTCTGTCACGCAAAGCGTGATCCCGCACGGTCAGGTGAAATTCATCGCGACCAACACCTCGACCTTCCTCGAACACGAGATGCTGGTCATCCCGATCAATGACGTGACCGAGGCATTGCCGTACAACACCGACACCGAACGGCTTGACGAAGACGCCGCCGGGTCGCTGGGCGAGATCGCGGAAACGCCGGCCGGCGAAACCGGCACGCTGACGGTCGATCTGGCGCCTGGCACCTACATGCTGGTCTGCAATATCGCCTTCCACTACGGGATGGGGATGTGGACCCTGATCACGGTCATCTGATCACAAAGACCCCGACCCGATGGATGGCACAGGTCCATCCACCGGCGTCGGCAGGCCCCGTTTCATATCATCGGGCGGATCCTGGCGGCCAGCATCCGCGACACCGGGCCGTGGATTTCCGGGCCGGGCAACAGCCGGGCCGCGCGGCGTTGAGAATTGTCGAAGCTTTTGCCCGCCAGCCCGCCGCCGGCCACCACCGGCGCCGCCACCATTCCAGCGCCAGGGCCCTGCAGAGCCGCAACCATGGTGCCGGTCACATATGGCGGGTCGCCGTCGGCCAACAGGTCGGCCGGTGCGGCAGGACGGCGGCTGGCAATCCACAGCAGGATGACCGGACCGCGCACCCGTGACAGCAATTGCCGCATCTTGTCGGTCCAGGTCGCCCGCAGAACCGCCCGCACCTGCCCGTGCCGGCGTGGCGACAAACGCTCAAGCTCGCCCAGCAGGTGCCGGGTATAGTGAAACTCGGTAAAATCCATCTCGGGAAACAGCTCTTTCAGCGCCGGCTTGGGCGCGGTAAAACGGTCGTTGTGACGCGGGTGCACGCGGTAAAAGGCATTCGACAGGTTCAGCGCCCCGGGCACCTGCACCAGTGTCATGCGCGCCCGCACGCAACTGGCCAGAATGTCCGGGTCCGTCAGGAAGGCGTCGGGCCCGGCGTTGGCGACGCCGAAATTGACACAGTCGATGCCCAGCGCCTGCTCCAGCAAGTCCGGGAACGGCGTCTCGACAAACTGTCCAAAGGTCTCGCTGCCGCCCAGAACCGCGACAAAGTCACCGTCAAGTCGCCGCGCGGGTCCGCGAAACACATGCTTTGA
>CAZQPC010000619.1:0-1661 GCA_964595005.1 uncultured Magnetovibrio sp.
CACATCTAAGACCGCCGAGGGTAAAGCGATGGTGGCCCTGCGGGGCGGCAAACCGTTGCCGAGCGGTGCCCTGGTCGATGGCGACGGACAACCGACCACGGACCCACTTGCGCTGTATGGCGATATTGGCCCCGGCGAAAACCCCGATCCGCGTAACGGTCCCGGCGCCTTGGTCGCCATGGGCGATCACAAGGGGTCAGGCTTGGCCCTGGCCTGTGAGTTGTTGGCCGGTGCCTTAACCGGATCGGGCACGACCGGGCCTGGAAAAGCGACACATAACGGCATGCTGTCGATTTATCTGAAGCCTGGTGTTTTGGACGATGGGCACGGCTTTGGTAGCGCCGTCGGACGCTATATAGATTATGTCCGCGCGGCGCGGCCCGCCGACCCGGACCAGCCGGTGATGGTGCCGGGCGATCCGGAACGCCGGGCCCGCCAGCAACGCCAAGCGGAAGGGTTGCCATTGAGCGCCGAAGCATGGCGTTCAATTCTTGATGCCGGCGTCGGATTGGGCCTCGACCGTAACGATCTGGCTGCCTTGGCGCCGGCGTCAAATTCCTGAACGACATGACGGCGGTGGGGCCAGCCGTCGATGGCTCGCGCCAAATGGTCGGTAACCGAGGGGCCTCAAGATTCGTTGAATAGTGCGAAGACCCAGGTTCCGGGTTCATGTCGGATCATATTTTTTCACGGCCAGGGCGATGATCCGTTTGGTTTCCGACCACAGGTCCATGGATCCGATTTCCTTCAGTGAGAACCACCGGGCGTCCATGGCATCTCCGCCGGCTGCCAATGTTCCGCCGGTGACCCGGGCCGCGAGATCGACAAGGGTGTAGTGATATTCCACGGCGCCATCAGCGTCATTGCGGATCGAATCGACGACATCGATCAAACCCAGGATTTCGGTCTCCAAGCCGGTCTCCTCCAGAAGTTCCCGGCGCGCAGCCTCGGCTATCGTCTCGCCCAGTTCCTGGGCGCCGCCGGGCAGGCTCCAACTGCCGGCTCGCGGCGGCTTGCCGCGCTGAATCAAAAGCACGCCATCGTCGCCCAGAATCACGGCACCGACGCCGACGATGGGTTTTTTCGGATAGCGACGGTCATTCATGGGCGGGTATGTGTTGGCAAGGTCGCATGAAAATATTCCGGCAGTTCACGAAGCAAACGCATTGTTGTGGATGAAATCCAATTGGTTTCCAAGTAAGATATAGTTCATCGGAAAGGTTGTCGGGTTTCAAGATGGCCAGAGGATGTCGGCGTAAACGACCCAGGGACAAGGGATATGGCCTCACAAGTACTGCAACGGCAGACATACAAGACGGGCGACAAAATTTTCAAGGAAGGTGACGAAGGCAATCTGGCCTACGTGGTTCAGGAAGGTGAAGTGGAGATCGTCAAAATCATCGATGGCCGGGAAACCGTTCTCGGCAGCGTCGGTAAGGGCGGTATTTTCGGCGAAATGGCGCTTATCGACAGCAAGCCGCGCATGGCTGCGGCGCGGGCGGCTTCCGGGGCGACGATTATCTGCGTGACCCGTCAGATGTTCGAGGAAAAGCTACGGAAGTCCGACCCATTCATCCGTGGATTGTTAAACATATTGGCCGAGAATATTCGCACCATTAGCACCAAGAAGTAAAAATTGGTACGGCGCCGCGCTGTCTTGA
>CAZQPC010000620.1:0-1660 GCA_964595005.1 uncultured Magnetovibrio sp.
TTCCGGCGAATACGACGCCGCCCACATGCTGACGCCGATGCCGCTGGCGATTTCGCTTGGCGCCGGATCAACGGCCAATCCCTGGACCATGCCGGCGGTCGAGAACATCAACGGCCAGGCGATCACATTGGCCATGAAGCACAAGGACAAGAACGATCCCAAGATGTGGAAGGGGTTCAAGTTCGCGGTGCCGTTCGAATATTCCATGCACAATTTTCTGCTGCGCTATTACGTCGCCGAACACGGACTGGACCCCGACAAGGATATCCAAATCCGCGTCCTGCCGCCGCCCGAGATGGTCGCCAACCTGCGCGCCGACAACGTCGACGGGTATCTCTCGCCGGACCCATTCAACCAGCGCGCGGTGTATGACGGTGTCGGCTTTATTCACAAACTGACCAAGGACATCTGGCAGAATCACCCTTGTTGCGCCTTCGCCGCCAGCAAGGCCTTTATCGACGAGAACCCGAACACCTTCCTGGCCCTGTTCAAGGCGGTGATCGACGCCACCACCTACGCCTCGGACAGGAGCAACCGCAAGGAGATATCCAAGGCCATCGCGCCCAAGAACTACCTTAACCAGCCGGTCACGGTGGTCGAGCAGGTTCTTACCGGCGTTTATGCCGATGGCCTGGGCAACATCAAGAATGTCCCGGACCGGATCGATTTCGATCCCTTCCCGTGGCATTCCATGGGTGTGTGGATTCTGACCCAGACGAAACGCTGGGGCTATATCAAGGGCGACGTGGATTACAAGAAAGTCGCCGAAGAGGTGTACCTCGCCACCGATGCCCAGAAGGTGATGGCGGAAATGGGCATCCCGGCCCCGTCAACGACCTATGACACGCACACCATCATGGGTAAAACCTTCGATCCCAACGAGCCCGAAGCCTACGCCAAAAGCTTCGCCATTACGCGGGCCTAGGGGGACATCATGGCATTGCCCCTTCGCATGCGCGCCGCCGTTCTCTCGGGCGTCCTGTTCTTCGCCTGCATGACCGCCTGGGAATTGTCTGTCTCCGGCGGCGGCGGCACAGTGGCAAACATGTCCCCCGAATACGCGGCTCTCATGGGAGCCACGGCCAAGGGCGCCTCGGCTATGCCGGGGCCGCTCGCGGTCGGGGCCCAGATTTGGGAGCACATCGTAAACCCCTTTTATGATGCCGGGCCCAACGACAAGGGCATTGGCATCCAGCTCGGTTATTCCATCAGCCGCGTGGCGGCCGGTTTCCTGCTCGCCGTCATTACCGCTGTGCCGCTGGGATTCCTGATCGGGATGTCGCCCTTGTTCTATGGCGCGCTCAATCCGTTCATCCAGATCATGAAACCAATTTCACCTTTGGCATGGATGCCGTTGGCGCTCTATACGATCAAGGATTCCACAATCTCATCGGTGTTCGTGATTTATATCTGCTCCGTGTGGCCGATGCTGATAAACACCGCCTTCGGCGTTGCCAACGTCCGCATGGAGTGGCTGAACGTCGCCAAAACACTGGAGGTGAATCAATTGCGCACGGCGCTCCGCGTCATCCTGCCGGCAGCCCTTCCCGGAATCGCTGGCGGCATGCTGTTGGCGGCGTCGCGGGTAATCGGCGAGACCATGATCGTCGTAATGGCAGCCGGCCTCACCGCGAACCTGACCCTCAATCCCTTGGAGGCG
>CAZQPC010000621.1:0-1648 GCA_964595005.1 uncultured Magnetovibrio sp.
CGTCTATGGCAGGTTTCAGTGGGACATTCCGGACGCCTTCAACATGGGCGTTGATGTCTGCGACAAGAACGCCGAACGCTATCCGGACCGGCCGGGCCTGATCGTCGTCGAGCCGTGCAAGGACACGCTCAGCTACACTTTCACGGACTTGAAGCGCCTGTCCAACAAGCTCGCCAATCTGTTCATTGCCAACGGCCTTGGGCGCGGTGAGCGGGTCGGCATCCTGATGAGCCAATCCGTGGAAGTGGCGATCTCACATATCGCGGCTTGGAAAATGGCGGCCATTTCCATCCCCCTGTTCACCCTGTTCGGCGAAGACGCGCTGCGTTTCCGCCTGCAGAACTCGGGCGCCCGCATGCTGGTCACGGATATGGATAACCTGCCGAAGATCGAAGCCATCCGCGACGACCTGCCCGACCTGGAGACCATTCTGGTGGTCGGTCTGGGCAGCAATGACAGCGGTCTCTCTGATCTGTGGAACGGCCTGGACAAGGCCAGCGACGCCTTCACCCCAGTCGCAACGTCGCGCGAAGACCCGTCGTTTATCTGTTACACGTCGGGCACCACCGGCAACCCGAAGGGCGCTCTGCACGCCCACCGCACCATGTTCGGCCATCTTTCCGGCATGGAAATGTTCCACGATTTCCTGCCCCAGGACGCCGACCGCATGTGGACGCCGGCCGATTGGGCCTGGGTCGGCGGCTTGATGAACTGCCTCATGTGTTCGTGGCATCACGGGGTCACCAACGTCGCCTACCGGGCCCGCAAATATGACCCGGAAGAAACCCTGCGGCTGATGGCTGACTATGAAATTCGCAACACATTCATGCCGCCGACGGCCCTGAACGTCATGCGCCAGGTCGCCGACATTCCCAGTTTCGGCGCGAACCTGCGTACCTGTGCGGTGGCCGGCGAGCCCATGGGGGCCGAGTTGTTCCACTGGGCGAAGGAGAACCTGGGGGTCGATTGCAATGAGTTCTACGGCCAGACCGAATGCAATCTGGTGGTCAGCAATTGCCAGCAAATCATGGAGGTCAAACCCGGCTCCATGGGCAAGCCGGCACCCGGCCACGTCGTTGAGATCGTCGATGATGACGGCAACATCCTTGGCCCCGGCGAGGAAGGCGAGATCGCGGTCAAACGCGATGGTGATCCGGTGTTGCTGTTGGAATACTGGAAAAACCCGGAAGCCACCGAAGCCCAGCGGCGCGATCGATGGTGGCGCATGGGTGACGCCGGCACCAAGGACGAAGACGGCTACATGTGGTTCGTCGGCCGCGCCGACGATGTCATCACGTCGGCGGGATACCGTATCGGACCCGGCGAGATCGAGGATTGCCTGTGCAAGCACCCGGCTGTGTCCCTGGCCGCCGCCGTCGGCGTCCCCGACCCGGTGCGCACGGAAAACATCAAGGTGTTCATTAAATTAATGCCGGGAAACAACGGCAGTCCGGAACTGGAGGATGAAATCCGGGGTTTCGTGAAGACCTATCTGAGCCCTCACGAATACCCGCGCATCTTCGAATTCGTCTCCGATTTGCCGCTGACCGCGACGGGCAAGATCAAGCGCAAGGATCTACGCGATGCGGAGATCGCGAAGATGGACGGCGGCACGGCTTAAGGGCCATTGCGGCAGGTAACACCAAGC
>CAZQPC010000622.1:0-1645 GCA_964595005.1 uncultured Magnetovibrio sp.
GGCTGGGCCCGGGTGGCGAAAGGCGACAATGCGGCTGCGATTCGGGATTTCGACGTGCTTCTTGGATTGCGGCCGGACTCCGCGGAAGCCCACTTCGCGCGCGGCTGGGCCAATGAAAAGGCGGCCCAGCGGGCTGCCGCCATAGCCGATTACAGCGCCGCCATAGAACTGGCGCCCGGGTATCTGGATGCGCACATGAGCCGCGGCGTCCTGACGTTCTACAATGGTGATTTCCAGGATGCCGCCGACGACTTTGCCGCCGTCTACAACGCCGACCAAGCGGGCCTTGGCGACTTCGCCCTGATTTGGGAATACGTCAGCGACGCGCGGTCCGGTACCACGAAGGCACAGTTGGACAGGACCTTTTCGACCCGCTGGCACCGCACCGAATGGCCGGGTGTCATCTACGCCATGCTGCGCGGCCGCGCGACGCCGGATGACGTTGTCCAATGGACGAAAAATTCTGATTCAAAGAAGCAGCGCGAAAATCAATGTGTGGCATTTTTCTTCCTCGGACAGGCACGTCTGCTGGCCGGCGACAAATCCGGGGCCAAGGGCTACTTCCGCCAAACCCTGGCCACCGGGGCGTCGTCCTATCGGCAATACGATGCGGCCCGCGTGGAACTCGCCAGGATGTCGAAGTAGGCGCGCGCTCGGTACGCCCTTGGGGAAACGCAATCTAGGACGCCTGGGTGTGCCGTGCCGCGGGCAATAATTCCGAAACCGCGTCCAGCACCTCCTTTGCCGCGATCTGTTTCATGCACTGATTGTCGGTACAGTCGAGGACGCTTTGTTTGGCGTCATAAAGGGCCAGGCAGGGGCTGCAGTGCAGGCCGGCATAAAGGGTCCGCACCCAGGGCACGGGATGGCCGTAAAGCTGAGGTGATTCGGGCCCGAACAGGCAGACCGTGGGCCGCCCCATCAGGGCACTCATATGCAGGGGCCCGCTGTCCACGGTGACCGTCAGGTCGGCGGCGCCGATCACCCGCAACAGGTCGGGGACGGACGTCTTGCCGACCAAATCGACGATGCCCGGGTCGTCGCCGATGAGGCTTGCGGCGCCGTCTCGGGCCTGGTTGTCGGCGCCGGTGCCAATCAGCACCAGCGGCCGGTCCGGATATCGGCGGCGCAAAGCGCCGATCAACTGATGCCAATGGGACCGCGGCCATGATTTCAAATCGCGGATGGTTTCGCTGGTTTCGCCGTTGAGCACGATATACCCGGCCGACGGACAGTCCTGGGGCCGGCCCTCGGGAACGGGGA
This sequence comes from uncultured Magnetovibrio sp., assembly GCA_964595005.1. Taxonomy (GTDB): domain Bacteria; phylum Pseudomonadota; class Alphaproteobacteria; order Rhodospirillales; family Casp-alpha2; genus UBA3470. Next base: position 1,264 of record CAZQPC010000622.1, read on the forward strand.
AGCCGTCGAAGCGGTCGTCACGCGGAAGCGCCGTGTCGATGATGCCCGCGGTGGCGCCGACGTTGAGAAAGTTCTCCGCGATGTGCCGGTAGACATTGAGATTGGCGCGGTGCGTATAGAGCTTGCCGACGGGCAAGTGGACGATGTGGAACCCCGCCCGGACAAGAGCGCCCGACGCAACCGACATGAGGGCAGCGAACCTGGAAAAGAACTCCAGGTTCAGGAAAACGGCGGGCCGCAGCCGACGCATGGCAAGGACGGCCTTGAACACGCTACCGGCAAACCGCGCCGGTGACGACGGATCAATGGTAATCCGTTCGGCGATTCCCATATGATCCAAAATGGCGGTATTGGCGGCAAATGTCAGATAGACCACGCGCCG
>CAZQPC010000623.1:0-1633 GCA_964595005.1 uncultured Magnetovibrio sp.
ACCACCGAAGGCTCGTTCAAAACGATGCCGCGTCCCTTGACGTAAACCAGGGTGTTCGCGGTGCCGAGATCGATGGCCATATCCGCTGAAAGGAAACCGAACATGCTAGATAACATTAACTCTTAAACCTTTTTGTTTTATACGTTTTTTCGATAACGCGCCGGTGCCGGGGTTTCCGCCCCGGCACCACCGTTCCTTTATAAAAAACTACGCTCTCCTAAGCTAGGCCGAAAGCGCTTCCGGCGCGGTTTTATCCCGTTTCACCAGCAACTTGTTCAGTGCGTTCACATACGCCTTGACCGAAGCCACCATGGTATCCGTATCGGCGCCGCGCCCGGCCACGGTGCGGCCGTTTTCCTCAAGGCGCACCGTAACCTCGGCCTGGGCGTCGGTCCCCTTTGTCACGGCGTGCACCTGATAGAGTTGCAATTGCGCCGAATGGGGAAACAGGTCCTTGATGCAGTTGAACGCCGCATCGACCGGGCCGTCGCCGTTGCTCCGGCAGGATTTGACCGCGCCGTCGATTTCCAGTTCCAGTTCCGCCTCCGGCGGCTGGTGCTTGGTGCCGCAGAGCACTTCCAGCGATGTCATGCGGATGCGAAGATTGCTGCGCACCACCTCGTCATCGACCAGGGCGATGATATCCTCATCGAAAACGTCTTTCTTCATGTCGGCCAGGTCCTTGAACCGCTTGAAGGCGTCCTCGAGCGCATTGTCGCCCAGGTCGTAACCCAGGCCCTTCAGCCTGTCGACGAAGGCATGGCGTCCGGAATGCTTGCCGAGCACCATTTTCGATGTCTTCAACCCGACCGATTCCGGGGTCATGATTTCATAGGTTCCGGCATGCTTGAGCATGCCGTCCTGATGGATGCCGGCCTCATGGGCGAAGGCGTTGGCGCCGACGATGGCCTTGTTGGGCTGCACCGCGAAGCCGGTGACGCCGGACACCAGCCGGGACGCCTTCATGATGTCCTCGGTTTTGATGCCGGTGGCGAAAGGCATGGCGTCGGGGCGGGTTTTCAGCGCCATCACCACTTCTTCCAGGGACGCATTGCCGGCCCTCTCGCCCAGCCCATTGATGGTGCATTCGACCTGTCTGGCGCCGGCCTTGACGGCGGCCAGCGAATTGGCCACGCCTAATCCTAAGTCATTGTGGCAATGCACCGAGATCACCGCACGGTCGATATTGGGCACCCGGTTCCGCAGCATGTCTATCAGGGTGGCGTATTCCTCGGGCACCGTATAGCCGACGGTATCGGGGATATTGACCGTGCCCGCGCCGGCGTCGATGGCCGCCTCGACGCAACGGCACAGGAAATCGTGCTCGGTGCGCGTCGCGTCCTCGGCCGACCATTCCACGTCATCCACAAAGGACCGGGCGCGGGTGACACTGTCGCTGACCTGGGCCAGAACGGCGTCGGGTTCCATCTGCAGTTTGTGCTTCATATGCAGCGGACTTGTGGCGATGAAGGTATGGATACGTGATCGTTCCGCCGGCTTGACGGCTTCGGCGCAGCGCTCGATGTCGATCCGGGTGGCGCGGGCGAGCCCGCACACGGTGGAGGTCTTGACCAGTTTCGCGACTTCGTTGACGGCTTCGAAATCGCCGTCGGACGCGATCGGGAATCCGGCC
>CAZQPC010000624.1:0-1627 GCA_964595005.1 uncultured Magnetovibrio sp.
GCTTCCGCCAGTTCGATCAAGACCTTGTTGCCGGCATCGGGAATGTAGGGATACAGGGTCACGCCGGCGGCGCTCAAGATGTCGAACAGGGCCTTCGGCCAGGCCGCCTGGGAATTTTCGTCGCTCATGGTCTGGCCCCTCCTTCGCCGGGCGCCGGCACTATAACGCCGCCGGCCGGAAATGAAAAATCCGCGCGCCGGGAACCTGCCATAACCCCATCGTCGACGCCCTCATTGATGCCGGGGCCGGAACGCCTTACAACAGGACGGGCGAGCATTTTGGCCGGGAGGACCGCCGCCCCATGACCACCAACGCCATCATCATCGACGACGATGACCTGATCCGGATGCTGGTCGGCAGTGTCCTGGAGACCATGGACTGCACGGTCGCCGCCACCGGCGAGACCGGCGCCGATGCCCTGCCCTTGTACAAGGCGCACCGGCCGGATCTGGTTTTGCTGGATATCAACATGCCCCGGGTCAACGGCCTGGATGCCCTGCGCGGCCTGCTGGATGCCCATCCCGAAGCCCATGTGGTGATGCTGACGGGCATGGCCGACACGACCCTGGCGGAAAGCTGCATGGCCAACGGCGCCAAGGATTTCCTGCGCAAGGACGCCGGCCCCGCCGAGCTCAGGACCAACCTGCAGAACGTCCTGCATAAGGCCGCCGCGGCGCGGCCGCCGCAGACATCGCAACCGTCTGAGACGGCGGACGGCGCAGACACTTCGGCGCCGCCCAAGACCTACCACTCCGAGGTCATTGCCGCCCTGAAAGCCCGCTCCAGCGTGCGCCACTTCACCGACCAGGCCGTCCCCGACGATCTGATCCGCACCGTCTTGGCCAGCGCCCAACACGCCCCCACGTCGTCGAACATGCAGGCCTACAGCTTCGTCGTCATCCGCGATCCAGCGACCAAGGCGGCCTTGGCCGAACTGGCCGGCGGCCAGGCCCACGTCGCCAACGCACCCGTCTTCCTGGCCATCTGCGCCGACATTCACCGCCTCGGCCAGGCCATCGAACAGGGCGGCGGCGCACTGGCCCGTGGACACACGGAAATGTCACTCGTCGCCATCATCGACGCGGCGCTCGCCGGCATGTCGGCGGCACTGGTGGCCGAATCGCTCGGCCTCGGCGGCTGCATGATCGGCGGCATGCGCAACCACCCGGAAGCCGTCGCCAAGGCTCTGAAATTGCCGAACGGCGTGTTCGTCGTGTTCGGCATGACGCTCGGTTTCCCGGCCGAACGCCCACCCTCGAAACCGCGCTACCCGGACGACGGCGTGATCCACTGGGAACGTTATGAAGAGAAGCCCCTGGCCGAGCTCAACGACGCCTACAACGCCAAGCTGGACGCACAGAAGGAAGCCGCCGGGCGCGCCGACGGGGTGCCCTGGACCGAGCGCTTGGCGAAAGGGTTCAGCGTCGCCAAACGTCCCGCCCTCAAGGCCGCGCTCCATAATTTGGGCTTCGACTTCGACTAGCTGGCTCCGACGGTTGCAACAATTCGAATTGTGAGGCCCCGGGCTGGCCCCGGGAGCAAGACCGCATGTCTTTGATGGGTGGTCCTCGGCGGGGCCGATGGGCCTACAGCGTTGCAACCAGGGTTCCCCCACCGGCATGGCCGA
>CAZQPC010000625.1:0-1604 GCA_964595005.1 uncultured Magnetovibrio sp.
CATGACCACATCGACGGGGCCGATGGCGGCCGGGTCGTCATGGGCGCGGGCGTCGCTCATCACCTTGTCGCCGTCGTCACCTGCAATGGTCAGGCCGTTGTTGCGGATCGCCTCTAGATGGGCGCCGCGGGCGATGAACGTGACGTCTTCGCCGGCGGCGGCAAGTTTCGCGCCGAACACGCCGCCCACGCCGCCTGTCGCCATGACCGCGATTTTCATATTTGGTGCCTCCCCAATGATCGCCGGACAGGAAAGATACCCGCCGAAGCCCCGATCGGCTATCTTTGAATTCGCCTTTGGAACGGAGGACCGGCCATGCCCGCTGACGATCCCATCACGGCCATCGATCTTGCCGCCGAGATGTCTTTCTCAGCCGACAAGCGGGTCCGCAAGGATCTCGTTGGCACTGGCACCATCATGGTCCAGATGGTCTGTTTCGAGGCTGGTCAGCAAGGCGTGCTGCATGCCCACAAGGACCGCGACGAGATATTTTTGGCCATCGAAGGACGCGGCTCACTGGTGCTGGAAACGGGCGGTAAGCGCTCGGTACTCAATGTCGTACGCGGACAGCTGGTGCACGTGCCGGCGGGGACGGCCCACATGGCACGGGCCGACAAAGGCGAACGCTTCGCCATGCTGTTCACGAAGTCCGGCGGCGACTCTCAGCCGCCGCCGTAATTAACTCATCGTCAATCGGTCGGGTGGGGTCCGTTCAGGGGATGCTCATCGTTTGGCATATCGGCCTCGGTGAAGGTGACTTGAGGCGCATCATATGCACCGTGCCTGAGGCCGCGACCAGTGAATTTTCGTCAACACAGTTATGCGTCAAGCGGGGGGCTTATTCGACCAATTTGCCGTGCTGCCAGCGGCACCGCCACTGTCCACGGTCCGGCGTGTAGCAACCGCCGGCACCGTGTGGTTTTCCTTCGGCATAGGGGCCTTCGTAGCGCAGGGAATTGGCGAAATCCATGATCCCGGGTCCGTGCCGCTTGCCGCGCCGGAACTCGCCTTCGAAACGGTTGCCGTTGGGCCAGGTCCGGATTCCGTGGCCATGCCGATGGCCGTTGCGGAACGCACCTTTATATTGGCTGCCGTCGGGAAACAGGAAGACGCCATGGCCGTGCATTCGGCCGGCCCGGTAGTCACCTTTGTAGATGCTGTTCAGCTTGCCGCCCCGATACCAGCGCAGGCGCCCGGCGCCGTTCGCCAGGCCGTCTTTGCAGGTGCCTTCATAAGTGATCGTCTCGCCCTCGACGGGGGCCGGATTCCAGACCGCGCAACCGGCCTTAGGGTCGGTGATCCATTCGCCGCCGGCGGCCGTTATCGGCGAGGTGATGACGGTCGCGAACATTGATCCGGCAAGCAATATCAGGCGCATGGCCTATTGTGCCACGGCACCGGGATTAGTCGAAGGAAAACCCCATCGTGCGGGCGTGATAATACAGCCCGCCGTCCTGGACAATCAGGAACTTCGCCATCTTGCCGCCGTCGTTGAAATGGGCGTGCAACGATTCGGGGGGCGTGACGGTGGTCGCCCAGGGCGTCCAGTCCTTGCGGTTGCCGTCGACGATGTCCTTCCCCTGGATGGCGACGAGCGAGAAGCG
>CAZQPC010000626.1:0-1601 GCA_964595005.1 uncultured Magnetovibrio sp.
CGATGTGGCAGCCGAAGCCCGCGCTGTGTTCGCCGGCTGGGGCCTCGATTAGTGCCATTCAACATAAGATCGGGCCACGCCCTTCCGGCCGCCCTCAAATCGTGCCGTTGGGTGGCCGGGCGCAGGACACAGATATTCCAAACTAAATGTGAACGGTTCTAGTCAATCTTTTCGAGCTTCTTGAGGTGCTTTTTGACGAGTGCGATGTTGCTCTTGTGTGCGACATCGGGCGTCGTCTTGACCGAGTCTTCGAGCTCCTTGATCAATTCTTTGCGCTCCTTATCAGGCATCGACTTGTCCTTCTTCAGGGCGGCAATTTCGGTTGCCAGCGCCTTGCGAGGCTCGCTGAATTCACCGCTCTCCTGATCGAAGCCGGTAACCATGAACGATACCGTCGCGGCAACCGCATCAAGCTCTTCGAAAGACGCAAAGCCATGTTTCTTGGCAAGGTCCTCAAGACCGGCAAGCAGCTTTTTGTCGGGCTTATCGCCGGCCTTGTCGATCTTCTGCAGCAGGCCCTGCATTTTCGGATGGGCACTAATGTAGCCCTTGATCTGCTTTTCAGTCAGTTTGACCTGCTTGAACTCATCCTGGGCGCTGACCGGCGCCGCCGCGAACGTCAGGGCGGCCACTAACATTGAAAGGCCAAACAGTTGCGTCAAAGTACGGATCATTTCCGTCATCTCCAGATCATTAAACCAGGCGCAGCTCACATGCCTATCCGCAATGACAGCCGTCGCCACACATTCAGGTGTGCAAGCGTTTGTCGATGCGAATTCTGTCCGATACAAGGCCTAAAACCGATTTCATCACCAACGCGGGAAGATTTTTATGACGGCAGGAACCAGTGAGTCGTGGCAGCTCTACGATAAGGCCGGCGTCACGGCATTGATTGATCATAACTTTCCGCAGGCACGCGACGACATCGGCGCGTTTGTCATCGAGAACCTCGCCGATATGACCGCGACCGTTCGCCTGCCAATCGACAACAAGTTCATCCGCCCCGGTGGCAGCGTCTCCGGACCGACAATGTTCAAGCTTGCCGATATTTCCGCCTGGATCGCGATCCTGTCCGAGAAGGGGCCGATGGCGGTCGACGCTGTCACTGCCACCATGACCATCAATTTTCTCGCAAGGCCCGCTCCGGCGGACATGATCTGCCACGCCCACCTGCTTCGCCTTGGCCGCCGCCTGGCCATGGCCGACTGCCGCATTTTTTCCGACGGCAACGACAAGATGGTCGCCCACGCAACCTGCACTTATGCCATGCCGGTTGGTTAGGGAAACCACACGGTATCATAAAACCACAATTTGGTATTATATTACCGTATTATGTAATCGATTGAAATACAATAACAATTAGCCGTTGTCGTGCATCGAATTTACCTGTATGACATCATGCAGTTTTTCCAATGGACCGCACTAGCGCGCCCAAAGAACCTCAGGACAACCACTATGAAGACCTACTCGGCCAAACCGGGCGAGGTGGAGAAGAAATGGATCTTGATCGACGGTGAAGGCCTTGTTGTCGGCCGCCTCGCATCCATCATCGCCACCCGCCTTCGCGGCAAACACAAGCCGACATTCACCCCGCACGTCGA
>CAZQPC010000627.1:0-1593 GCA_964595005.1 uncultured Magnetovibrio sp.
GAAACAACGTCAACAGCACTATTCACAAGATTGGAGACACGTTCATTGGAGGTGCCAAAGGCCACTTCGTCGGACATCGTGTTGGACCGCTCCAAAATTCGTTGACATTCTATTCTAACAAGAATTTCAACAAATGTCCGCACCCATCGAAACGGTTCGATAATTATGCTGATGATCGATCAGTTCCGCGCCGTCTTAGTCTCCCCCCACCATCTTCCCCGGATTCATAATGCCCTTCGGATCGAACCCCGCCTTGATCCGCCGCATCAGATCCATCTCCACATCCGAGCGGTAATGCGCCAGCTCGTCGGCCTTGCCGGCCAAGAACGCATCGCGGTCCATGCCGTCCGGCTGCGCATATTGTCGTGCAGGCCGCCGCCCATGTGGCCGAAGGGCGCCACGCAGGCGCCCGGCCGAGGCCGGGCGCCCGTATGGTGATCTATTCCGCGGCGTTACGCCCCGACATGTCGCGCAACATGTCGTCCGTGACCGGGTTGCCGCCGACGCCCCAGGCGCCGGGCTCGACGTCCTCGATGGTGACCCAGGTCACGTCCCGCAGGCCTTCGCCTTCGACGGAAAGCACCGCGTCCGTCACCTTGCTGATGATGGTCTGCTTCTCGGCCAGCGACAGATAGCCGCCGATACCCTTGATTTGAATGAGTGGCATGGTTCATGTCTCCAATGGTTGTTATAAACACATGCCATATACAAGGTATAAACATTTATTGTAAGTACGCACAAATATCGCATATAGTATCAATAAGTATACTGTAGACGAAGTGACCGGAGAGCCCGCCATGCGCAAACAACGCCACACCGACTATACGGATTGTCCCGTGGAAGCCGCCTTGGACATGATCGGCGGCAAGTGGAAGGCGTTACTTTTGTTCCGATTGCTCGAGGGCACCAAGCGCTTCAACGAACTGCGTCGCCTGCATCCAAACATCACGCAACGCATGCTGACCAACCAATTGCGGGAGTTGGAGCGGGATGGTCTGGTGCATCGCGAGGTCTATCCCCAGGTGCCGCCAAAGGTCGAGTATTCCCTGACCCCCGATGGCCGCACGCTGAAACCGGTCCTTTCGGCGCTCAAGCGCTGGGGTGTGAGCCAGGCGCTGCCAAGGAAGGTCAGGGGCGCCGCCTGAGGCTGTCCCGGTCCAGCCGGGTCGAACGATAGCCGGCATCATGTCGAGACGTTCCGGGCATCGGTTTAACTTTTCGCCAACACCTTGCCCGGGTTCATGATGCCCGCCGGATCGAAAGCCGATTTGACCCGCCCCATCAGGTCCATCTCCACATCCGAGCGGTAATGCGCCAACTCGCCGGCCTTGGCGATGCCAATGCCGTGTTCGGCGCTGAAGGTGCCGTCCATGGAAATCGCCAGGTCATGGAGCCGGCGGTTGATGTCCGCCTTGTGGGCCAGGAAGGCGTCGCGGTCCATGCCGTCGGGCTGCAGCATGTTGAAATGCAGATTGCCGTCGCCCATGTGGCCGAAGGGCAAGAGGCGCGCGCCGGGGATGGTGTCTTCGACCAAGGGCCCGCCCTTGGCGACGAATTCCGGAACCCGGGAAATGGGCACGGAAATGTCGTGCT
>CAZQPC010000628.1:0-1548 GCA_964595005.1 uncultured Magnetovibrio sp.
AAGGGTCTCCTTGACGACGGCCTGGGCCTGCGTTGCCGATGTGTAGGCGCTGATTTCCGCTTCTTTGTCCTGCAATCGGAACCGCGTGCCCACATGATCGGATACGAACACATCGGCAGATGCGGTCAACGTCACCGTGCCGGTCGTTGCACTGGCCTGTAGCGTGACATCGTCGTCAGCGAATTTGTGATGCGGCTGCTTGATGCGATCTCCGCTAGGACCGTCAACGAAAACCCATTCTGATACAGCCCAGGATGTATCGGACGTCCGGGTGATTTTTCGCGGTGATACCTCGGGATGAACGACAAGCAAAGTATCGGCGCTCTGCACCCAGACGATCTGGGAAATTTCCGCTTCAGTCCAAGGAACTGAAAAATTGGCAACGTTGGCGCCGTCCTTGTAGACGTCGACCCGCAAATCCGTGAAGACCAGCAGATACACCTGCTCCGTATTGAACTCAAAAGCGATCAGCCGGCCCGATCCCTGGGCCGTGTCCACATAACGCAGGCCGGCGCGGCGCGACAGCCCGCCTGTTGGATGAACAAAAACGTTACGCAATTTCGATGCGCCGTTCTCATAGGCGCGAAGATCGCCGCGGCCCAACATGCGGGGTGAAATTTCGCCGGCTGTAAAACTGGTTTTTTGTTGTGTGATTTTGGCCATCAGTAGCGCACCTCCGTTAGCTGGAAGTCCTCGAACCTCTGCGGCAGGTCCTGTTGGGAATCGATCATCTTGGCGCGCCGGAACTCATTTTCCGCGTGCTTATGAAGGCTTTCTGACCGTGTCGTGCTTTCCGTCATCGGAATACAGAATTCGGCGGCCAATTTGGTAATGAGGGCCTGATCAAAAAACGGTGGAAAGGATTGTTCGTCCGGGCGAAAAACGTAGGTCAGGATGATCGGGTTCACATTCGCATAAAGCCGGCTTTCCGCGATCCGGTACTCGACTCCCCGACCACGACCTTCCGGCCCGGCAGAAAGCGCTCTCAAGAAGTCAGACGGCAACTGAAAAGCCGCCTCGAAGTCAGCGATCGGCGCCGCCGCCAATTTGCCCAGGGACGTCTGTGCAGTGGCGAAACTCCACGGATGCGCTGAAAGCAGACCGTCCCGGATGGAGGGATAGAGATTGGCGGCAACTTCCGCCTCCGCGGTACCTTCGTCGAATGATGCGATGGTGTTCGCGCCCAATTTCAAGAGCGCGCGCGAACAGATCGCGATGCTGCTAAGAGCCATCGATTTCTCCTTTTTAAATTGATGATTTGCCGTCGTGTGGAAGGGATTGGAGCCCCACGTACGGTCGCTGGTTTCCTACGATGCGCACAGCGGGTGACAGGCGAATTGTAGGCCCTCGAACTGGCGACAATGGCGTCGCAGGTTCGAGTTGAAGCTGCGGCCAAATATTCTCTGGTTACATTGGCGTATTTTGTGTCGCTTGTTTAATCTTCCCGGTAATTTGTCGAATTAGATGTATCGGAATCCTTCGCCGCCTATCTGCATAATACCAAGTTGCACTAATAATGACCCATAGAGACGGTTTTCCAGGGTTTTC
>CAZQPC010000629.1:0-1545 GCA_964595005.1 uncultured Magnetovibrio sp.
ACCGTTTTCACTGCACCGAAAAGGATATACTGTCACCGTTTTCCTCTGTCACCGTTTTCACTGTCACCGTTTTTACTGCAGTGCGGAATAAGAGACTGTTACTTGTAACACAAAAAAATTCATGTAATATTCTGAATACCCCGCTCAGCAACCGGAGGATGGACCATGTCCAGTAACGCCGCCCGGCAGCGGTCCCGCCGCGAACGGCTGCGCCGTCAAGGTATTGTCGATGTCACCGTGCCGGTGCCCTTGGCGGCCCGGCCGCAGCTGCGCGCTTTTGCCCAAGGCCTGAGCCGTGGCCGCGCGCCTGCCTTGAACGCAAGCCGGCTGCTGCCGGCCCTGGATGCGCTGCGCGAATGCCGTGCCGATCTCGCAGGCCGGGGCGTGCTGCGGGCGGGTTTGTTCGGCTCCACGGCCCGCGGCCTGGACGGGCCGGACAGCGACGTGGATGTGATCATCCATACGGACCCGGCCAGCGTCGGCGATGTCCTGGACATGGTCAACACGGCAGACCTGATCGCCGCCGCCATCCAGGCCCGCTGCCCTGGCGCCCGGGTTGACGTTGCCGACCGCGCCAGCCTGAAGCCCGCAGTGCTGGCGGCGGTTGAACGCGACGCCGTCTATGCCTTCTGAACGGCCGCACCAGCGCTGGACGGATATCGCTGATAACTGCCGGCGCATCCGAACCTACACCGAAGACATTGATGAAGCCGCCTTCCTCGCCAGCGATATGATGCGCGACGCCGTCGAGCGCTGCCTGGAGCGCATCGCCGAGGCGGCCCGCAAATTGGGCGATGCCTATGATGCCGACTTCCCCGACGCCGACCTGCCGGCGTTGCGCCGCTTCGGCAGCGTGTTGCGCCATGACTATGACGGCATCAATCCGCAGGCGCTGTGGCGGTTCGTGGTTGGCCGCGTGCCGGTGTTGGCGCGGGCCGCCGAGGTGGTGTTGGCGGGGATCGGGGAGACGGAGGATTAATCGTTGGCCGTGGGGAAAATTCCGGCTCGACACCGATTTGAACGGGGGTTTGCGGTTGATTATTATGACGGTCGTTGATCGCTTTGGAGATTGAAGGATGACGACGAAAATCGGCATGAAAGCGGTTCACCCGGGCGGCTTTATCAGGCGCGCCGTTTTGCCGGATGATCTCTCCATCACCGCCGCCGCCGAGGCCTTGGGTGTCGGCCGCCCGGCCCTGTCCAGGCTATTGAACGAAAAAGCCTCGCTGTCGCCGGAAATGGCGCTCCGGGTTGAGAAAGCCTTCGGGGTCAGGATGGACACGATGCTCCGGATGCAAGCCCGCCATGATGCGTATCATATGCGGTTGCGTGAGGCGGACATTGGTGTTGTGCGGTTTGCGGCGGGGTGAATAGCTGGCGACGGTCGCCCGGCGCGAGGTTCCGGGGACATGATGATGCTCCGGCATTTCCGCGCGCGCCGACGCAGGCTGATCGTGTCCCCGTAACGGGCGGGGGACGTGCGGAAAAGAATATACTGTTGTCTAATTGCGTCTTCCGCATTCTCCGAGTTTTCGTATGTCCTGA
>CAZQPC010000630.1:0-1527 GCA_964595005.1 uncultured Magnetovibrio sp.
TCTGGCGGGCCCACAGTGGTCGTAGCCGGTGGGTTTCGGCGGGCCGGCGATCTTACAGGCCTGCTTGGCCGGACCGTAGGGGAACAGCTCATAGAGATAGCCGCTGTTGCCTTTGTCCGGTCCCAGGGATTTCTTGATCGCCTTGGTCAGCACGCGGACAGCCGGCGCCACTTGATATTCTTCGTAGTAGTCGCGCAGGAAATTGACGACCTCCCAATGGTCATCAGACATCTCAATGTCCTCGTCCTCGGCGATCAGGTCCGCCAAGTCTTTGTTCCAAAGACCGATGTCGGTGATGTAGCCTTCTTCGTCGGCGGCAAATGTTTCGCCGTTCAGTTCATAAGCCATGATGTGTTTTCTCCTTCTTCAGAACAATTTCTCACAACCACGCCTGCATGGCGTCGTTGGCGGTGACAAGATCAACGAACCCGCTGTAGTCGACGGTCTCAACACCATCGATCAGGGGTTTTTCGGCCAGCCCGCGGGCATCCAGGTCCGCCGCCAGCACATGAAAATTCAATTCGCCTTGGCGCCCTTCGACCAGGGCGCTCTTCGCCGTACCCGCCAGGGCAGCGTAAACGCCGTCTTCCATCAAAAGGACGGCGCTGCCGGGCGTCGCCATGCGCAGGCAGCTTTCCAGCGCATTGCGTTCAAAGGGTGACTTATTGACCGTATGCAACATGCTCATGAACAACTCATCCGCTGAAAACCACGTCCTGGTCGGCCATCAGATCGGCCAGCTCAGCACTGGGCAGCATCTCCACATCAATGACCAGATCGTCCGGCGTCAGGCCGCGTGCCGCCATCGACTCCTGCTCAACGACGATGCGCCAGACCATGTCGATGTCCTCATCCTCGTCGGCGTCCTCTTTTTCCATTTCAACGACGCCGTAGGTCTTGGAAAAGTTTTTCATCCCCGTGGCGGCCGTGTCCTGGCCCTTCTGGATCTGGAACACGCCGTCATCCATAAAGGCAATGACCGCGTGTTGTTCAAAAGCCGCCGAGATCAGGATCATCTCCAATACCTCAAGGGCATAAATCGTGCCGTAGGGCGCCTTGCGGTTGACGAACATGAAGTGTTTTTTCACACCTTCCGTATCAAAATCCTGCTCGGCCATGTTGCCCTAATCCCCGAAAACCACGGTCCGGTCGGCGGCCATGCCCAGTTCGATGAGCTGACCCAAACCGGAAATTCGAAAGCCGTCGGCCAGGATATCTTCCTTGATGCCGCGCCTCAGCGCAGCGGCAACACAGACCACCAGATCAACACCGTGCTCGCCCGCCAGTTCGCTCCAAAGATTGACCAGATTGCGGTCGTCAGCCTGCGGCGCCGACAGTTTGTTGGCGTTGTTAACGCCGTCGTAATAAAAAAACACCCGCAGCACCTGATGGCCCTTCTCAAGCGCCGCCTTGGTGAAATGATAGGCGCTGTCGGACGCCTGATGGGTAAAAGGCCCTTCGTTGACGAGGATGCCGATCTTCATTCGCCGGTCGCTCCGTTGGTGGCTTCAAGCCTTAGAAGCGGAT
>CAZQPC010000631.1:0-1522 GCA_964595005.1 uncultured Magnetovibrio sp.
TTGGCCGTCGAGACGTGCGCGTTTACGGCCATGCAGCAATTTGCCGGTTGGTTGGGGCCGACGGAATTGGCGGCCTTTTCCATCGCCTTTTACATGATGGTTGTGTCGTTCATGGTTGCCATCGGCATTGGCGCGGCCACGGCGGTCAGGGTCGGCATCGCGCATGGCCGCGGCGACCACCGAGACGTCGCCCTGGCCGGCTGGACAGGGCTGGCCATGTCGGCCATTGCGACCGCTATATTGGGCGTGGTTATGGTCGTTTTCAGCGACCTTCTGGCCGGCGCGTTCAGCACCGAAGCCGCAGTCCTGGTTGCCGCGATACCCTTGGTTTTCTGGGTTGCCGTGGCCTTGGTCACCGATGGCGGTCAGGCGGTGATCGCCAATGCGCTCCGGGGCCGTCAGGATGTCTGGGCGGCGTGCCTGATCCAGGCCGTTTCCTTCCTGGGCATCATGGTGCCGCTGACCTGGTTCCTGGCCTTTCCCATGGGGCGCGGGTCGGCCGGTCTGTTTCAAGGCGTCCTGGTCGCCGCCACCGTCGCCCTCATCTTGCTCGGTTCGCGTTACCACTGGCTTTTTCGGAAGGATGCCGCCGGCCAATCTCACGGCTGAACATGAATGGCGATCTTGCCGACGGCGGCACCCGATTCCCAATGCGCATGGGCATCGGCGGTCTGTTCCAGCGTAAACGATTTTTGATCCATCAGCGGCCGCAGCTTCCCGCTGTCCGCCAGGGCGGCAACGTCACGCAAAATTTCACCGTGATGGACGCGGCCGATGCCGCTGAGCAGCGGGATCAGCATGAATACGCCGGCGTGGGTGATGCCCTTGAGATGCAGCGGCGTCAGATCATGGGGCGAATTGGTCTGGCATGACAGCACGACGCCGTTGTGGCGGACCGCGGCCCAAGAGGCTGGAATATTGTCGCCGCCGACCGTGTCATAGACCACATCGAAACCGGCGCCGTCCGTATGTTTGGCGACGTATTCGTCGACGGACAGGTCCCGGTAGTTGACGGCCGTGGCGCCAAAGCCCTCGACGATAGCGGCTTTTGCATCACCGGAAACCGTCGCGAACACGTCGCAGCCTTTCGCCGCCGCCACCTGAACGGCGACATGCCCGACACCGCCGGCGCCGGCATGAATAAGAACTTTCTGCCCGGCCTTGATGCGCGCCTTGTCAATCAGGCCTTCCCAGGCGGTGATGGTGACCAACGCCAGGGCCGCCGCTTCGGCGAAATCCAGGTTTTCCGGCATGGGCGCCAGCAACTCGGCGTCACAGTTCATCAATTCCGCCAGCGCGCCGTCTTCGCCGCGCACCCCGCCGGCACACCCGTAGACCCGTTGATCGGGCTGAAAGGCCGTCACGCCGTCGCCGAGCTTTTCAACCACGCCGGCCACGTCACCGTGCAGCACGCCGGGCAGTTCCGGGCCAAAAGGAAGGCCCAGGCTGCGCACCTTGCAATCCACGGGATTGACGCTGGAGGCATGGACACGAACCTGCACATAGCCCGGTTTCAACGCCG
>CAZQPC010000632.1:0-1518 GCA_964595005.1 uncultured Magnetovibrio sp.
GCCACCAACAGGGCAACGGCGAAGATGGCGAAGCTGTATTTGGCCAGCATGCCAAGCCCCAGGACGATGCCCAGCGCGACCAAATGCCGGGCCGAATTTTCACGCCGGATCTGGAGGACCAGCAGCAAGGCGGCCAGATAAAATGCCGTGACAAATGCCGAATGGCTGAAGCCGTGAATGGTGTTCCAACCCATGTAGAACACCATCAACAGAGAGCCTGCCGCCAGCGCCGCCAAGCGCCGGTCGTCACAAATGAGTTCGGTGATACGGAAGCTCAGCAGATAAATGCTGATTAAAATAAGCATCCGCAAGGCGACCACCGAGAACACCGTCGGTCCCAGCACGGTTTGCACGCCGATCAGAAGCCAGGTGAACAGCGGTGGATTGCGGATCTGGTAGCCCCAACTGAAAAACTGTGAGAACACCAATTGTTCGCCGTCATCGCCGCCGACACCGGGAAACAGGAACGTTCGGATCAGCGCCAGGACGCTGAGCACGCAAACGATATAGACCACGAAGCCGCGGCGGCTGGTGATGAATTCGGCATTTCGTTCGAGGATTTTCGTCATCTGCATGCCGCTTAATGATCTTTGAGAATTGTCGCCGCCGCCAGCGCCGCGCCGGCCGCCGACCAATGGCCGTCGCAGCGGTTGTAGAGCGTACCCGGGTCCGGGTGC
Source organism: uncultured Magnetovibrio sp. (assembly GCA_964595005.1). GTDB lineage: Bacteria > Pseudomonadota > Alphaproteobacteria > Rhodospirillales > Casp-alpha2 > UBA3470. The sequence goes on from CAZQPC010000632.1 coordinate 678, forward strand.
GTGGCAAAGGCCGCCAGCAGATCAATGACGCGCACGTCCGGCCGGTTATTGAGGACTTGCGATAACGCGATCATCAACGGCGTTTCCGTGTGGCCCGCGGCGCGGGCAATGTCATTCGGCCTGGGGATGATGACGAGGCTGATTTTTTTGCCGTCGGCTTCGCTGAGAAACAACTTCAACACGTGACTGAACCGTGCCCATTGGTCGGCGGTGAAATCGTGATAGCCGGAATATCCCTTGGCGTTGCCTCGGGCCTTTCCCCCCATCTTTCCGGGGCCGCCCTGTTGATAGGCGATGGCCGCCTTCAGGTAGTCGAGAACATTGGCGCCGTAGCTGAAACTTCTGAGCACGCTGCGGAGCGCACGTTTCTTTGCCCGCCGAAGGGTCTGCGCGGTGCCGCCCAATTGATCGGCATTCCGATAGCGTAGCGTGAAGCCGGCATCTGTTTTGTAGAAAAAGGGCGCATATCTTGGATCATCGCGCGCCGCCGCCGCCGCCGGATCGTCATCGCCGAAGTCATTGTCGGGGAGAATGTGAAAAATGACCTGATCATGGTCGAATCGCTTCGCCAGGGTCTTGTACAACAGATAGGACTGGGTCGGTCCGAACCCGCCGGACGTGCCGAAATTCAGGTGCGGCGTGCCGGTGGCGGCCTCAAGACGGTCGGAAACCCGCGCTTCGCGGGCCAGGCCATAGCCCTCGACGAAGGAATCACCGAGCACGATGACCCGGGCGCCACTGGACTTCAGCGGCCGCTCGCGGTCCCGGGCGCCAAAGGCATTCGTCCGATAGACCAGATTATAGCAGGACTTGATGTGGTTGTAGTGGGCGCCGGGTGGAT
>CAZQPC010000633.1:0-1516 GCA_964595005.1 uncultured Magnetovibrio sp.
CGGTCCGCCGGACGGCGTCACGGTCCGCTGGTGATGCGCCGGCATCACGGCGCGATCCCTTCCTAGCCGGCAAACCGGACTGACCGTCTCAGTGCGTACGAAATAGCGCACGATGCTCTAGTACGCCGACCCTACGAATTCTTGCGCAACAACCGCTTCATGATTTTGCCGTTGGCGTTCCGGGGCAACGCCTCGGCCCGCAAGGTGTAGCTCTCCGGCACCTGATAGCTGGCCAATTGCCCGGCGCAGTGCGCGGTCAAATCGGCTTCCGCGACATCACCGTCCACCACCACGACCGCATGCACCCGCTCGCCCAGCACCGGGCAGGGCCTGGCGATGGCCGCCGCCTCTATAACGCCCGCGACCTCCATCAACACGCCCTCCACCTGGGCCGAATAGACGTTGTCGCCGCCCCGGTTGATGACGTCCTTGATGCGGTCGTGGATATAGACGAAGCCTTCGTCATCCGTCGAGCCGAGATCACCGGACTTCCAAAAACCGTCCTGAAACTCCCGCGCCGTGGCGCCTGTGTCGTTCCAGTACCCGGGCACCACCATGGCGCCGGCGTGCCAGAGCTCGCCCTTTGTCCCGGGCGGGCATTCCCTGCCGTTTTCGTCCATCACACGGACCACGGCGCCCGGTGACGCCTTGCCGATGCTCAAGCGCCGGGCCGCCGTGTGCTCGGGCGGCATCATGACGACGGGCGAGGTCGTCTCCGTCGCCCCGTAACAATTCACCAACTTCAAATCCGGCAGCGCCTCGGCCAGCAGCTTCAGCGTCGGTTCCGCCATCGGCGCGCCGCCGAAGCCGCCGATCCGCCATCGAGACAGGTCGTGCCGCGCCGGATCGTCCTGGACGAACATCAGGTGGTACATGGCCGGTACCATGACCGTGAAGCTCATGCGTTCGCGGGCCGCCATCTCTAGGAACGCCGGCGCCTTGAATTTCTTCTCGATGATCAGGCCGCCGCCGGCGCGTACGGCGGTCATCAAGCACGCCACCAGCCCGGTGACATGGGAGAACGGCACCAACACGGCGCCCCGGTCGTCCGGGCCGAGGCCGAAGAAGCGCGCATAGGCCGTGGCCGAATGGATGATGCCCAGGTGCGTCAGCACGGCACCCTTCGGCGTGCCCGTGGTTCCCGACGTATAAAGGATCGCGGCCGCGGCTTCTTCGTCGACGGCGACGGCGTCGGGCGCCGCCGCCGCGTTACCGCGCAACGACGCCCAATCCTCGAAGCCGTCACATGACGCGCCGACCACGAACCGCGCTTCCAACGCCGGCGTCTCAATCGCCCCCGGCACGACCGCCGCCACGTCCGCCTCCGCCACCAACACCTTGGCCCCGGCATTGGTCAGTGCGTGCCGCAATCCCGGCGCTTGGTCGCGCACCGACAGGGGCACCACCACGGCACCCAGGCGCAGCACGGCGAAGACCATCAACGGAAACGCCAGATCGTTGTCCAGCGCCAGCAGCGCGTTCTTCTCCTCGCGCAGGCCCGCCTCGCGCGCGCCGG
>CAZQPC010000634.1:0-1514 GCA_964595005.1 uncultured Magnetovibrio sp.
CTAGAACGGTATGAACTTTCTACGGCGGCCCGTTACCGACGGAGCAGGGGTTCGTTTGGGCGGCTGTATTTACCGGGGAGGGGGATCTGAGAATGATTTGCCGCGGATTTGGGCGCCAAGCGCGGGCGCTGGCGCTTGCCGTCACGTGTTTTGCATTCGGAACGCCCTCGGGCGTCCACGCCGCCGGGCTGAACGAGGCCATATCAAATATCGTTTCCGGACCCTACGCGGATGCTGCCTGCCGGGCCGGCATCGAGACCCTGGTCGGCACCGTTGACGGCCTCGGCGCGGCAACCTTCTCCAACCTGACCCTGGACGGCGATGTCATTTCCGGGGACTTGTCATTGCCAATCGGTGGTGACTGGTCCGTCCATCTGTTTGCGCCGGATTGTTCCACGCAGGGGTTTGCATTGCTCAAACCCAAATCGGATTTGAAGATATCCGATCTGGTGAAGTCGGTTCCCGGTCTCGACGAGGTTGATAAGCTCGGCCTCAATAATCAGGCCTTCGTGCTGTCCAATACGGAAGGCGAAATGGGCGCCGATGATGTACCTGATTCAGTGGCCACGATCCTGAGCGCGGCGACGGGCGATGATGAATTTGCCGTTGAAGTGAAGCCCGGCCTGACCGTGCTGGGCATCATGGACCTTTCAAAATCGACCCTGACGGACAAGGCATTGAATCTTGTCGGGTTCAAGGACGACGCTTCCAAGCAGATCGTCATCAACGGCCTGCTTAGTCAGGCCATGCTTGAAGAGATCGTCTCCGGTACCAAACCGACGCCGGACTTTACATTGATCGGCACGCTGCCCGAACTTTCGCTGACGTTGCCGGGCGGCTACGCCCTGCCGACCGCCAGCATCAATCTGACAACGGAGATCAATGCCGACGGCAAGGCCTTCAACATGAACGTCACCGTCGATGACGAATGGAAAACCGCGCTCGGCATCCCCGGTCTCAATCTTTCCAGCGTCGAAATCGATATCAATGCGGGAGACGATACCTCGGCGGCCATGACCGCCACCACGCAGCTGGGCTCCCAATCGCTGAGTGTGTCCTGGTCGGTGGAGAAAGGCGACAGCACGGAAGTTGCCGTGCAACTGACGGCACCCGAGGGTAAGTCCTTCGAGATCGGCGGACTTGCCGGGCTCAGCAGCGTGCCCGGAATCAAGGAGTTGGCTTTCAGCGAACTGACCGTGTCGAACGCCGGTTTCGGCGGGACCATGAGTTGGAAGGGCAAAACCCTGGATGCCGCCGTCGCCTTCCTGGGCGCCGGGGCGTCGAAGAAGCCGGTTGTTATGTTCCGCACGGAAACTTTCAAGTTGTCCGACATTCATTCGGATATCGGCAAGACGCCGCTCGGTGACATCAAACTGCCCGGTGTGATTTTCACCTTGGCCAAGGACGATCCCGGTAAGCTGGATTTCGAAAAGTTGCCGTCGGTGACGGAGTCCGTTCTCGGCGCGCTATCTGAAAAAACCAGCGGATCCCTGGACATTGCCGAGGGCATTGGT
>CAZQPC010000635.1:0-1512 GCA_964595005.1 uncultured Magnetovibrio sp.
GCTGGTGGTGAAGCCGTCCTTGTCGAAATGCTTGGGCGCGTCCATATGGGTGAAGGAATGGAAGCTCATGGTCATCTGGGTCGCCTGATGGGTGTCGCCCGCCTCATAGCTTTTCGCCAACACGCGTTCGATCGCCCAGCGGCAATGGCCATCGTGGACGGCAATGGACAGATCGACGATACGTGGTGTCATGAGACCCTCCCGGCAAGCCAATCGGGCGTTGCAAACCGTGCCCGCCTCTTCATGATGGTGCCGGCGCATCGGCGAGGAAAGAAAAAATGGACTTCCGCGACAGGATCGGCGTCGATTGCAGCCGCACGGTGCCGGCCGAGGACGCCGTCGCCTGGGCCCGCGCCAACGATGTCACCTATATCGACTGCCAGATCGATATCGAACCGAACGCGCTGGAAAGCTTTGACGACAGCCGCTGCGCACCGATCCGCGCGGCCTGCGCCGAGGCCGGTATCCATATGGGCCTGCACACGCTTTCCGCCGTCAACATCGCCGAGGTCTCGCCGTTCCTGCGCGACGCCGCCGATCATTATCTGCGCGCCTACATCGACGCCGCGGCGCGCATGGGCGCCGAATGGATCGAGGTCCACGCCGGCTATCATTTCACCGACGACAAGCAAATGCGCATGCAGGCCGGACTGGAGCGGCTGAAGCGGGCCACCGCCTACGCCGAAGAGAAAGGCGTGCAATTGCTGTTGGAAAACCTGAACTGGGAGCCGGACCTGGCCGAAGTCCATTACCTGGCCCACACGGTCGAGGAATGCCTTTACTACTTCGACGCCATCCCATCGCCGGCGCTGAATTGGTCCTTCACCATCAACCACGCCACCTTGGTGCCCGATGGCATCACGGGCTTCCTGGACGGCATGCCGACGGACCGGTTGCGCGAAGTGCGCCTTGCCGACAACAACGGTGAATTTGAGCTCCACATGTTCCCGGGCGACGGCATCATCGATTTCAGGGATACCTTTCGGCGGATCGAAGCGACGGGCTTCACCGGCCACTACATGAGTTCCTACGGCACTATGGATGATATGTTGCGCGGTCGTGAGTATCTGGTGGATAACTGTGCGCCGTAGGGTTTCGGAAAATTTGTGAGGTAATGAGAGATGGCTGTTCGCATAGGGATCGCCGGTTTGGGCCGGTGGGGGCAGGTGCTGGTCAACTCGGTTCATGGCAAAACCGATGCCGTCACCATTGCGGCAGGCTGCACGGGCCGCAAGGAAAAGGCCCAGGCCTACTGCGATGAAAAGCGCATTGATCTCCGCGATGGCCTGGGCGACCTGCTCACCGACGCCAGCCTGGACGGCGTGATCTTGGCGACGCCGCACGGCCAGCACGCCGATCAGATCGTCGCGGCGGCCGCAGCCGGCAAGCATGTCTTCGTCGAAAAGCCCTTCACCATGGACAGGGAAAGTGCGGAACGCGCGGCGCGCGCGTGTGCCGAAGCCGGCGTCGTCTGCGCACTGGGCCACAACCGGCGCTTCCTGCCGGCCATGG
>CAZQPC010000636.1:0-1505 GCA_964595005.1 uncultured Magnetovibrio sp.
ACGGCGCTGCTCCTCGACGATCTCACCGCCGAGGCGGACGATCTGAACCTTCACGGTATCGCCAACGTTGACGATCTCGGAGGGATGATTGACGCGGCGCCAGGCCATGTCGGTGACGTGCAGCAGGCCGTCAATGCCGCCGAGGTCGATGAACGCACCGTAGTCAGTGATGTTCTTGACGACGCCATCAATAACCTGACCTTCGGCAAGGCGGGCGACGATGTCGGCACGTTGTTCGGCGCGGGTTTCTTCCAGAACGGAGCGGCGTGAGACGACGATGTTGCCGCGGCGGCGGTCCATTTTCAGGATCTGGAAGGGTTGATCCTGGTGCATCAGCGGGCCGATGTCGCGAACCGGGCGGATGTCAACCTGGCTGCCAGGCAGAAAGGCGACTGCACCGTCAAGATCAACCGTGAAGCCGCCCTTGACCTTCGAGAAGATGACGCCGGTAACCTTCTCGCCGGCTTCGAACTGCTTTTCAAGGCGGACCCAGCTTTCTTCGCGGCGTGCCTTGTCGCGGCTGAGGACGGCTTCGCCGGCGGCATTCTCAATTCTTTCCAGATAAACCTCGACCTCGTCGCCGACACTGAGGTCCGCGTCCTTGCCGGCAACGGAAAATTCCTTGAGCGGCACCCGGCCTTCCATTTTGAGGCCGACGTCGATGACGGCAAGATCCTTTTCGATGCTGACGATCTTGCCACGCACGACATTACCCTCATAAGCAACATCAGCGGCAAGCGTTTCATCAAGCATCGCGGTGAAGTCTTCGATGCTGGGTGTCATTTCGTTCGAGATTTCAGGCGTACTCATTCAGTTTCCTTAGGCATTGGTTCGCGTTGATGGATTGACGCTGCAAGCGCTTGCAGTCCTGCCTCGGTCAGCAGCGGCTGCAAGCCGGTTCCAGCGATTGCGGGATTTGGAGTGCGGCAAACGCACAAAAGCCGCCACACTTTGCAGTGGCGGACACAGCGCTCAGCCTGCCGGTTCCGAATTGTTATTCACGAACAACCGCACACGAAGGGGGTTTCCCACCAGGCAGAATTGGGGCGCAATAATTAGGCGTCCCGCTGGCCGATCTTCCTCTTGATCAGTTCGACGGCGGCGTCGAATGACTGTGTTATATCCAAATTGGTGGTGTCGAGCAACAAGGCATCGTCGGCGGCACGCATCGGAGAGTCCGCGCGATCCTGATCGCGTTTGTCGCGAACGAGGATCATATCGAGAACACCGGAGCGCGTGACAGGTTCGCCGCGCGATACAAGTTCCAGGTAGCGCCGTTCGGCGCGGACTTTGGCATCAGCGGTTATGAAAAGCTTAACGTCTGCATCCGGGCAGACCACAGTTCCAATATCGCGACCATCGAGCACAGCACCCGGCAACTGGCGGGCAAAGTCGCGCTGCAGGCTGAGCAATACGGTTCTCACACCAGTGTAGCGCGCAACGATTGAGGCGGCATCGCCTACTCCGGGCAATCGTAACGTCGCATCCTGCAGCGTTGCGGTATT
>CAZQPC010000637.1:0-1504 GCA_964595005.1 uncultured Magnetovibrio sp.
GTTGCGGCGCCGCCGCTGCGTCGAGAACACTAACCGATACCCCGCATCGCCCGCGCGTCCTCTCCTGACGGAGGCACCGCAACGGTGATCTCAGGGCGTATGAAATAGCGCACGATGCTCTAGCGGCGGATGGCGTAGCCGATCCTGGGGAAGGTCACCGATACGGCACCAACCCTGGGGTCTTCGCGGCGGATCGAGATATGATCGCGTGATAGGCCGATGATGGTGCCGCTCACGGCGGCCCCGCCGGCGCCGGCGACAACGTCGACCTTGTCGCCGGGCGCCAGGCCCTGCGGGTCGCCCGGGTCCGAACGCTCTTCAACACGGGCCGCCGCCCCGGCGGCAATGTCCAAGGCCGCCTTGGCGGACAGATCTTGCGGCGTCCCGTGCCCTATGTCGGCCATGCGCTGCTCCCAGGCCTTGAGGGCGGCAAACTGGTCAAGGAAGGCCGGCCCGCCGGAATAGCGGCCGCGGAAAAACCAGACCAGATAATAACATAGCGCGTCGGGCAGGCCCGGATCGCTGCCCAGCATGAAGTTCCGGTCTGCGGAGACGCGCGTGTCCATATAGCCGAACTGGGTCCGGATTTCGGCCAGGTTCTGGGCCAGCCCGTCTTGGATGGCATCGCCGTCGTAATCGTCACCGAAGTACAGCCCGCCACGGTCGCGCCAGAAACCGTCCGGCATGGTGTCGCGGTTGTCGGCAAAGACCACCTGGATGACATTGGTGAACAGTTTGCCGTCGGTCCACTGGGCCAGGGCCCACGGCAATCCCTGGGCGCCGCCGGGATAGAGCGTCGGTTCGGGGAAGCGGCGTTCGATCTCCGGGATGATGGCATGGGTGTCGCAGTAGATATCGGCGCCGATCTGCATCACCGGCGTCAGCCGGTAGCCGCCGGTCAATGGCATCAGGTCGGGCTTCGGCGGCAACCGCGGGATTTCCACCGAGTGCCAGGCCAGGCCCTTGATGCCCAAAACGGCGCGCACCTTCTCTGAAACAGGTGACGGCCAGTAGTGATGCAGAATGATCTCGGTCATCAGGATGCTCCCTTTCGCCGGACGTTTATTCCACGCCGAAGAAGGGCGGTAAAGATACCGGCCGAGCACGGCACCCGTGCCCACCGCGCAACAATCTTTTCGGCACCCCTCAGGCGTTCAGCGCAAAGCGCCCGCCAAGGACGTCGGGTTCCTGCGGGTTGGCATGAACGGTCCACGCGACCCGGTCGGGGTACAGCCGGAAAATTGCCGTCGCCAAGGTTTGCGAATCGTCGTCGCCGTCGTCGTTTCCCCGGTACACGGGCGTTTCCGTATCGAACAGGATGTCTTCCGGCACCGCCGTCTTCCCCGCCCCGGCCGCCGCATGATCTTGGCGGGCCCGCGAAGAGTTGGTGATTTCCTGAGCCGTGCCGTCGAAGGCGGCGTAGACAAGATGGTTGGCATGGCCGATCGGCGCCGCGACCTCTTCGACGTGTCTGCCTGATGACGCCGCTTCCACCGAGACCAAC